>JBHJOS010000007.1:0-41488 GCA_050329415.1 Kineosporiaceae bacterium
GACGAACTTCTCCCGCGCGTCGTCGCCGGCGTAGACCTCGGCCAGCGCCCGCAACTGCGAGTTCGACCCGAAGACCAGGTCGGCCCGGGTCGCGGTCCACCTCACCTCACCGGTGGCGGCGCGGCCCTCGAAGACCTCCTCGCCCTCCGAGGTCGGCGTCCAGGTCGTCCCGGGCTCCAGCAGGGTGACGAAGAAGTCGTTCGTCAGCACCCCCGGCCGGTCGGTGAGCACCCCGTGCCGGGAGCCCTCGTAGGTCGCGCCGAGCGCCCGCAGGCCGCCGACGAGCACCGTCATCTCGGGCGCGGTGAGCGTGAGGAACTCCGCCCGGTCGACGAGCAGCTGCTCCGTGGGCCGGTCGCCGCCCTTGCCGAGGAAGTTGCGGAACCCGTCGTGGGTCGGCTCGAGCACGGCGAACGAGTCGACGTCGGTCATCTCCTGCGACGCGTCGGTGCGACCCGGGGTGAACGGCACGGTGACCTCGACGCCGGCGTCCCGTGCCGCCTTCTCGACCGCGACGCAGCCGCCGAGCACCACGAGGTCGGCCAGGGAGACCTGGACTCCCCCGGGGCGCGCGGCGTTGAACCGCTGCTGGATGCCCTCCAGCACGCCCAGGGCCGCCGCCAGCGCCGCCGGTTCGTTGACCTGCCACTGCCGCTGCGGCTCCAGCCGGATCCGGGCGCCGTTGGCGCCGCCCCGCTTGTCGGTGCCGCGGAAGGTCGCCGCCGCCGCCCACGCCGTGCGGACCAGGTCGGACACCGACAGCTCCGACGCCAGCAGGGTCGCCGAGAGCTCCGCGATCTCGGCCGCGCCGACCAGCGGGTGGACGACCGGCGGGACCGGGTCCTGCCAGATGAGCTGCTCGGTCGGCACCTCGGGACCCAGGTAGCGGGCGATCGGGCCCATGTCGCGGTGGGTCAGCTTGAACCAGGCACGGGCAAAGGCGTCGGCGAACTCGGCCGGGTTCTCGAAGAACCGGCGGGAGATCCGCTCGTACACCGGGTCGACCCGCAGCGAGAGGTCGGTGGTGAGCATCACCGGCGTGACGCGGGCCGACGGGTCGTGGGCGGCGGGGACGGTGGTGGCCCCGGGGTCCGTCGGGATCCACTGCTTCTTGCCGGCCGGGCTCTCGGTGAGCTGCCACTCGTACCGGAACAGGGTCTCGAAGTAGCTGTTGTCCCACTGGGTCGGCGTCGGCGTCCAGGCGCCCTCCAGCCCGCTGGTGGTGGTGTCGCCGCCCTTGCCGGTGCCGGCCGCGTTCACCCAGCCGAGGCCCATCTCCTGGATCGGGGCACCCTCCGGCTCCGGGCCGAGGTGGCTCTCGGGGTGCGCGCCGTGGTTCTTCCCGAACGTGTGACCACCGGCGACGAGGGCGACGGTCTCCTCGTCGTTCATCGCCATCCGGGCGAACGTCTCGCGGATGTCACGGGCCGCGGCGATCGGGTCGGGGTTGCCGTTCGGCCCCTCGGGGTTGACGTAGATGAGGCCCATCTGGACGGCACCGAACGGCCGGGCCAGCTCGCGGTCGCCGCTGTACCGCTCGTCGCCCAGCCACTCGGACTCGGTCCCCCAGTTGATCTCGACCGGCTCGTAGACGTCCACCCGGCCGCCGCCGAAGCCGAAGGTCTCCAGACCCATGGACTCCAGCGCGACGTTGCCGGTGAGGATGAAGAGGTCGGCCCACGAGATCTGCTGCCCGTACTTCTTCTTGACCGGCCAGAGCAGGCGGCGGGCCTTGTCGAGGTTCGCGTTGTCCGGCCAGCTGTTGAGCGGGGCGAAGCGCTGGTCGCCGGAGCCACCGCCGCCGCGCCCGTCCTGGATCCGGTAGGTGCCGGCTGCGTGCCAGGCCATGCGGATCATCAGGGGGCCGTAGTGGCCGTAGTCCGCGGGCCACCAGTCCTGGGACGTCGTGAGGAGCTGAGAGATGTCGGCCTTGACCGCGGCGAGGTCGAGTCGCTGGAACTCGGCCGCGTAGTCGAAGTCGCCGCCCATCGGGTCGCCCGCCGCGGGGTTGCGGTGCAGGGCGCGGATGTCGAGGGCGTTGGGCCACCAGTCGCGGTTGGTGCGCGAGGACGGGCTGGAGTGGGCGACGGGGCAGCCGCCCTGGCTCTGCTGGTCCTGTCCCGGGGGGGTGGCGGTGTCGGTCACGCGATCGTCTCCTTCGTGGGTGCTGTCGGGCGATGGGGGTGGGATGAGGAACAGTCGGGGCAGGTGCCCCAGTAGACGACCTCCGCCTCGTCGACGGCGAAGCCGTGGTTGGTGGCGACCGTCAGGCACGGTGCGGTCCCGCGCGCGCAGTCGACGTCGACGATCGCCCCGCACGAGCGGCACACCAGGTGGTGGTGGTTGTCCCCCACCCGCGACTCGTACCGGGCCACGGACCCGGCCGGCACGATGCGCCGGGCCAGGCCCGCGGCGGTGAGGACCCGGAGGACGTCGTACACGGCCTGGTGCGAGACGTCCCCCACATCCTCGCGCACCAGACGGATGATCGTGTCGGTGTCCGAGTGGGGGTGCCGGTGGACGGCGGCCAGGACGGCCACGCGGGGCCGGGTAACGCGCAGCGCGGCACCCCGGATCAGCGCCTCGGGGTCGAACCCGGCGACGTCCGGGTCGTTGGGCACGAGGTCAGCCTGCCCGCCTGATCTGGAATCAGTCAAGAAAAGGTGTGACCGGCCGCCGAAGGACCTCCGGCTCCCGAGCGGGACCTGGGATGTGACGTCCCGCTGACGTGACGTTCCGGAGCGCTGACAACCCCGGATCCGCTCCGCACACTCGGGGCTGGCGCCGCGCCGGTGCCACCCACCGTCTCGAAGGGGGACCCGTGCTCGACGCCGCCCTGCGGCCCCACAAGGACGCCGCGCTGGCGCTGGCGCTGCGAGGACCCGTGCTGCGGCTCGATCCGCTGGTCCTCACCGCGGCCGGGCTGGCCGTCGGCCTGGGCGGCGCGGTGGCCGCCTGGCGGGGGGCCTTCGCGCTCGCCCTCGTGCTGTGGCTGCTCAACCGGCTGCTCGACGGGCTGGACGGCGCCCTCGCCCGCACTACCGGGCGGCACAGCGACCTCGGCGCCTACCTCGACATCGTGGCCGACCACGCGGTCGCCGCCGCGCTCACGCTGGGGATCGCGGCCTCGGTCGGCTCCCCCGGCGCCTACCTGGTCGCAGCCGTCCTGCTGTCGACGTACTACGTCAACGCGGCCACCTGGATGTACCTGTCGGCGCTGCTGGAGCGCCGCCGGGCGGGCGCCGCCGCGACGGGTGAGCGCACCGCGGTCACCATGCCCGGCGGCCTCGTCGAGGGGGCCGAGACGATCGCGTTCTACGTCCTCGTGCTCGCGCTGCCGGGCCTCGCCGTGCCTCTCTTCTGGGCGATGGCCGCGCTGGTCCTGCTCACCGCCGGGCAGCGGGTGGCCGGCGCCCGGCGCCTGCTCACCCCGGATCGCAGGGCCGACACGCCCGAGGGCGCCGCCGGCGCCCCTGCCCGCGCCCCCGACCGTGAGGAGCCGTCCCGTGCCTGACGTCGAACGCCCGCCCGCCACCGACCGTCCCGGGAGCCCCGCCCCCGCCCCCGCACCGGCGCCCGCCCGCGGGTTCTGGGCGCGGCACTGGCAGAAGGCGGTGGCCGCTGCGATCTGGGTCACCTTGGTGGCGAGCTTCCTGGGCTACGGCGCCGCCACGGGGTCCTCGCCGACCGAGACCGTGCGCGACCTCGTGGACCTGCTCCGCAGCCCCTGGGGGCCGCTGCTCTACATCGCGGTCTACACCGTCCGTCCGCTGGCGTTCTTCTCGGCGGTCGTCGTCACCCTGCTCGGCGGGGCGATCTGGGGACCCGTCCTCGGCACCCTGTACGTGGTCGTCGGGTCGAACCTGTCCGCCACCGTCGCGTACCTGTTCGGTCGCGTGCTCGGCCGCGACGTCCTGCCCAGCCCCTCGGACGGGACCGGGACCGGCTCGCTCGCAGCCCGGTACGCCGACCGGCTGCGGCGCGAGGCCTTCGTCGCGATCCTCGTCATGCGGCTCGTGTACCTGCCGTACGACCTCGTCAACTACCTCGCGGGGTTCCTGCGGGTGCGGTACCGGCCGTTCCTCGCCGCGACCGTCCTCGGCTCGCTGC
Organism: Kineosporiaceae bacterium; assembly: GCA_050329415.1. GTDB lineage: Bacteria > Actinomycetota > Actinomycetes > Actinomycetales > JBBAYJ01 > JANNOG01. The sequence continues at coordinate 4,111 of JBHJOS010000007.1, forward strand.
CCGGCACGCTGACCTTCGTGCTGGCGGGTGCGTCGCTCGACATCGACGACGTGTTCGCCGGCCGGATCAGCGTGTCGACGGTCAACCCGTGGACGCTCGCGCTGTCGGCCGTCCTGTTCGTCGCCGGGCTCGTCGTGTCCCGGCTGCTGCGCCGCCGGGAGGCGGCGTCGTGACCGACGAGTCGAGTGTGCACACCGTCGTCGTCGGTGCCGGGTCGGGCGGGCTGACCGTTGCCGTCGGGGTCGCCGCCCGGGGCCACCGGGTCGCCCTGGTCGAGGAGCGGGACGTCGGGGGGGACTGCACGAACGTCGGGTGCGTCCCGTCCAAGACCCTCATCCACCAGGCCCGGCTGCTCGGTCCGGGCGGCGGGCGGGCCGCCCTGGCCCACGTCCGGGCCCGCCGCGACTCCCTGCGCGACCGCGAGACCCGGGAGTTCGGGCAGCTGCCCGGCGTGGACCTGATCCGGGGGCGGGCCAGGCTGCTCCCGGGCCGCCGGGTGCTGGTCACCGCAGCCGACGGCACCGGGACCACCCTCACCGCCCGCCACGTCGTGGTCGCCACCGGCGCCCGGCCCCGGACCGTCGAGGTGCCCGGCCTGCCGGCCCACCGCTCGCTCACCAACGAGACCGTCTTCGACCTCGAGGACGCCCCCGCCCACCTCGCCGTTCTCGGCGGCGGCGTCATCGCCATGGAACTCGCCTTCGCATTCCGGCGCCTCGGCAGCCGCGTCAGCGTCGTGACCCCCCGGGACCGGGTGCTGGAGCGGTTCCCGCCGGAGGTCGCCGAGGTGCTGGCCGGCTCGCTGCGGGACCGGGGGATCGACGTCCACCTCGGCTGCGTCGCCGACTCCTACGACGAGGGGTCGCAGGCCCTCACCCTGCGCCCGGTCCGGGCGACCGGGCCGGGAACCGTGCTGTCCGGCGTCGACCGGGTGCTGCAGGCGGTCGGCCGCCGCCGCGCCACCGACGGCCTGGGGCTCGCCGAGGCGGGGGTCCGGGTCGACGCCGCCGGTGCCGTGGTCACCGACGGCTGGGGCCGCACCACCGCGCGCGGGGTGTGGGCGGTGGGGGACGTCACCGCCACCGCGGCGCACACCCACGCCGCGAACGCCCAGGGCCGACGGGTCGCCCAGCGGATCGGCCTGCCGTGGCTGCCGGCCCTCGGCCGGGAACCCTCCTATCCCACCGCGACCTTCGCCGAGCCCGAGGTGGCGACCGCCGGCCTCGGTCCCGACGAGATCGCCCGGCGCTATCACCCGGGCGCGGTGACGACGCTGCGGGTGGACCTCGCCCGCGAGACCGACCGCGGGTACACCGACGACCTGGTCGCCGGGTTCATCCGGGTGGACGCCCTGCGGCTGACCGGGCGGATCCTCGGGGCCGTCGTCGTCGGGCCGCGAGCCTCGGAGACGGTCACCCAGCTGTCCGTAGCGATCGCCGGCGGGGTGTCGCTGCACCGGCTGTTCCGGGTCGTCCAGCCGTACCCGACGTACGCGAGCGGGATCCAGCGGGTCGCCGACGCCTTCCTCGCCGGGACCCTCCCCCACCTGCCCCGCGAGCTCGCCGCCTATCTTCGCCATCGATGGGCCCGCCCGCCCCGGTGACGTCCACCCGCCCACCCTCACCCGGAGGAACCGTGCCTCACCCTGCCCTGAGCGCCCACCCGCCCCGCCGCCTCGCCCGGCGGACGGTCCTGGGTGCCGCGGCCGGCCTGTCCGCCGGCCTGCTCGCCGCGTGCGGCGGCGCCCGGACGTCGAACCCCGCGCCGACAGCGGCGCTCGACGCCGGCGACTGGGACGCCGTCGTCGCCGCCGCGCGAGGCCAGGAGGTCGCCTGGTACGTGTGGGGCGGCTCGGACGGCATCAACGAGTTCATCGACACCACGTACGGCCCGGTGCTGGAGTCCGAGTACGGCGTCACGCTGCGCCGGGTGCCCGTCACCGACACCGTCGACGCCGTCAACCAGGTGGTCAGCGAGAGCGCCGCCGGCGTCGATCCCGGGGCGGTCGACCTGATCTGGATCAACGGCGAGAACTTCGCCTCGCTCAAGGAGGCGGGGCTGCTGCGGGGCGGCTGGTCACGGGAGCTGCCTCACGCCGCGCTCGTCGACTGGGAGGACCCCGCGGTCGCCTTCGACTTCGGGGTGCCGGTCGAGGGCTACGAGAGCCCGTGGTCGTCCGCCCAGCTCCAGCTCGTCCACGACACCGCCCGGACCGACCCGGCCGACCTGCCCCGCTCGTACGCCGCGCTGCTGGACTGGGCGCGGGCCAACCCCGGCCGGTTCACCTACATCGCCCCCGGACCGGACGCCTTCCAGGGCACCCGGTTCCTCAAGGGCGCCCTGTTCGAGCTCAGCGGGGACGCCGAGCAGTGGGCCGACCACGACCCGGACCTGTGGGCGCGCTGGGCACCCGACCTGTGGGCCTACCTGACCGAGCTGCGCCCCCACCTGTGGCGCGCGGGCGAGACGTACCCGCGGGACGAGAACGAGCTGCACCGGCTGTTCGCCAACGGCGAGGTCGACATGACCCTGACCCAGGCCATCACGGGAGCCGGCACGCTGATCGCGGACGGCCTCGTCCCGGAGACCGCGCAGGCCTTCGTCTTCGACGACTACATGATCGGTGATCACAACTACGTCGCGATCCCGGTCAACGCCCCGCACCCGGCGGCCGCGCTCGTGCTGGCGAACCTGCTGCTGGAGCCGGAACTGCAGGCCGCCCAGATCCTGCCCGAGAACGGCTTCGGCCTCGGCTACGCCATCGACGTGACCCGGGTGCAGGACCCGCAGGCGCGGGCCGAGCTCGATGCGGCGGCCGAGGCCCTGGGGCCCGCCGCGGTGCCGCCCGCCGAGCTCGCCGCCGCGCGGGTCAACGACTCCGCACCCGAGTACCAGGGCCTGCTGGAGGACGAGTGGCGGGGCGAGATCCTGGTGGGCGCCGGGTCGTGACGGCCGACGGGGGCCGCCCCCGCCGGTCGGCAGGAGCGGTCGGGGGCTGGGTGCGCGCCGGTCCGGCGGTCGCGGTCACCGGGCTGCTGATGCTGGCCGGGCTGGGATACACCATGGCGCAGAGCGTCGGGCGGCTGGCCGTCGTCGAGGACGACCGGGGCGCGTTCGACGCCTACGCCACCGTGCTGGGGGGCGATCCCGCCACCACCACAGGCCGCGAGTTCTGGGTGTCCCTGGGCTGGTCCCTCGGGGTCGCGGGCACGGCGACCGCCGTCTCCGCAGCGCTCGCCCTGGCCGTCGGGGTCGGGCTCGCCGGTCTGCCGCGGCGGGCCGCGGACGCCGGGCTCGGCGGCCTGGCCCTCACCCTCGTGCTCCCTCACCTGGTGTGGGCGACCGCCCTGCTGGTGCTGCTGGCGCCGAGCGGCGTGCTGTCCCGCGTGGCGGCGGCGGCCGGGCTGGTGGCCGCGCCGGCGGAGTTCCCGGTCCTGGTCGGGGATCCCCACGGCATCGGCGTCGTGCTCCACTACGTCACCAAGGAGACCCCCTTCCTCGTGCTGGCCACGTGGCCGACGCTGCGCCTGGCGGCCCAGCGCTACGCGACGGTGGCCGCGAGCCTCGGCGCCGGTCCCTGGCACCGGCTGCGCCACGTCCTGCTGCCGCTGGTGGCCCCGCCCCTGGCCGCCGCCTCGCTGCTGGTGTTCGCCGCCGTCTTCGGGGTGTTCGAGGTCCCGGCGCTGCTCGGCGTCAGCTACCCGCGGGCGCTGTCCGTGCTGGTCGTCGACCTGTTCCTGGACCCGGACCTGCGACGCCGCCCCGAGGCCGCCGCTGTCTCGGTCGTGATGACGGTGGCGGTGGCCGGGGCTGCCGCCCTGGCGGTCGTCGCAGGGCGGACGCTGCGGGGACCGCGGTGAGCGGGCCGCGGCGCCGGTGGCCCGGCGGGGGGCCGGCGGTGTGGGTGCCCGTCGCCCTCCTCCTGGTCCTGCCGGCGGCTCCGCTCGCGGTGCTCGGCGTGCAGGCCACGTCCCGCGGCTGGTTCTACCCGCAGGTGCTGCCCCGGGAGTGGACGGCCGAGGCGGTGTCCAGGCTCGTCACCGATCCCGGGATCCGCGACGCGCTGGCGACCGGGCTGGTCGTCTCGCTGGCCGCGACCACGGTCGCGATGCTCCTCGGGGTACCGGCCGCCCGGGCCCTGGGCATGCGGCGCTTCCCCGGCCGCGGGCTGGCTCTGGCGGTCCTCGCGCTGCCGTTGCTGGTGCCCCCGCCGGCCGTGGGCATCGGGCTCAACGTGGCGTTCCTGCGCGCCGGGCTGGCCGGGGACACGGTGGGCGTGGTGCTGGCACACCTGGTGCCGACGGTGCCCTACGTGGTGTTCCCGCTGCTGGGGGCGTTCGCCCGCTACGACGAGGGGATCGAGCTGCAGGCCCGCAGCCTGGGGGCCGGCCCGCTGACGGTGGCGGTGCGGGTGAGCCTGCCGCTGCTCGCGCCCGCTCTGGCGGTGGCGGCGCTGTTCGGCTTCCTCGCGTCGTGGGGGCAGTACACCCTCACCCTGCTGATCGGCGGCGGCCGCGTCGTCACGTTGCCGGTGCTGCTGGTCTCCACGGCCACCGGCGGCGACCCGGCGGTCGCGGCGACGCTCGCCCTGGCGCTGGCCGGGCCGGCGGTGCTCGCCGTGGCCCTGGCGGTCCGGGTGGCCCGCGCCGTTCCGGTGGCCGCGGGCGGGACCCAGACCGACGGAGGAGTCAGATGAGCCGGGAGCCGCGAACCGCACCTGGTCTGGCGGGCACGGACCCCGGCCTCCGGGTCGTGGCCGTCGACAAGGCGTACGGCGGCCCGCCACGGTCCCGGGAGCCCCGGGGGGAGTCGCCGAAGTCGCCGCAGCCCCCCGAGTCCGGTCACCGGCGCGGCCCGGCCGCCCTCCAGGCGGTGAGCCTGGTGGTGCCGGCCGGTGAGCTGCTCGCCATCCTGGGCCCGTCGGGAGGCGGGAAGTCGACCCTGCTCAAGGTCGTGGCCGGGGTCGAGCGACCCGACCGGGGCCAGGTGCTGCTCGACGGCCGGGACGTCACCGCCGCGCCGGCGCATCGCCGGGAGGTGGTCCTGATGTTCCAGCGAGCCCACCTCTTCCCCTTTCTGTCGATCGTCGACAACGTGTCCTTCGGACTGCGGGTCCGAGGCACGGGCCGGCGGGCGGCGCGGCGGGAGGCGGAGCGGCTGCTCGACGTCGTCGGGCTCGCCGGCACCGGGCGACGCCGTCCCGAGCAGCTGTCCGGCGGGGAGCAGCAGCGGGTCGCCCTGGCCCGGGCGCTCGCCACCCGGCCCCGGGCGCTGCTGCTCGACGAGCCGTTCACCGGGCTCGACCCGGCCGTGCGACGGGCGATGCAGGACACCGTGCGCGGCATCCACCGCGAGCTGGGGGTGACCACGGTGCTGGTGACCCACGACCGGTCCGAGGCCCTGGCCATGGCCGACCGGATCCTGCTGCTGGACGGGGGGCGGGCGCTCGCGGCCGGGCCGCCGAGGGACGTCGTCGAGCGGCCACCGAGCCGCCGGGCGGCCGAGCTGGTCGGGGTCGAGGTGTTCCTGCCCGGGACGGCGGTCGGGGCCGGGGCGGGAACGTGGGCGATCCGCCCCGAGCACGTCCGCCTGGCGGGCGGACCGGGTCCCGGCACCGTCGCGGGCCAGGTGGTCGACCGGGTCTACCGCGGGGAGTACACCGAGGTGGTGGTCGCGACGGCGATCGGGCGGCTGCGCGCCCGGGCCGCCGCCGACGCACCCGTCCCGCAGGCCGGGGAGCCGGGACACGTCCGGCTGGGCCGGGAACACCTGTTCCGGGTGGGTGACGGCGAGTAGGCGGACGCCACCCGGTGGGTCGGCAGTGACCGGCCACGACCTCGACGACGGCTGTGGCCGCGGCGTCACGGTCGCGATCGCAGCAGCCTCAGCCCGCGGTGTCCTGGGTCGGCCCGCCGCCCGATGGCCACGGCCTGGTCGGCCAGCACCGGCGCGCCCCGGGCCAGGTAGCGCTCGGCCAGCTCCCGGGCGGCCTCGGCGACGGCTCTCGACATCTCCGGCATCAGCGCCTCGGCCCACGCGTAGCACGCCACCGCCGCGCCCTCGAACGGCCGTCCCCGCACCAGCGCGAGGGCCGCCTCCAGATCCTGGGTCGCCGCCGTCGCCGTCGACCTGCGCGGCAGCAGCAGCCGCCAGTGCGACCAGTCCGTCCGCACGGCGGGATGCAGCCGGTAGCCGCGCTCCGCCCGGTAGGGGAGCACGTAGGGCTCCCCCTGCGGGTCGCTGCCCAGCCACCGACGCAGCCGGCCGACCAGCGCGTGGCGCGTGGCGGCGCCGACCCGTCGTCCCGGCCACATCGCCTCGTCCAGCGCGGCCCGGTCCCCACCGGGGAACAGCGCCAGGTAGGCCGCCAGCTCGAGGAGCCGGGTCCGCCTGTTCACCTCGACCGGCCCCTCGGCGTGCCGGAGTTCGACGGGGCCGAGCAGCAGGAGGCGAGGCGGCGGAACGCCCGGGACGAGTGACAGGCGCCCCGTCGCCCGCTGTAGGACGGGATCGCGGTCATGGGCATCAGGCCATCGGTCGGTCGCACACTCGTTCGCACCGGTCGTCATCAGTACCAGCCCCCTTGCGCCGAGCCCCCACGGCCGACGCCTAACTCCGGAAAGTCACCTTACTTCACCCCTCAGTGAACAGACCAGGTCACGCAGGCGGAACCTCGACGCGGCCGGCATCGCGTTTAACCTGTGTCGGGTGGTTTAGCCTGAATCGCACACCGCCCAGCGGAGGTCGCCTCGTGGATCACTCAGCCAGTCCGGTCACCGCGCTGCGGGTCCTCCTCGGGGAGGCTGGCTGCACCTACGACCAGCTGGCCCGCACCGTTGTCACCGTCGCCCGGGAGAACGGCGACCACCGGCTCCAGGCCAACCGGAGCTCCGTCGCGCACTGGCTCGCCGGGCGCACCCCCGTCCCTCGCACCCGCTCCTACCTCGTCGAGGCGTTGTCGCGACTCACCGGCCGGGCGGTCACCAGTCACGATCTCGGCTTCCCGGCCCCCGGCGACGACACCGTGGGGCTCGACGTGTCGGGTGACGCCCTCGGCACCGCGTCCGCCCTCGCATCGGCGGACCTGAGCCGCCGGTCGTTCCTGTCGACGGCGGCCTACTCGGTCGTGGCCCTGACGGGGCCGCTGGGCGCGACCGACCCGGCGGGCGGCCACGAGGTGGCCGAGCGGGTCGCGACCGCGGCATCGCGAGGTCGCGTCGTCGGCCAGGCCGACGTGGCCGCCATCCGTGCCCTGACGACGGCGTTCACCGCCGCGGACGAACGCCTCGGCGGCGGGCACGCGCGCGACACGGTCGTCAGTTACCTCCTGCGGGACGTCACCACCCTCTGCCAGGCCACCTTCGCCACCGATCACGTCCGCCGGGACATGTACAGCGCCGCGGCCCAGGTCGCTCATCTCGCGGGCTGGAAGTCCCACGACGCGGGCAAGGAGGGGCTGGCCCAGCGCTACTACCTCCAGGCCTTCAGCCTCGCGCGGGAGAGCGGCGACGACGCCCACACCGCGTACATGCTGCGCCGCCTGGCCCATCACGCCCTGGACGTCCACCGCCCCGATCGCAGCGTCGAGCTGGCCCACGCCGCCTGGGACCGGGGACAGGCCCACACCGACCCCCACACCCGATCGCTCTTCGCCCTCGTCGTGGCGCGTGCCCACGCCGCGGTCGGCGAGCCCAGGCAGGCGAGCCGGTGGCTGACCACCGGGGACGACCTGCTGTCCCTGGACGTCGACGATCCCCCGCCGTACTGGGCGGAGCTCAACGGCGACGCCGGCACGCTGCTGGCGAACCACGCCGCCAAGACCTACACGGCGATGAGGCGCCACGACCTCGCGGAGCCGCTCCTCCGCAACGCCGCCACCGGGTGGAACCCTGACACCCACCCTCGTGTCTGGGCCCTGACCGTTCACCAGCTCGGGGAGTCCCAGGCCCGGCAGGGACACCTGGAGCAGGCCTGCACCACGTGGGTCGAGGCCGTCGTCACCCTGAGGAACACCCGGTCGGCCCGGACCCGCCGCGCCCTCGACGCCATGAACCGCACCGTCGCCGCGGCCCCGCGTCGACGCACGCCCGCGGTCCGGGACCTGGCCGACGAGCTCAGGGCCGCCTGACCGGCCCTGGCCGGCCACCGTCGCGCCCGGAGTCGGCCGGGCTCGACGTGGCGCTCGCCGCCCTGGCGGAGCACCTGGCGGGACGGACGAACGGCGCCCGGGTGGGCGCGGCGCCCCTCGGTTGGCCCTGGGCGGACCTCGACTCGCTCACGCCTGCGCCATCGCCGCCACCGGCGGCACCCGGCCGGCCCGCAGTGCCGGCAGCGCGGCCGCCACCACCCCGGCCGCGACGGTGGCGATGACGAGGGCCGCCGTCCGGGTCACCGGCAGGTCGAACACGAACCCGTCGGCCCCCAGCAGGGCCGCCGCCCCGGCCGCGCCGTAGCCGGCACCGAGAACGACCCCCAGCCCGGTCGCGAGCAGCGAGAGCAGCACCGCCTCGCCGACCACGACGCCGCGGACCTGTCCGGCCGTCATCCCCAGCGCCCGCAGCAACCCGTTCTCCTGCTGACGTTCGTGCACGCCCAGTGACAGGGTGGTGCCCACGCCGACCACGGCGACGACCACCGAGACCCCGAGCAGCCCGGCCACGACGGCCAGGACCCCGTCGAGCACGGCCGTGGTCTCCTCCCGCTCCAGCACCGGCGTGCGGACCACCGCGTCGGGCGCGGCTGACCGCACCACCTCGTCCACCGCCCCGATGGCGTCGTCCCGGCTCCCGCGGTCCAGGCCGTCCGCCAGCCGCACCAGGAGGAGGTCAGCGGCAGGCTCCCCGCCCAGCGTCCGCAGGTCCGCGGCGGCGACGAGGGGCCCCGGCGGAGCTCCCCGGTCGTCGGGGGCCACGTCGGCCCGCAGGGTCACCTCGCCCCCCGGCCCGGTCAGCGTCACCCGATCGCCGTCACCGAGGCCGACGGCCTCGGCGTCGGCGCCGCCCAGCCGGAGTGTCCCCCGCGGCGGCGCCATCGAGTCACCCGACCGCAGCACCTCCCCCTGGGCGGGGTCGGCGACCGCCCGGACCGGCACCGGCGCGCCGACGATGCCCGCGCCGCCCGCGCCGACGACGACCTCGCCGGCCGCCCAGGCCAGCCCCAGCACGTCCCCCACTCCCGGCGCCCGCCGGACCTCCGCCGGGAGCCCGGCGGGCAGGGCCTCCTCCCCGGCCTCGACGACGACATCGGCCTGGGAGTCCGCCGCGAGCAGCGCCAGCGACCCGGCCCGCACCGTCGCGGCGCCAACGGTGGCCGTCACGAGGAGGGTGACCCCGATGAGCAGGGCGGCGACCGTCGCCCCGGTGCGGTGCGGGTTGCGGCGGGCGTTCGCCAGCGCCACGGCGGCCGCGGGTGGCAGGACCCCCCGGACCAGCCGGTCGAGGGCGCGGACGGCCCCGGCGGCCAGGGGTTGCGCCAGCACCATGACCCCGAGGAAGGACACCACCCCGAGCGCGAACGCCACCATGAAGGTGTCGCTCCCCCCGCTCTCGGCCAAGGCGACCAGGGCGATCAGCGCCGCGGTCGCCGGGACCGCCAGCAGCAGGCCGGCCACGATCCGCCGCCCGCGCCACCGCCCGTCGGAGACGGCGGCCTCGAGCGGGCGCAGCGCGGTGACCGGCGCCACCCGCGCGGCGCGGATCGCCGGATGCGCCGCCGCCGCCACCGTGACGACGAGGCCCGTCACGACACCCACCACGAGCGCCCCCGGCCGCAGGGCCAGCCCGGCGATCGGGACCGGCGCGTCGAGGGTGGCGACCAGGGCGCTCGCCGCCGCTGCCAGGCCGATCCCGCCCACGGTGCCGACGAGGGATGCAACCAGCCCGACGAGTGCCGCCTCGCCGATGGCCGCCACCGCGAGCTGGCGGCGGGTGGCGCCGACGCATCGCAGCAGAGCCAGCTGCCGGGACCGCTGGGCCAGGACGACGGTGCGGGTGTTGGCGATGACCAGCGCGGCCACGACGACGCACACCGCCCCGAAGACGAGCACCACCAGGGTCAGCTCGACACGCCCGCCGGTCGCCCCCGCCACCGCCACCTCGACCGCCCGGCCACCGGTGACGACCTCGACGCCCGGCGACCCGTCCCCGGGATCGAGCCCGTCGAGCGCGGCCGCGACCGCGGCGCTCACCCGGTCCTCACCACCCTCGCCGACCACCAGCAGCCGCGACCAGCCGGCGGCGGGCTGGACCCGGTCCAGCGTGGCGGGTGCGGCGAGCAGGTCAGCCGACACGCCGGCACCGGCATTGACCCGGCCGACCACCCGCAGCACGGTCTCCTCGCCCGTCGCGCCGGGATCCTCCGACCCCACCAGCCGCACCTCGTCGCCGACGTCCCAGACCCGCGAGGCCGTGACCGCCTCCGCCGACCCCGCGGGCCAGCGCCCGCCGGTCAGCGCCTGCCAGCGCAGGACCGGGTCCGCAGCCAGCGGGGCCAGCCCGGCGAAGCCCTGCGGCGACCCGGGCGCGGCCACGAGGCGCAGCCCGTCGACCGCGACCGCCTCGACCCCGGGCGCGGCCTCGACCAGTGCCACCATCGCGGGCGTCACCGCCTCGAGCGCGGTGCCGTCCGCCCGCGCCCGCTCGTCGCCGGCGACGACGGCGTCGACCCCGGCGTACGGGGCCGCCACACCCGCTGCCAGGGTCCGCGCCAGGGTGTCCGACAGCACGAGCGTCGCGACCACGAAGGCGACCGCGACGACCACGGCGGCGGCGGTGCCCAGGGTCCGGGCGGCCTGGCGCCGGGCAGCGGTCAGCAGGATCGGGATCACAGGCCCCGCCCCTGGGCGACGTCGGTGACGGCGTCGAGGATCGTCCCCACGCCGAGGCCCGCCGGGTCGGCCAGCTCCCCGGCGACGCGACCGTCGGCCAGCAGGACCACCCGATCGGCCCGGGCGGCGGCGCCCGCGTCGTGGGTCACCATGACGACGGTCTGGCCATCCTCGTCGACGGCGCCGCGCAGCAGATCGAGGACCTCGATGCCGGACCGGGTGTCGAGGTTGCCGGTCGGCTCGTCCGCGACGATGAGGTCGGGGGCCGGGAGCACGGCTCGGGCGACCGCCACCCGCTGCTGCTGGCCGCCGCTCAGCTCGTGCGGCCGGTGGCCGAGCCGGTCGGCGAGGCCCAGGGCGGTCACGACCGCGTCGAACCGCTCCCGAGCGACCTCGTGGCCGGCCAGGCGCAAGGGCAGGCGGATGTTCTCCTCCGCCGTGAGGACGGGCACGAGGTTGTATGCCTGGAAGACGAACCCGACCCGGTCCCGGCGCAGCCGGGTGAGCGCCACGTCCGACAGCGAGCCCAGGTCGGTGCCGCCGAGCAGGACCCGGCCCGACGTCGGCCGGTCGAGTCCGGCGAGGCAGTGCAGCAGCGTCGACTTTCCGGACCCGGACTGGCCCATGATCGCGGTGAAGCGGTGGCGGCGGATCGTCAGGTCGATCCCGGCGAGGGCGTGCACGGCCGTGGCGCCGCCCCCGTAGTCCTTCGTGAGGGCCTCGACGCGGGCGGCTTCGCCGGCCGCAGGGCCGGCGAGGACGGGCCCGGGAGTCGTGCGCCCGGGGGCGGTGGACGTTGACTGCATGGTGGCGGCGCTCCTCGTCGGCGGTCTTCTGGTCGCCGACGACGCTAGGAAGACGCCCCCGCAGTCCGCGCCGGGCCACGGGGCGATTCACGTCCCGCCCGCGTCCTCCCCGGGGATGAGGGGCGTCGACCGCGGCCGGTCCCGCGGGAGGATGCGCTGTCAGGTGCCGGTCAGGCCGGCGCGGTGGGCGAGCACGACCGCCTGCACCCGGTCGCGGGAGCCGGTCTTGGCGAGGACCCGCCCGACGTGGCTCTTGACGGTGGTCTCGCCGAGCACGAGACGCCGGGCGATCTCGGTGTTCGACAGGCCCTCGGCCATCAGCCCCAGCACGTCCCGCTCGCGTGGGGTGAGGTCGGCCGTCCTGGACAGGGCCTCGGCACGCCGCTCGGCCGCGGCGTCGGGGCGGGCGCTCGCGAGGCCGGCAGCGACGTGGTCGAGCAGGCGACGCGTCGGGGCGGCCGCGACGACGGCGTCGCCGTTGTGGACGCTGCGCACAGCGGCGAGCAGATCCTCGGGCGGGGCGTCCTTGAGCAGGAACCCGCTGGCACCGGCCTCGATCGCCGGCAGGAGGTACTCGTCGAGGTCGAAGGTCGTGAGGACCACGACCCGCGGGGCGCCCGGCCGGGCCAGGAGCTCGCGGGTGGCGGCCACGCCGTCCAGGCGCGGCATCCGGACGTCCATGAGGACGACGTCCACGGGGGTCAGGGCGAGCCGGTCGAGCGCCTCCCGGCCGTCGCCCGCCTCGACGACGACCGTGAGGTCCGGCTGGGAGTCGACGACCATGCGCAGCCCGGCCCGGACGAGGTGCTGGTCGTCGACGAGCGCCACCCGGATCGGCACGGTCACCGTCACCCCGGGTCCCCCACGAGCACACCGGGCCCGCGTGGTGCCGGTGTCGGACCGGCCGTCCCCCCACGGCGGGGAGCGGGGCCGGGCGCGCGGTTCGACTTCGGGTACGGCAGGTCGGCGACGACCTGCCACCCGCCGCCCGCCAGGGGGCCGGCGACCAGGCGGCCCTCCTGTGTGGCCGCCCGCTGCCGCATCCCCTGGATGCCGAGCCCGTCGCCGGGGGCCGCGGGCGGTGCCCCGCCGTCGTCGGTCACCTCCAGCCGGAGCCGGTCGGCCCCCCACCGGAGCCGGACCCACGCGTGGGTCCCCCCGCCGGCGTGCTTGAGGACGTTCGTCAGGGACTCCTGGACGATCCGGTACGCCGTGAGCTGCCAGGTTCGCGGCAGCTCACCCGGCGGTGCGCCGTCGGCCTGGGCGGTGACCCGCAGCTCGCTCGCCCGCACCCGGTCGACCAGGTGGTCGATGTCGTCGAGGCCGGGCTGCGGCAGCGACCCCGTGCCGTCCTCGCGCAGCAGCCCCAGCAGCCCGCGCATGTCGCCAAGCGCGCGGCGACCGGTCTCGGCGACCGTGGACATGGCGCGGGTCGCGGCCTCGGGGTCTGAGGGAGCGACGTACCGGGCACCGTCGGCCTGGGAGATCATGACCGCCAGCGAGTGGGCGACGACGTCGTGCATCTCGCGGGCGATCCGGGCCCGCTCGGCCGAGGCCGCCAGCTGGACCTGCTGCGCCCGCTCGACCTCGGCCTGCCGGGCCCGCTTCAGGGCCGCCGCCTCGTGAAGCCGCCCCAGCCGCCGGACCTGCCCGGCGGCGACGGCCGCCACCACGGCGACCAGGCAAACACCGGCGATGATGACCATGGTCGTGGGATCGGGGGAACCCCACCGCCACCCGGCCAGCGCGGACCCGACGACCGCGACGCCGGTGAACCCGCGGGCGACCCAGGGCGAGCCGTAGGCGACGACCGAGAACAGCGCGACCGGCACGGCGACTGTCCCGACGTGTGGCGTGTCGGCGACGACCAGGTGCGCCAGGGCCGCGACGGCCACCGCGGTGGCCGAGATCACCGGCTGTGCCCGTCGCCAGGCCAGCGGCGCGACCATGAGGAGCCCGCTCACGATGGAGTTCTCGGTGTACCCGGTGATCAGCACCTCGTGCACGACCCAGAGCAGCAGGGCCGCGAGCACCGAGGCCGGCGCATCGACGAGGAACGGCCGGGCCCGCAGCCAGGCGTACCCGGCCTGCGCCGGGGTGCGCCGCGCCGGGTCCATGACAAGAGGGTAGAGACGCGCCGACGCCGACCTGGACGCCTGGGGTGCGTGGTGGTGTGCTGGGCCCGTGCCGGACGGAGAACGGGCACAGGCGGAACGGATTCCGTTGACCTCCTCGGTCGTCGCGGCCGTCGCCTACGACGCCACGAGCAGGGACCTCGATGTCGAGTTCGTCGGCGGTGCCCTGTACCGGTACCGCGGGGTCCCGCGCGAGGAGGTGGACGGCCTGCTCAACGCGGGCAGCCCGGGTCGGTACCTCAACACGCGGATCATCCCCCGCTACACCTGCGTCTGGCTGCGTGGCTGACCTGTGCTCACGCCGGTCACCCCGTGATCGACCGCAGCATGTCCCACAGCGCCCGGGGTCGGCCCCACTCGGGGTCGACGACGAGCACCTTCCAGGTGTCCCGCCAGTCGAGCACCTCGGGTGACACGACCTCGACGAGGTCGTGCGCGCGCTCGACGTCCCCCCACATGTGGTTGCCGGCGGCGCCCCGGGACACCGCCACGCTGACGGCGGCGTCCTGCATCACCGGCAGGGCGAACGCGACGAGGTCCGTCCCGGCCGCGACGTCCACGACCATCCGCGCGAGCGGGAAGTCCGCGACGCCGTCCACGTAGGCCCGCTGCTCGACGGGCACGCCGTGAACCTCTCCGTGCATCCCCGGCTGGGACGACAGGGTGGCCAGCCCCGCTTCGTTCAACCTGACGAGATCCTCGACCAAGGGCCAGGTCTCGGGGTCGGGCGGCCCGTGGCACCACGGTGTCCCGCCCCGCTCGCCCCTCAGCCACTGCAGGGTCGCGTTGGCGATGGTGTCGGTCGCACGCCTCACTGTCGTCGTCTGGTTCCCCGGGCTCATGTCCGCCACGGTGGCGCAGGGGTCGGACACGATCGCCGCGCAACCGTCCGCCGCGAGATGTGGCTACCATTGCCCCATGACGGTGGCCACATCGCGACCGGAGGTCGGGGTCCGCGAACTGAAGAACAGTCTCAGCCGCTACCTCGACCGGGTGCGCCAAGGCGAGCAGGTCGTCGTCACCGACCGCGGACGCCCGGTGGCGGTGCTGTCGGGTCTGTCACCCGTCGAGGACCACCTCGTCCAGCTCATCGAACGAGGCCTCGTGCGACCGCCTGTGTCGTCGGCCCGGGTGACGCCGCGACCGATCGACGTCGGTGCGACCGTCAGCGACCTCGTCGCGGACGAGCGCCGATGATGACCTACGTCGACACGTCGGCCCTGATCAAGCTCATCATCGCCGAGCCGGGCACGGAGCGGGCCATCGCGGTGTGGAACGCCAGCGATCTCACCTCGTCCTCGGCTCTCGTCGAGGTGGAGGCCGCCGCGGCCCTGGCCACCGCCCGCCGGGGCGGGCGCCTCTCGGCGGGCGACCCGCGCGACGCGGAGGAACGCCTGGACGAGTTCCTCGACGCCATGACGCTCGTCGGGGTCACCCCACAGGTCGTCACGACCGCCCGGCACCTCGCCGGCCGGGAGGCGCTGCGGGGCCACGACGCCGTGCACCTCGCCGCCGCCCTCACCGTGCGGGCCGACGTCCTCGCGAGCGCGGACAGCGACCTCTGCGAGGCAGCGCGCCGCAACGGCCTGCACGTCGCGAACCCGCTCGACGCCTGAGCCCGGTGATCGGGTCGGCTTGCCGGGGGCACGGGGCGGCCATCGAGGCGGAGCCGCGCTCGCGGAGAGTGCGTGCGATCTGCGCGCCGACTTCACCACCTACGACGCCTCGTACGTCGCCCTCGCCGAGCTGCTCGACTGCCCCCTGCCGACGGGCGATGCGAAGCTCCGCGGCCCTCATCGAGCGACGGTCGAGCTCTACCCCGTCTGAGCGTCCGTCCTCCGGGGCGCTGGACCACCGTGGCGGCCCTGGCCTGCGAGGCACGGCCGTACCGGACGATCCTGATCAGGGACAGCGCACCAGGCCCGTCCCCCGGTCGGCGGGGACCACGCCGGGTGCCAGCGGCCCGGTCACGGCGCTCGCCAGGAGCTTCGCGGTGACCACGGACGCCGTCGGCGGCAGCGAGGTGGCCAGCACCTCCTGCCACCACAGGGCGGCGGCCCCCGCGACGTGCGGGGTCGCCATGCTGGTGCCGCTGAGGGCCACGAGGTCACCGGCCCCGGCCCGGGCCGACAGGACACCCACGCCCGGGGCGGCGAGCTGCGGGAAGGTGTTGCTGAACGGGGCCACCACGAGTCCGGCCCCGGAACGCGCCAGCGCACCGGCCGACACCACGCCCTCGGCCGCACCCGGCAACGCGACACCGATCTCGTAGTCCGGGTCGACCTCCCGGCGGCTCTCGTTGCCTGCCGCGGCGACGACGACCGCGCCCAGCCCGAAGGCGTCCCGACTGCGGATCATGGCCAGGAGGCTGTCGAACATCCGGAGGTTGGCGCGGTACGCCTCAAGCGCCGACGACGTCGCGAGGTCGGCCGGCCACCCCTGGTCCACCAGCCGCTGCACGAGCCCCGGGAAATCGAAGCCCAGCGACATTGAGATCACCCGGGCGCCCTGCTGCAGCGCCCACTCGACACCCCGGAAGATCATGTCGGAGTCGCCGGAGCCGTCGTCGCTCAGCACCTTCCCGGCGAGCAGCCGGTCGACGCCGGGCGCCACCCCGATCCGCACGCCGGCGACGTCCCGGCCGAGCAGCGTGCCGGCGCAGTGCGTGCCGTGCCCCTGGACGTCGCCGGGCGCGCCGGCACCCGTGGCGGCGGTGAGGTCCGCCGCCACGACCTCGACCCCGGCGAACGCGGGATGCGAGGCGTCGACGCCGGTGTCGAGGACCGCCACCGCGACGCCCGCGCCGTCGCGGCCGGAGACGTCGGCCCCGACCGACCGCACCCCCCAGGCCGCGCCGTCCTCGACCGGGTCGACCTCCTCGGGGGTCGCCACCGGGCGGATCAGGGCGGTCGGCATGACCGGGGCCAGGGCGGCGACCTGAGGGTCCCGGGCCAGGGCGCGGACGTCCGACTTGTCGAGGTCCTCGACCGCGACGTGCGGCTCGGCGACAGCGACCGGCGGGGGCGAGGGCACGGACCCGGGTCGGATGACCCCGGCGAACGGATCGGCGGTGTCGGGGCTGCCCATGTCCCACAGCACGACGTGATGCACGGACGCCTCCTCGCTCGACGACGGACGGTGACCGAGACCGTACTGCCACCGCACCACAGCCTGACCGACGCCTTCCCCTCCCGAGGTCGTTGCGCCGTGCAGGTTGCACGGCGCAACGATCGGGGAAGGGCTCTGTCCTCGCGACGACTCTCGACGCGCACCTCACCCGGACGTCCGACCAGGCCACCGGCCCACGAGCATCCGCGGTCGCTCCCCGTGGGTCCACCAGCGGAGCAGCAGCTCCAGCGGGCCCTGGCGAAACGCCCGCAACCACAGGTGAGCGGCCACGTCGAGCACCAGCCAGGCGGCGACCCCGACGCCCAGCACCGCCCACGGGTCGAGCCGACCGAAAAGCCCGAGCCCCCAGCCGCAGAACACGGCCGCCAGCAGGACGGACTCCCCGATGTACAGGGTCAGCGACATCCGGCCGGCCGGGGCGAAGACGGAGAGCGCGCGGGGGCGCCGGGCGGCGAGCGCCGCCAAGGCCCCGACGTACCCGGCCGACAGCGCCGGGGCGGTGAGGAAGCCGAGCAGGATCCCCAGCAGGTAGCGCGCGCTCTCCTGGTGGGCCGCCGCCGCGGCCGGGTCGCTCGGCCCCACGACCAGCAGGCCCGCGGTGACGGCGCCGGGCACCCCGACCAGCAGCCCCCACCGGCGGGCCGCCCGCCACAGCCCGGGGTGCGCAGCCGGGTCGGCGAGCAGGCGACGCCGCCCCGCGACGAAGCCGACGAGGAACATCACGAGACTGAGCCCGCCGTTGAGGATCAGCCCGAGAGCGACGAGCACCTCCGGGTACACGGCCCACCTGACGGCGACGGTGTCCGCGAAGCCGCCCGTCATGCCCGCGTCGAAGGCCTGCGTCGACAGGACGTCGCCACCCCCCCGCGGGCTGGGTGGCGGTGAGCGCGACGAGCGCCGCGAACCAGAGGGCGGTGAGGACCGCGACCCCGGCCGCGACGCCGAGCAGGAGGCGATCGCCCCACCGGTGCGCGACCAGTAGGGCGATGCCCAGGACTGCGTAGAGCACGAGGATGTCGCCCACGAAGAAGAGCAGAGCGTGCGCCACACCGAGGACGCCCAGACCCACCAGGCGCCGGGCCCAGCGATGCCGCGAGCGGCGGACCGTGGCTCGGTCGCCCCCCCGCAGCATGAACGTCGCGGAGTAGCCGAACAGGAACGCGAAAATCAGATAGAACTTGCCCTGGGCGACCACAGTGACGGCGACCTCGGCGGTCTGCGCCGACAGTCCGCCGAGCGCGCCGAACCCGCCGAGCGACGCACCCAGGAACGGGGCGTTGACGAGGACGATGCCGAGCAGGGCCAGACCGCGGAGCTGGTCCGGGAACTCCTGGCGGTCACGGCGGACGGCGGTGCCGGCCGGCGCCGCGCTCACGCCGCCCCTCCGGGCGCCACGAGCGAGTGAGCGACCCCAGCCGCCAGGTCCGCCCAGTCGACCTCCCAGCGGCCGTGCATCGCGCATCGGGCCGCGATGCCGTCGACCACCGTGGCCAGCAGCTCCACCGCAGCCTCCGGCGCCGTCGCGGCCACGCTCCCGGGCGCGGCCGCTGCGGCCAGGGCACCCCGGACCACGGCGGAGATCCCGTCGTCGTGCTCGGTGGCGGCCCGCGCGACCTCGGGGTCGCGGGCGGCCTCGGCGACGATCTCCGCTCGCACGACGGCGACGGTGCGGTCCTGCAGGGGGGCGAGCTGGACCCGGACCAGGGCAGCGACGGCCTCCTCCGGCGAGGCCGCGGCGGCGACCGCATCGCCGAGGCGCCGAGCCGTCTCCTCGGCGTCGCGGGCGACGAGCGCGACGACGATCTCGCGCTTGCTGCGGAAGTGCCGGTAGAGGCCACCGGCGCTGAGACCGGCGGCCCGGCAGATGTCGTCGACCGACGTGGCGTGGAAGCCGCGGTCGGCGACCAGTGCGGCGGTGGCGTCGAGGACCAGAGCGCGGCGTTCGGCGGCCGCAAGGTAGGCGCGGGGCATGGGGACCTCCAAGAAGCGAGCGTTCTCTCGCATCATGATGCGAATCATCGTTCGCATGCAAGGGCGATCGGGCATCGCGCGCCGCGTCCGCCGGGTCGGGCACCCTGGTCGGGTGACCGACGAGGCGATGCACCCACCGCGGCTGCTCGCCGTCAGCGACCTCCACGTCGGGTACGCCGACAACCGGCCCCACGTCGACGCGCTGCACCACGGCTCACCCGGGGACTGGCTGATAGTCGCCGGGGACGTGTGCGAAACGGTCGAGGACCTCCGCCGCACCCTCGGCGGGCTGCGGGAACGCTTCGGCACCGTGGTGTGGGTCCCCGGCAACCACGAGCTGTGGACCCACCCCACGGATCCCGTCGCGCTGCGCGGGGTGGAGCGCTACGAGCACCTGGTCGAGGTGGCGCGCGCCCTGGACGTCGTGACGCCCGAGGACCCCTACCCGGTGTTCGACGGCTCCGGCGGGCCGGTCCGGGTGGCGCCGCTCATGCTGTTGTACGACTACTCCTTCCGTGCACCGGGCACGTCGACGAAGGAGGAGTCGCTGGCGGCGGCGCGGGCCGTCGGTGTCCACGCCCGGGACGAGCTCGTCCTCCACCCCGACCCGTACGCGACCCGGGAGGACTGGTGCCGGGCCCGGGTCGCGGCGACCGGACGACGCCTCGCGGGGTGCGACCCTGACGTCCCGCTCGTCCTTGTGAACCACTGGCCCCTGCTGCGGGAGCCGACCCGGATCCTGCGTCACCAGGAGTTCGCCCAGTGGTGCGGCACCCAGCTCACCGCCGACTGGCACGTCCGGTTCCCGACAGCCGCGGTCGTCTACGGCCACCTGCACGTCCCCCGGACGACGGTCCACGACGGGGTGCCGTTCCACGAGGTGTCCCTCGGATACCCCAGGGAGTGGCGCGGCCGTCGGACGACGGCTTATCGACCGCGGGACGTTCTCGCCGAGACGTGAGCGGCGGGCGGGAGGTCTCGTCCACAGCTCGCCGAGGGGTCGCCCGCCCACAGGCCGCGACGCCCGTCCATCCCTCCGGACGGGCGCCGTCGCCAGGGTCGTGGCCATGACACCAGTGGCCCACCTCCTCGTCCCGTACCGGCAACGGACCGCCCACTCGGACACCTACGGGACCCCGGGCGCCGGGATGGGCTGGCGGTTCCGGGACGCCCCGCCCGACGTCGTCGCCGAGGCGCTGTCCCTGTCGGACCCGGACCTGATCCAGCAACCGCCGAACGACCGTCCACCGCCCGCGTGGCTGGTCCGGACCGCACACCAACTCGACGGCCGGCTCATGGGCGTCGCACCCGAGCAGGACGGGGGCCGCCTGCGGGTCGACGGCATCACCGTGCGGCGGCCCCGCCGCCACGACCTCGTGCGCGCGGTGTCCGCCGACTGGCCGGACCAGGACGACGGATCCTCCGGGGCGCTGGAGTCCGCAGTGGGGGAGGTGTACCCGTCCTGGGGATCCCTCAGCCTCACATGGAAGGGACCCGGACACGCCCTCGCCGGGCGGATCTCCCGGGGGGAGGTGGTCGGACTGTGGTGGCCATGACCCGTCAGGACCGCGACGCCCCCGGGGGGTCGGATCCGCAGCCGACCGATGCCAGGCTGGCGTTCGTGACCGACGGCGGCCAGACCACGCTCGCCGGCCTGCTGGAGCCGTTCCGGTGGCGGGCCAACGACGTGGGCGACTGGGACGCCGACCTCGACGACCTGGGCTGGCGGTTCACGGACGTGCCGCCGGGGGTCATGACGCAGGCGCTGGACCTCGTGGACGAGTGGATGTCCACCTACCGGCCCAACGCCCAACCGCCGGCGAGGTGGTTGGTGGCTCGCGCGGACGAGCACCGTGGGCTGCTGGCGGGCTTGGTCGTCCCCGGCCGGGAGCGACTGCGCGTCGACGGGGTCCAAGTGCCCCGCGCGGCCGCCCGACGCCTGGCGGTCCAGGTGGCCGAGTGCTGGCCGGCGGCCGACGGCTGGCCCCCGGCCCTCGAGCTTGCGCTGGCCGAGGTGTGGCCCTCGTGGGACGCCGAGCGCAGCACATGGGAGGAGATGGGCACCAAGCTGCTGGACGAGCTGCCGCCGGGCGAGGTCGTCGGTCTCTGGTGGGACTGACGGGCCGGGGGTGCGCACTCATCCGGCCTGGCGCCCCCGCCCGCCCCGCAAGAACCGTCGCCGTCGGCGGAACCCGCGGGGCGGAGCGCGGGGGCGAGGACGACGTTAAGCCTTCGACGGCCGGAGCGCACTAGCCAAACGGTCACTTTCTGCGTGTACGCTCGGACATTACGTGAGTAACGTCCACAAGGTGGACGGACTCGGCTCGGAGATGAGCGCCGCCGTCGCGCCAGCCGTGAGCGCCCACCGAGGCGTTGACCCGGGAGTCGTGCTCGCAACCCGTCGGGCGGGCGTCCAGCTCGGCACCAGGGGCCGCTGCACGTCGCCCGATCGGGTCGAACTGCGCAGTTCGCGCGGTTGTCACACCGGGCGACGCCTACGCTGCCTTGCGTGCTGCGTGCCGAGACGGCCGATCTCCTCGAGCTCCTGCCCGGGACCGACGGGACCCACGACGACCTGCCGCCGCAGGCAGATCAGGATCTTTGGTCCCTGCCGATCCCTCAGCTGCTCGACCACGCCGCGGGCGCCCGCACCATCCCCGCCGACCGCGACCGGCTGGCCCGATCGCTGGGCTGCACCCGCCTCGATGTCCCCACCGCGGCGGCCGCGGCGGCCCTCGGCCTCTCCCCCTGGCCCGAGGCCATCGAAGTCGAGGCCGC
This sequence comes from Kineosporiaceae bacterium, assembly GCA_050329415.1. Taxonomy (GTDB): domain Bacteria; phylum Actinomycetota; class Actinomycetes; order Actinomycetales; family JBBAYJ01; genus JANNOG01. The sequence goes on from JBHJOS010000007.1 coordinate 25,755, forward strand.
TCTCGCCGACCCCGTGACCACGGCTGCCGCCGTGGGCCGGCTCGGCGACCGGGTACTGGGCGCGGCGGCCGCAGCGACTGCGGACTCGGGCCGCTGCGACGTCGCCTGGGTGCTCGCCCTGGCACCGCGCCCGGTGCCGTTCTACGTCCGCCTCGGAGCGGTTCTCGCGGCGGACCACGACCTGGACGTGCGGCTGCGGAACGTCCTCGGCGCGCTGGCCGCCGTGCTCGATCACGCCGCCGTCACCGCCCTGACGGACCCGATCGAGGTGACGGCTCAGTTCGTCCATCGCGTTCCGGCCGCCGTGGTGTGCCGGCAGACGGTCGACGCCGTAGTCGAACTCCTGGTGGCCGCACGGCGGCGCGGGCCGATCGCCCGGGGTGTCGTGGAAGCCACGGTCGGCCTGCTTGCTCGCCTGGACCGGGCGCCCGACTCCCTCGATCCCTCCGGAGCCGCCACCGGGAGGGCCGGACCCGATGACGTTGGCGACACTACCCGTGACACCGCCCGTGACACCGCCCGTGACACCGCCCAGGTTGCCCAGGCCCGCGACATCGCCCGCGACGCCGCCCGGGTCGCCCAGGCCCGCGACCGGCAGGCCCGGATCGACGGCCACCGAACGGCAGTCGCCCTGCTCACCGAGTTGCAGTCCTACCCTCCGCAGGACCGCGACCCACGGGCGATCTGGCGTGACCTGGCGGACGTGGCCCGCGGGCACGGGCTGGCGCCCATCGGTGAGCGCGGCGACGAGGTGCCCTGGGACCCCGAGCGCCACGAGCTCCTCGACGAGGACGCCGACGACGCGGAGCCAGGCGGAGCCAACGGCCCCGACACGGGGACCGGGTGGACTCCGGAAGTCGGGGTGCGGCCGGTCCGCATCGTCCGGTCCGGCTATACATGGGCACATGGCGAGGGAGTCGTGGTCCTTCAGCGGGCACTGGTCCGATTCGTCGACCGCGACTGACGGCGACACCACCTTGACGCGTCCGTCGACCACGGTCGGCATCGACTTCGGCACATCGACGACGTTCGTCGCGGTCCGCAACGCTGCGGCGGCCCCGGGGATACTCCCGATCGGGGAGGCCACGGCCGAGATGCCGAGCGTCGCCGGGTTCAGCCCCCGCGGCCGGCTGCTGACCGGGGAGCGGGCCGACCGCCTGCCCGCTGCCCGGTCGATCCGGTCGGTCAAGCGCCAGATCAGTGCCCGGAAGGACACAGTCTGGGTGCGCCGAGGGGACGAGCAGGTGGAGACGCCCGTCGCGGACGTCATCGGGACCCTGCTCCGGGAGACCGGGGAGCGGGCGGCGCGGCAGGGCGTGGATCTCGAGGGCGTCGGGACGCTGCGGCTCGGCTGTCCCGCCCAGTGGGACGCGGCGCAGCGGCGGACCCTGCGGACGATCGCGGCGGGAGCCGGGCTCGGCAACGCCTCGCCGGAGCTCGTCGACGAGCCGGTGGCAGCCGGGGTCGGCTGGGTGGCGGCCCGGGAGGCCGGCGGCAGGCCGTTCGAGGGCCGAGTCCTCGTCGTCGACTACGGCGGCGGCACCCTGGACGTCGCCGTGCTCGACGTCCGGCCCCTGGACGGGCGCACCGCCGTGAGCGTCCTGTCCGCAGTGGGCCTGCACCGGGCCGGCGACGCTCTGGACGCCGCGATCGTGGCGGACCTCGCCGAGGACTGGCGCCGGGCCGGTGCCGACCTCGCGGCAGCCCCCCGGCCCGAGACCGCCCAGGCGCTGGCGGAACGGGCGGCCCGCCAGGCCAAGGTCCGGTTGTCGACCGTCGAGTCGGTGCCGGTCCGGGTGGGCGAGGAGGACTGGTGGCTGCCCGAGGTGGCGTACACGCGGGAACGGCTGGAGGAACGGTTCGGCCCGCAGCTCGACGAGGCGATGCGGGTCGTCGACGCCGCCCTGCGGGCGGCGGACCTGCGGACCTCCGAGGGTGACGCCGCCGGGACGGTCGATGCCGTGCTGGTCGCGGGCGGGCTGTCCCAGGTGCCCGTCGTCCGGCGTCGCCTCAGCGAGACGTTCCCCGACGTCGAGGTGACGGCCGACCCGACCGTGACCTCGCCGACGCACTCAGTGGCCCACGGGCTCGCCGCGTCGCCGGAGGAGCACGGCCTGACCCTGCACCGACCCGGCTTCGACGTCGTCCTCGAGTGGGTCGACGCCGCCGGGGCCAGCCACCGACACACCCTGTACCAGGCGCACACCCCGCTGTACGAGTGGCCTCAGGTGAGCTCGGGGCAGCGGCGGCTCGGCTTCGAGGCCACGACGCGGGACGTGGCGGTCCGGGCGGAGGGCCCGGCTGCGGTCCGCCTCGTCGGCCTCGACGGTTCGGACGTGCCGCTGCGGGTGGACGGCCACGACCGGGACTCGCTGCCCGTGACCGTCACACCGCAGCGGCCGATGGAGATGTCACTGTCCCTCGACGGTCGCCTGCGACTCCAGGGCAGCGACGGTCACGAGCAGGTCCTGCGCGTGGGCCGGTGGCCCGCGTTCCGGCACGGCGCGCCCCGCGTGCTCGAGATGGAGCTGCTGAGCTGAGCGCCCATCTCGCGATCGCGCCACGGATCGCGGGTCGCCGGGCCGCGGTCGGGACCCGATGAGGCCAGGATGGGCACCATGGATGGGACGAGCACCGAGACCGGCCGCGTCCAGGGCGCCAACGCCGATGCCGACCACCGGGGCCTGGTCATGGGCCTCGGCATGGCGGTGTCGGTGATGGCGGCGGCGACGTCCGCGGCCGGACTGTCGTACTGGAACGCAGGGGTGGCCGGCGCCAGCGCGACGAGCCCGCGCGGCGAGAACGTCGCCCTCGTGGGCGAGGGCCTCTACGGGTTCGACACGCCGTTCACGGCCGGGACCCAGCTCGGCACCGACCTCGTGATCCTCGTCCTCGGGGTGCCGCTGCTGCTCGTCGCCACGGCCATGCACCGACGCGGCAGCCGCCTCGGGCACGTCCTGGTGACCGGCATGCTGGCAGTGTTCGGGTACGTCTTCGGCGCCATGGCGTTCGGCGCGATCACCTACAACGCCCTGTACCCGGTATACGTCGTGACGTTCGCCGCCGCCCTGTGGGCGCTCGTCCTCACGGTGTCCACCGTGCCGGTGTCCACGCTGCCGCTGGACCGGGTGCCGCGGCGGGCGGCGGCGGTGGTGACGATCGCCGGGGCGGGCGTCATCGTCGCCATGGGGGGCACCGACCTGGTGGCGGCGCTCGTCACCGGCGGTGTGCCGGGACGGCTCGACGTCTACGCCGTGCCCGTCATCCACACCCTCGACCTGGCGGTGGTCGCCCCCGCCGCCGTCGCAGCCGGCGTCCTCCTGCTGCGCGGGTCCCCCGCCGGGTACGCGGCGGCCGTGCCCGTGCTGACGCTCCTCGCCGCGTTCGGGCCGCTGGTCGTGACACGGACCGCCGGGCAGCTCGTGGCGGGGGCGCGGCTGACGGCGGCGGAGACCGTGGGCCCCCTGGCGGTGTTCGCCGTGCTGTCGGTCGCCGCCGGACTGGTCCTGGCGACGCTGCTGCGGGAGGTCAGCCGGGATCCGGCCGGTCGCCCACCAGCGCCTGGAACAGGGTGATCTGCAGGCCGGCGGGAGCCTGGAGCCGACTGTTGAGGGAATCCCACGGGGTCCGCGTCGGCGGCGCGATCACGTTCGCGCCACCCCGCTCGGCGGCCGCCGTGGCCACGGCCACGTCGGGTACCTCGAAGGCGACCCGCAGCCGGGGGGCAACACCTCGTCGGCCCACCTCCACCTCGTCGATCATCTCGATCTGAGCCGGGTTCGACAGTTCCAGGGTGGCCCGGCCGGCGTCGAGGATCGCCACCCGTGCACCCCCGTCGCCCGCGTACGCCTCCTGCTCGGGCATGCCGAGGACGTCGCGGAAGAACTCCAGCGCCGCCTCGTAGTCGTCGGCGTGCACGACCAGGCGCATCTGCCGGACCGGTCGCTCATCCTCTTCACTCACCTCTGCGACGGTATCTCCCCGGCACGCAACCACCCATCCGTCCATGACACGCCGCTGCCGTCCGGACGGTTGTGCCCTTGTGCCCTCGACGGGCGGGGCAGGGGCAGACTGCGGCGGTGACGACGGCGGACCGGTGGCGGCGGCACGTGCGGCGCCTGCCGTGGCCGGCCGACACCGAGGCCGCGTTCGCTGCGCTGTTCGGCGCCGGCGGCCCGAGTGCCCCCGCCGGCGACGTGTTCTGGCTCGACAGCTCCCGGCCCGGCGACGGCACGGCCCGCTACTCCTACCTCGGGGCGGGGGTCCCCGGCCGGGCGGTGACCTCGGACGACGGCCCCGTCCTCGACCGCCTCGCCCGCCGGTTGCGCGAGGTCGAGGTCGTCGGCGCCCCCTCGCCCGTGCCGTTCGGCGGCGGGTTCGTCGGGTACCTGGGCCACGAGGCCCGCCACGAGTGCGGCCACCCCGTCCGGCACCGGGCGCCGACACCGGACGCGGTCTGGGCGCGCGTCGACCGCCTCGTCGCCGTCGACCACCGGGAGGCCGCCACCCACCTCGTGGCCCTGGTCCCGGACGGCGACCCCCCGCCCACGGGCTGGTTCGACACCACTGCGGCGACCCTGGCGAGCCTGCGTCCGCTGCCGGGGCCGCCACCGGCGAGCCCGGTGGGTGCCGACCAGGTCGCGGCCGTGCTCGCCGTCGACCGCGAGCGCTACCTCGCCGACGTCCGGCGCTGCCTCGTCCACCTGCGCGAGGGCGACAGCTACGAGATCTGCCTCACGACCCAGGCCGCGGTCCCCGTGGTCGAGGAGGGGTTGACCGTCCACCGGCGGCTGCGCCGGGCGAACCCCGCCCCGTACGGCGCCTACGTCCGCCTCGGCGGTGTCGAGATCGCGTGCGCGTCGCCCGAGCGGTTCCTGCACGTGACCGCGGACGGCGTCGTCGAGACCCGGCCGATCAAGGGCACCGCCCCGCGCGGCGCCAGCCGGAGCGAGGACGATGCGCTGGCCGCAGCCCTCGCCGCCGACACCAAGACCCGCGCCGAGAACCTCATGGTCGTCGACCTGCTGCGCAACGACCTCCACCGGGTGTGCGAACCGGGATCGGTCGCCGTGCCCCGGTTGATGGCGGTCGAGCGGCACGCCACCGTCCACCAGTTGGTCACCACCGTCTCGGGGCGGCTGCGGGCGGGGCTGGGCGCGGTCGACGCGCTGCGCGCCTGCTTCCCCGGCGGCTCCATGACGGGAGCCCCGAAGCACCGGACGCTGGAGATCCTCGACCGGATCGAGGGCCGGACCCGCGGTGTCTACTCCGGGGCGCTCGGCTGGCTGGGCCTCGACGGCGCGGCGGACCTCGCCATCGTCATCCGCACCGCCGTCGGGCACCGCGGGACGTGGCGGGTGGGGGCCGGCGGCGGGATCGTGCTCGACTCGGACCCGGCGGCGGAGTACGAGGAGATGCTGCTCAAGGCCGCAGTGCCGCTGCAGGCGCTGCTGGCGTCGCAGACCGCGCCAGGACCAGCGCCTCGCCGAGGGCGACCGGTGCGAGCAGCGCCGTGAGGTCCGGGCGCGTCGCCACCGCCCGGCCGTCGACCGAGTGGACGGGGGTGAGGCCCCGGACGCTGGAGGCCAGCCACACCGCGTCCGCGGCCACCAGCCCGTCGACGGTCACGGTGTCGTAGCCGGTCGCCAGACCCGCCGCCGTGGCGGCGGCGAACAGCGCCTGCTGCGTCGTTCCCGGCAGCACGCCGGTGCCCGCGACGGGGGTGGTCGTCAGCCGGTCGCCGGCCCACCACAGCACGGTCGCGGTCGGCGCCTCGAGCACCGTCCCGTCGGCGGCCAGCAGGACGGCGTCGTCGGCACCCCGGCGGGCGGCCTCGCGCAGCGCCGCCATGTTGACCGCGTACGACAGCGTCTTGACGCCGCCGAGCAGCCACGGCGCGAGCGAGTGGACTCCGGGGACCGTCCCGACGGTGAGGCCGACGACGGACAGGCCGGCGCCGCGCCGACGGCGCAGCGCCGGTGGCAGGGGTCCGAGGGTGACGAAGCCGGTTCCCGGGCTCCCGGCCGGGTCGGCGGCACCGCCGCGGGTCAGCAGGAGCTTGAGGATCGCCTCGTCGGTGACCCGGTCCCGGGCGCCGGCGAGCACGTCGGCAACCAGCCGACGCCACGCGGCGTCGTCGACCGGCGGCAGGTCGAGGGCCGCGGCCGAGCGCGCGAACCGTTCCAGGTGGGCGTCGAGGTGGACGGCGACCGGATCGCCGGGCGGGTCACCGTCCCGTTCCGCCGGGTGGCGCCGACGGACCAGCACGGTCTCGAAGCAGCCGTCGCCGCGCTGCAACCCGAGATCGTCGACCTGCACCAGCGGCTGCGCCGGGTCGGCCAAGCCCGATCCGAGGACTCCCACCACCCATGTGCTGACCCCGGGCACCCACTCACCGTACCGCCCGGCGCCCGGTGCCTCACGGCTGCCAGAGCTGGAACGGCGTCCCCTGGTCGTCCTCGCAGGACACCAGCGTCCCGTACGGCTTGGGCTCGGGGTCGTCGGCCCGCCCGCCCGCGGCCCGCACCCGGGCGACGGCGGCGGCGACGTCGTCGACCCGGTAGCACAGGACCCCGCGGGCACGCTCCGCGCCGCCGGCCAGGCCGAGCGACGGCTGCGGGCCCTCGACCTGACGGCCCTCGGGCACGCTCCCCGGCGCAAACCGCCAGCCGAGGACGGCGCCGTAGAACGCCTCCGCCCGGCGGCCGTCGGGGACCTCGAGGGTGATGTACCCGACGTCACCGTGGCGCGGCTCGCGCGGCGGGAGCTCGGTCGGAACGAGCGGGGCGGACACCATCCAGCGGTGCCCGAACGGGTCGACCAGGACCCCCCGGCGGTCGCCGTGGGACTCCTCGACGGGCCGTTCCAGGCGCCCGCCCCGGGCGACTGCTCGCTCGACCGTGGCGTTCACGTCGTCGACGTAGACCAGCAGGGAGACGCCGGCCCCCCCGAGGGTCGCCGGGGACCGGATCCCGATCTCGGGGAACTCCTCGGACAGCATGAGGACGGAGTTCCCGACGATGAGCTCGGCGTGTCCCAGGCGTCCGTCGGGCATCCACACCGCTTCGCCGCGCGGCCGCGCCCCCAGTACCGCCGCGTACCAGTCGAGCGCGCCGCGGCCGTCGGACACCGTGAGGTAGGCGTTCACGCTGTGGTAACCGGGCCGGGCCGGCGCAGCCTCGGCGGCGGGGCGGGTGTCGGTGAAGTCGGTCACGGCGTCTCCTTCGGTGGCGGCGGCCTGGCGGTCGGCTCGGTCGTCGGCCTGGTGGTCGGTGAGGTGGTCGGCGAGGTCGAGGGCGCGGCGCAGCCGCTCCCGCAGCCGGGCGGCGAAGGCCGGATCGGGGACGGCCGGAGTCGGCCCGGCGGCACGCAGGGCCTCGAGGGGGTCAGCCACGGTCGTCCTCCTCCCTCTCGTCGGCGGGGTCGGCAGCCGGATCGGCGGGGGAACGGGCGATCGGCTCGCCGGGGGTCACCGGGGATGGGGCGTCGAATGCTCCGTCGGTAGCCCGGTAGGCGGCGCGGAACGCGGCCCGCGCCCGCACCAGCAGCGCCTCGGTCGCGTGCACCGTGCGCCCGAGCACGCCGGCTATCTGGGGCACCGGCAGCCCATCGACATAGCGGAGCACGAGCGCCGCCCGGTGGTGCGGACCCAGGAGCGCGAGCACCTCACGGGCCCGCAGGACGTCGAGCCGGGCGTCCCAGGGGTCCTCGGGCGGGGCCGGCTCGGCGGCGACGGCCACGAGGCGGCGCCGCTCGCGCTCCGTGCGGCGCCAGTGGTCGGCGAGCTTGTGGCGGGCGGTGCCGATGAGCCACGGGACGGTCGGTTCGACGGCCGCCGGGCTGCGGGTGGCCGCGACGGCGGCGAGGAACGTCTCGGCGGTGAGGTCCTCGGCGAGCGGGACGTCGCCGCAGCGGTGGAGCAGGTAGCCGTAGACCTCCGGCAGCGCGCGGTCGTACAGGGCGAGCAGCGCCTCCCCCGCCTCCCGGGACGCCGGGACTCCTGGCCGCGTCACACCCCTCCCGTCGTCCGGGAGCGGCCGATTCCGACGGGCGTCACGGCGTGTCGTGCGTCACTCGCATCAGTCGGCCCCGGCCGTGTAGCCGCGGCCGGGCCAGTAGGCCCACTCCTCGAAGTCCGCGACCCGGCCGTCGGCGGCGAACCGCAGCAGCCACAGGTCGGAGTACTCCTGCTGCTCGGGTGCCGTGTACCGGACGAGCAGCCGGACCACCGCGACGGGGCCCTCGACCGCCACCGGGTGCGCCTCGACGGTGAAGACGTGCCCGGCGTCCTCGGCCCAGAAGGCCCGGACCGCGTCGTGGCCGACCTCGGCCGGCTCGTACGGCGAGCGGCGGTAGCGGACGTCCTCGGTGAAGAGCCGGGCCACGGCATCGATGTCGCCGGACCGCCAGGCGTCCTCGTAGGCCCGGACCCAGGTGAGGACCGTGTAGTGGGACAACTCGGTCACGGACGCCAGCCTTCCACGACGGGACTCGGGCGGTCGGTCGGCGTCGGCGGGGCGGCCTCGACCGGAGTGACCGGGCCTGCTCGGACCGGGACGACGGCGAACACGTCCGGCCACAGCGACAGCCGCACTCGGTCGCCCTCGACGGCGACGATCTCGTGGAGGCGGGTGAGTCGACCGGTGTCGAGGACGAGGACCGCGTCGTCCCGGTCGGCCGGGCCGGCGGTGAGCCAGCGCCGGAAGCCGGCGACCTCGCGGCGCCCGGTGGCGAAGTAGCGGGTGAGGCGGCGGAACAGCTTGGGCCACATGACGAGGTCGGGCAGCGCGGCGGCCCCCCGGGACAGGTCGGCGGCGGAGTCCGGGTCGGCGGTGGCGCGTGCCCAGACCCCGCGTCGGGCGATCCGGGCGGCGACGGCGAGCTCGCGGCACTCCTCGCGCAGCTCGACGGCGAGGCTGGTGTAGAGCATCGGGTAGACGAGGCCCTCGGCCCGCATGCGCAGGTTCGCGCTGGCCCGGAGCATCACCTCGTCCACCGTCACCAGCGAGCCGTCCGCCAGCGGCGCAGCGCCCGGGTAGGCGAACGCGACGAGGCGGCCGTTCTGCTCGACGCCGTCCGACAGCACCCAGCCGGGCATCTCGTCGGCGTTCGCGGCGGCGGCCTGGGCGGGGCGGACCGGGTCCCACACGATGTCGGTGAACCCCAGGTGAGCGAGGAGGCCGTCGCGAGCGGCCCGGGCGAGGGTCGCCTCCTGGCGGGAGCCCTCGTAGTTCAGCTCGGGGGCGTCCACGGCCTCCAGCCGCAGGCTGATCCGATGCTGGGCGGACAACCTGGGCTCGACGCCGGAGGCGAGGCCGAGCTCCTCGACGAGCGCGGGGGCGTCCGGGCGGAACTTGACGGTGTCGCCGTCCGGGGTGGGGCCGGAGCCGGGGCTCTCGGCGTAGCGGAGCGCGAACCGGCCGGTCAGCAGGCGGTAGGCCACACCGGCGGACCTTAGCGGGGGCGCCGCAGATGACGCCCGAGCGGCGCGAGCGGCAGTCACGCAAGCGGCAGAACGTGCAGCACTCCAGCGGCAGAACGTCCAGCACCCTCACGGCAGAACGACCAGCGCCCACGTCCGAAGCCTGCCATCATGGGCCTGTGAGCAGCATCGACACCCCCTTGGGTCACGTCCTGCCACGACGGGCAGAGCGGCTCGTAACCGACGCTCTCACCGACACCCGAGTGGTCGTCCTCAACGGCGCCCGCCAGTGCGGCAAGAGCACCCTGGCCCGCGTCATCGGCGACCGGCACGGCGCGGAGTCACGGACGCTCGACGCCGAGGCCACCCGCCGAGCCGCGCTCGAGGACCCCACCGGCTTCGTGCAGGTGCCCGCCATGCTCGTGCTGGACGAGATCCAGCGAGCACCCGACCTCCTGCTGTCGATCAAGGCCGAGGTCGACCGGGACCAACGGCCGGGTCGCTTTCTCCTCACCGGGTCCGCCCGGGTCCTCGGACTGCGCGCGCTGCCGGACGCACTGCCCGGCCGCACCGAGACCATCGAGTTGTGGCCCTTCTCCCAGGGCGAGATCGACGGTGCACCCGACGGCTTCGTCGATGCAGCGTTCACACTCGGCCCCGACCTTCGCGTCACGTCGCGCCTGACGCGGGCGGACTACGCAGCGCGAGTGGTACGGGGCGGTTTCCCCCAGGCAGTGGCTCGCACGGATCACCGTCGCCGCCAACGCTTCCTCGGCTCCTACGTCAACGATCTCGTCACCCGGGACGTGGCTCAGTTGTCGGAGATCGAGCGCGCCCCGGAGCTGCGGACGCTCATGCGGCTCGTCGCGGCCCGTTCCGGCCAGTTGCTGGTCGAGGGCGCACTGGCCAACGACACCCGGCTGTCGCGACAGACGATCGGGCGGTACCTCCACCTCCTCGAGGAGGTGTTCCTTCTCAAGCGGATCCCCGCCTGGTCGCGGAACCTCAGTTCCCGGGCCGTCGGGACACCGAAGGTCGCGCTGGTCGACTCCGGCGTCGCCGCGACTCTGCTCGCCGCTGACGCCGGCTGGCTGGCCCAACCCGAGAGCCCCTTCGGCGGACTTCTCGAGGGTTTCGTGCTCATGGAACTGGCACGCCAGGCGTCGTGGTCGGACACCGACGTGGAGCTCTGGCACTACCGGACCCGGGACCAGGTCGAGGTCGACGCCGTCCTCGAGAACCGCCGCGGACAGGTGGTGGCGGTCGAGGTGAAGTCCGGAGCCACCGTTCGCGGCGACGACTTCCGCGGTCTCCGGCACCTGCAGGCGCGGTTGGGCGACGACTTCCTGCTCGGCGTCGTCCTGTACACCGGCCCCGAGACGCTGCCCTTCGGGCCGAACCTCCGGGCGATGCCGGTGAGCGCCCTCTGGCAGGCGACGGCACCCGAACCGTGACCGGTCGTCGACGGCAAGGGCGCCGACGGGTCAGCGGTCGGTGGGGTCGGTGGTGACGAAGTCGATGAGTTCCTCGACGCGGCCGGTGAGGGCGGGTTCGAGATCGGTCCAGGCACGGACGGTGCCGAGGATGCGGCGCCAGCCGCGGGCGACGTCGGCCGGGGTGTGGTGGGGCCAGCCGAGCGCGGCGAGCACGCCCTCCTTCCAGGGTCGTCCGCGCGGGATCTCGGGCCAGGCGTCCAGCCCGAGCCGGGCGGGCAGGACGGCCTGCCAGATGTCGACGTAGGGGTGACCGACGACCAGGACGTGCCCGGCGAGGGCGGGCGTGGTGGTGACGGCGGCGGCCTGGCGCCACTCCTTGGTGCCGGCGACGAGGTGGTCGACGAGGACGCCGAGGCGACGGCCCGGCCCGGGCCGGAAGCCGGTGAGGGAGCGCGCCAGGTCGTCGACGCCGTTCAGGGCCTCCACGACCACACCCTCGACGCGCAGGTCGTGGCCCCACACCTGCTCCACGAGCTCGGCGTCGTGGCGGCCCTCGACCAGCAACCGCGACGCCCGGGCGGTGCGGGCGCGCAGCCCCGGCACGGCGACGGAGCCGCTGGCGGTGCGGGCCGGGCGGGCCGGTCCCCGGCGGGGCGGGGGCGCCACGAGGCGCACGGGGGCGCCGTCCAGCAGGAACCCGGGGCCGAGCGGGAACGTCCGGGTCCGCCGGTGCCGGTCCTCCAGCACCACCACGTGCACACCGCCGCTGACCTCGGTCCGCACCACCGCCCCGCACCACCCGGTGGCCACCTCCTCGACGACCAGACCTGCCACCGCGGGTTCGTCCCGCGTGCGCGGACCACGCGGCGGTGTCGGCGCCGACAGGACATCCCGGCCGTAGCGGTCGTGAGGCACGAGGTCGACCGTAGGGACCCCACGACGAGGTCGCCCGACTGGACTCGCCGACGGACCGGCACGCTCCCGGATCGGCCGAATCCAGGGTCCAGGCAACCTTCCGCGGCTCCCGGGCGACTCTGTCGACAGGACGACCCAACGGAGGGAGCGCGGTGAACGTCATCGACGTGATCAACGTGTCCGAGCCCGACGTGACCATCCGGTTCGACACCGACGGGCAGTCCCGGCTCTTCGGCCGCGACGACGACGTCTGCGACATCGTCGTCTGGTCGGCGTTGTGCGACCCCAGCCTGTCGCGGGTGGCCGGCCGGCTGTGGCGGATGGAGGGCGAGCTGTGGCTGCGCAACCTGTCGTCACACCACGAGCTGGTGGTCGCCCCGGTCGGGGAGCCGACCGACGCCGTGCTGCCGCCCCGGCGCGACCCGGCCCACCCCGGGGCCGCCCACTGCCTGCCGCAGGGGACGAGCGTCGTGCTGGGCCCGGGAGGCTGCGAACTGGTCGTCACCCAGTCGAACCCGGTGCAGCCGTCGCTTCCGGAGCCCCTCGACGAACGGTGTCCGCCCACCCAGGGAGTGCCCGAGCTGCCCGAGCACCTCGTCGACGTCGCTCTGGCGCTCTGCGAGCCGCTGCTGCGGGGGCTGCCGACGCCGGCCACCTACCGTCGCCTCGCCGAACGCCTCGGCATCGACAGCCACAAGCGGATCCGGTTGCTCGTCGGCGAGTTGTGCGACCGGTACGGCGAGACCGCCGCCCCGTACCTCCGGCACAGCGGGGAACCGAGCCCGGCGAGGGACAGTCCCGGTGCGCGACGGCCGAGGTCCCCGGAACGGACTCCACAGCCGGTGCTGTCCCGCGGCGTCTGGCGGTTCGATCACGAGCCCGACGAGCCCGACGAGCCCGACGGCCCGCAGCCGCCCGCCGAGCTGCCCCTGCCGCGGTACGTCCCGGTCGCCCAGCTGCTGGTCCGGCGCGGTCTGGTCAGGCTCGGCGACCTCCCCAGGCTGGACGACCGCGACGGGCCGCGACAGCCGTGTGACCGTCGGGTCGGGTGAGCCCGCCCGTGGGTCCCGCGCCCGGTCGCCGCGGACCCGACCCCGGCCACCGGTTCTCCCCCGGGGACCGGGTCGGCGCCTATGTCGTCACCGGCCTCGCCGGTGTGGGGTCGACCGCAGCCGTCTACCGGGCACGGCACGCGGTGGCGTGCGGTGACGTCGCGCTCAAGGTCCGGCACCAGCCGCTCGACGCCACCTGTCGACGACGCTTCGCCCGGGAGTGCCTTGTGCACTGGGCGGTGTCGGGCAGCCCGGGCGTGGTGCGGATGCACACCGCCTCCGGGGTGGACGAGCCGGAGGCATGGCTCGCGATGGAGCTGTTCGACGAGCCGCTCAGCGAGCGGCTGCGACGGGGAGCGCTCCCCCCCGCCGAGGCCCGCGAGGCGGCCCTCGCCGTGGTGGACGCCGTGGCGGCGGTGCACGCCGCGGGGTTCGTCCATCGGGATGTCAACCCCGGCAACGTGCTCCTGGCCACCGGACGGGCGGCCCTCGGGGACTTCGGCAGCGCCGACCACGGTCGGCGACCGGGCGCCGACCCGGCCGAGGGGACCCCGCCCTACCGCGCCCCCGAGCTCCTCCGCGGCAGGGACCCCGGCCCGGTGAGCGACCTGTACTCGACGGCCATGACCGTCCGGACCGCCACGGCGGGCTGCGCCCCGCCAGAGCTCACCGAGGCGCTGCGGGTGGCGGCGGCGCCGGAGCCCGAGGCGCGGAGTCTCGGGCTCGAGGAGCTTCGCGAGGTCCTGCTGCGCTGGTGCCCGCGGTGACCGTGGCCACATCGGTGAAGTCCCCGAGCCGTGGGTCGCCCTCGGGGACGTCGTAGGCGGTCCCCTCGTAGCTGAACACCCACCACCGGCCCGCCTCGGCGATCACCCCGTAGCCGGAGATCTCCCCGCCCACCGTCCCCGCGGCCGTGGTGACCTCGCTCCAGACGAGGACGACGGCGACCGTGGACGACCGTTCCACGACCCGGTACCCGCGGGGGGCGGCGGTGACGGACCCCTGCCGGCGCTCGCGCTCGCCGAACGTCTCGTCGAACGCCTCGACGAACTCCGGTACCCGGTGGGGCACGACCCAGCGCCCGATCGCACGGCTGCGGGCGTCCGGGTCAGTGGTCGTCGTCGCCGCGGCGAACGCGAGCGCCGCGGCGACGGCCGGGTCGCTCACCCCGGCCTCGTCGTGGCCGGAACGGGCCACCCGCAGACCGACCAGCACCGCCGTGACAAGGACGACGACGACGGCGGCGCCGACCACGGCGACCCGGCGCGGGGACCGCAACCGGAGCACCACGCCTCGCCAGGACCGCCACCGGCGCGCCACGCCTCGCCAGCGCGCCTGACCGGAGTCCTCGGTCCAGTAGCCCCGGTCGGTCACGGGCCGATGGGAAGGTAGGCGGTGTCGGCGCCCGAGCCGGGCGCCGGGGCATCGGAGAAGCCCTCGACCGAGGCGACAGCGAACGACCCGGCGTCCGCTTCGAGCGTCAGGTGGCTGAGCACGTAGATGGTGCCTGCGGGTCCCGTCTCGCCCTCGGGCCGGTCGCGGGTGACCTCGTGCCACAGCACGACCCGGACCGTCGCGGCGGCACTCGTCCCCCCGGCTTCGTCGCCGGCCGGCACCGGCCGGTAGCCCAGGGTGCGGACTCGGACCACGGTCGCGTCGGCCGGGTCGGGCTCGTCCCCGGCGTTGAGCTGGCGGACCCACGCCGAGACCACCTCGAGGACGCCCGGGGCGCCCGCCGGGGTGGCGTAGGCCCGCACCCACCGCTCACGGTCTTCCGACGGCAGGTCCACGACTCCCTGCACGAAGCCCTCCGCCGCCCGGGCCGCCTCGGGGGCCGGCGGGGCGGGGGACGGGTCCAGCGTCACCGGGCGGGGCCCCCCGGCCACACGCTCGGCGACCACGACGGGCGCGACCGGGCCCGCCGCGGAGCGGGACGGATCGGCGACCGCATCGGGAAGGCTCCCGGCGTCGTCGGTGCTCAGCGCCCGCCAGCCGAGCACCGCGACGGCGACCAGCAGACCGACGGCGGCGAGTCCCGCGGCTGGCAGCGCCAGCCGGTGGGCGAGCTCGGACAGCCGGGGCCAGGTGCCGCTCAACCGTCGTACCCCTGTGCCCGCACCTCGTCGGCCATGGCCTGCGCCTCCTCCTCGGAGAACCCGTAGTCGCGGGCGGTGCGGTAGACGGCCTGGGCCACCGCCTCGCCGTAGGACGGGGGCTCGGGGTAGCAGCTGTCGTCGAATCCCCTCAGCGGGTTCCACTCGTTGCAGAACCCGTCGTTGGCCGTGGGGTTGAGGGCGTCGGTCAGGTGGGCTGTGTACGTCCGCGCGAACGCGTCGTCGTCGGCCGGTGGCGTGCTGTCCCGGAAGAACACGGCGTTCCCGAGGGCGTTGAGGGCATCGTCGCTGAACTCCTCGTGGGACATGCAGGTCCACAGGGGCTGCCCCGCGCACCCCAACTGCGCGTCGGTGACTCGAGCCCCCAGCGTTGTGCCGAACGCCCGGACGCCCCGCTGAGGGTCGTCGGCCGACGGGAGCGGGGCGAGACTGTCGAAGTACGCCGTGAGCTGAGTGGCGTCGGCGACGGCGATCCCGCAGGCGGCGTAGCCGGCGCGCAGTGCCTCGATGACGGCCTCACCGTACGTGGGCCGCCCCCCAGCCTCCGCCAGGAAGGCCGGGACGAAGGCCGCGCACTGACCGTGGCGAGCGGAGAACTCCGCGTGGGCGGCGTCTGCCAGCGTCTGCCAGACGCCCGCCGCGTTGCTCTCGTAGCCCTGGTCCACCCCGGCCGCTCCACCCAGGAGGAACGTCGACGCCACGGCGGACGCTGACGCCTCGAACGAGATCGCGCACAGCTCGGCCCCGTTGGGGCCGTCGCACGGGCCGGTCGGCGGGGTCGGGGTCGGGGGCGGGG
>JBHJOS010000049.1:0-21456 GCA_050329415.1 Kineosporiaceae bacterium
GGGACCACCGGGAAGCCGAAGGGCATCCTCCACACCACCGGCGGCTACCTCACCCAGGTCGCGTACACCCACCGAGCGGTCTTCGACCTCCAGCCGGAGACCGACGTCTACTGGTGCACCGCGGACATCGGCTGGGTCACCGGCCACAGCTACATCGTCTACGGGCCGCTGGCCAACGGCGCGACGCAGGTGATCTACGAGGGGACGCCCGACACTCCGCACCGCGGCCGCTGGTGGGAGATCGCCCAGAAGTACGGGGTGACGATCTTCTACACCGCGCCGACGGCCATCCGGACGTGCATGAAGTGGGGCGCCGACATCCCGGCGCAGTTCGACCTGTCGTCGATCCGTCTGCTCGGCAGCGTGGGTGAGCCGATCAACCCGGAGGCCTGGGTCTGGTACCGCACCCATGTCGGCGGCTCCCGGGTGCCGGTCGTCGACACCTGGTGGCAGACCGAGACCGGCGCCATCATGATCAGCCCGCTGCCGGGCGTGACCACCCTCAAGCCCGGGTCGGCCCAGGTCCCGCTGCCGGGCATCTCGGCCGACGTGGTCGACGACACCGGGGAACCGGTGCCCAACGGTTCCGGCGGTTACCTCGTGCTGACCGAGCCGTGGCCGTCGATGCTGCGCACGATCTTCGGCGACGACCAGCGATACGTGACCACGTACTGGTCGCGGTTCCCGGGCAGGTACTTCGCCGGCGACGGGGCGAAGAAGGACGCCGACGGCGACATCTGGCTGCTGGGCCGGGTGGACGACGTCATGAACGTCTCCGGGCACCGACTCAGCACGACCGAGCTGGAGTCGGCGCTGGTGTCGCACCCGGCGGTCGCCGAGGCCGCGGTGGTCGGGGCGACGGACGACACCACCGGCCAGGCGCCGGTCGCCTTCGTCATCCTCCGGTCCGGCGCCGAGTCGGCGCTCGCCGGGGCGGCACCGGAGGAGGCGCTGCGGGCGCACGTGGCGAAGGAGATCGGCCCGATCGCCAAGCCGCGTCGAGTGCTCGTGGTGACGGAGCTGCCGAAGACCCGGTCCGGGAAGATCATGCGGCGGCTGCTGCGCGACGTGGCGGAGAACCGCGAGATCGGCGACGTCACGACGCTGACCGACAGCTCGGTCATGGACCTCATCCGGTCGGGACTGGGCGGCTCGCCCAGCAGTTGAGCCCGGCAGCCGGGATCTGTGACTCTCGGTGTGCTTGTCCTGCCACACGTGGTGTTCATGCATGGTGTGTCCGCGCAACTCGCACCCGCGCAACTTGCACCCGTGCATGTTGCGCCCGTGCAGGTAGCACGCGTGTCTGGAGCTCCACGCCGGTGGCGTCGCACAATCCGCACTCAGCAATCCGCAGAACCTGCACTGAACGACCCGCAGAACCCGTACTCGGAGGTCCGCAGAACCCGTACTCTGGGACCATGGTGGCCTATCGCTCCCGGGATGTGGACCGCCTCGTGGCGTCCCTGCTCGCGACGGCGCCCGCGATCCTGCTCACCGGCCCCCGAGCCGCCGGGAAGACTACGACGGCGCTTCAGCACGCCGGCGACGTCCTCCGCCTCGATCGACCCGAGGACGCGGCGGCCGTGGCGCTGGATCCCGACACGGTCCTGCGCACTGCACGCCCGCCGCTGCTCCTCGACGAGTGGCAGCAGGTCCCCGACGTTCTCTGGGCCGTCAAGCGTGCGGTCGACCACGACGACTCGCCCGGTCGCTTCATCCTGACCGGCAGCGTGCGAGCGGAGACCGACGAGCGGTCCTGGCCGGGGACCGGTCGTGTCGTGCGCGTGCCCATCTGGCCGATGACGCAGCGCGAGATCGCCGGCCCCCCGGGGCCCCGGCGACTGCTGGCCGACCTCGTGGCTAGGGGCGGCGTCGACACGTTGGACGACCTGGTGGCACCCGGGACGACGCCGGACCTGCCTGGATACCTGGCGATGGCGTTGCGCGGCGGGCTGCCTCCCATGGTCGTCGGCGCCGCCGCCCGCTACCCGGCGCGCTGGCTGGCGACGTACCTCGACCAGATCGCGACCCGGGACGCCCCGGGAGTCGAACCCGGCCGTGACCCCGCTCGACTGCGTCGATACCTCAGTGTCATGGCTGAGCACAGCGCAGGCCTGCCGACGACCGCGACCGTCGTCGAGGGCGCCGGCGTGAACGAGCGGACGGCGCGGGCGTACGACTCCCTCTTCCAGGCCCTGGGAGTCTTGGACGTCGTCCCGGCGTGGTCGACGAACCGACTCAAGCGCCTGACCCAGCGGAGCAAGCGGTACCTCACCGACACCGGAATCGCGGCCGCGGCTCTCCGTGTGACGTCGGCCCAGGTCCTCATGCGCGACCCACGCCTTCTCGGTCGCCTCGTCGATACCTTCGTCATGGCGCAGGTCCGCGGTGAACTCGCGGCCGACGAGCAGCCACCGCAGGTGTCCCACCTGCGCGACCGCGAGGGGCGCGAGGTCGACATCCTCCTCGACTACGGCATCGGGGGGGTCGTCGCGATCGAGGTCAAGGCGGGGTCCGCGCCCCGCTCCCAGGACGCGGCCCACCTGATGTGGCTCCGGGAGTCCCTGGGAGACCGCTTCGTGGCCGGGCTCGTGGTCCACACCGGTTCCCGGGTGCACCGCTTCGCTCCGGACATCGCCGCGGTACCCATCGCCTCGCTCTGGTCCTGAGGTCGCGCCGGCCGGGCGTGAGGGTCAGATCCCCGACACGGCGAAGGTCTCGAGGATCCGGTCCAGCGCCTGGAGATCGGCGTCGTTCGTCGCCTGCATCGCCAGGTAGACCAGGAACCGCCGGTCCTCCGGGTACAGGGCGGCCTGGACGAACACCGTCTGCGAGCCGCCGCACGCACCGTAGAGGTCGTAGCTGCCGCTGTAGGTTCCGTCGTCGTAGGCGCTGCGCGACTCGAACGTGCACTGCCCGCCCGTCAGGCCCGGGCCCAGGATGTCGAGGATCCCCTCGGGCGGGGCGCCACCGAGGTCGGGCACCACGGCGATGACCGCGCCGGGGATGGACCAACTGCCGTCGAAGGCCGAGCCGCTGGGCGCCACGGCCAGCGCCGGCCAGCGGCCGCCGCTGCCGTCGTCGAGCCCGGAGCCGTCCACGAAGGCCCACGACGCCGGGGCGCTCACCGTGATGGTGCCGGTGTCGTCGGACACCTCGACGAAGTCCGTGTACCCGGCACCTTCGTCGTCCGGCACCTCGCCGCGCAGCTCGTTGGCGAAGGTCTGGGTGACCTCGAGGGCCTCCCCGTTGATCTGCCCCTCGAGCAGCTCGCCCGTGGCCAGCCTCAGCACCTCGATCGAGAGCACGTCCTCGGCGGTGTTGCTGCGCAGCACGTCGCAGTAGTCGCTCATCGAGCCGTCGGTGCCGATGACGATGTTCTCGAACCGGGTGATGATGTCGCCGCCCCGGACACCGGTCGCGTGCGCGGGCGAGTCGGTGTCGACCGACGACACCCAGATCCCCGAGGTCCCATCGTCCAGGACGAACGCCTCGCCGTTGACGCCGATCGCCGTGACGTCCCGACCCTCGGCCAGCTCCCGCAGCACGGACTTGGCCTCGTCGTCCGCGATCGCGAGGAACTGCCCCGAGCCGATGTCGCCCGCGTAGTTGACCCCGACCACACGGCCGGCCGGGTCGACCAGCGGTCCGCCGGAGTTGCCCGGGTTGATCGTGGAGTCGTGCTGGAGGACGGCGTCCACCGACGCCCACGAGGTCTCGCCGGGCGTCGCCGCCCGCGACACGATGCCGTTGGTGAGGGTGTACTCGTCCTCGCCCAGGGGGAAGCCGGCCGCGTACACCTCGGTGCCGACCGCGGGGGTGTCCGGCACCCAGGTGAGGTACGGGAAACCCTCGCCCTCGACGTCGATGACGGCGAGGTCCGAGCACTCCGAGACGCCGAGGACCTGACCGTTGCGTGGGGAGTCCTCGCCATCGACGTGGATCTCGAGGAAGGCCGCGCCGGTCACCACGTGGTTGTTCGTCACGACGATGCCATCCGCGGAGACGAAGAACCCGGACCCGGACCCGGCCGTGTTGAGGAGCTCGCCCTGCTCGGGGTCGACGAACGTGCCCTCCCCGGTGATCCGCACCACGGCGCTGCGGACGTCGGAGAGCTCGCTCACCCGGCCGCCGCCAGCGTCGTCGCCGTCGTCGCCTCGGCCACTGGCGCCCGCGCAGGCAGGCAGCACCACAAGCCCCGCCACCGCGGCTGCGACCGTCGCCCGAGCCGCTCGACCACGCCGCCCACTTGGTCCCCTCACGTGAGGGAACGGTACGGGCCGACGGTCGCGCCTGCCTAGAGGTGATCTCCCGGGGCGAGCAGGCACCGTCCTCGGCAGGACCAGGACGAGGCACGAACGGCGGCCACGACCCCATGCGGCCCCGGGTCGTCTCGTACGGTGGATGCATGCCGCGGTTGACCCTCCTGGTCCGGGCCGCCAGCGCGGCGACCCTCATGGCCTCACTCACCGGCTGCGCCGAGGACACGGTGGTCGCCGACGACGGCACACCGGGTGCCGCCTCCGCCGCGGCCTCCCCCGCGGCCGACCTGACCGTCACCTACGACCCGGGCGACGGCTCCGAGTCGGCGACGTACCGGCTGGCCTGCGATGACGCGGGCCGTCCGGCCGACCCGGCGGACGCCGGGCACCCCGATCCGCGAGCAGCGTGCGAAGGCCTCACCGGGCAGGCATCCGGCACCGAGGTCTCCGGGGACCCGTTCGCCCCGGTCCCGGACGACGCCGTCTGCACCATGCAGTACGGCGGGCCGCAGACCGCGACCGTCACGGGCTCCTACCGCGGGGAGGCGGTCGACGCCGTCTTCACCCTCGAGAACGGCTGCGAGATCGCCCGCTGGCAGGACGCCCCGGTGCTGGCCGGCATCGGCACCGACGCCACCGCCCTGCAGGGCGGCTGAGGCCGGGCGGGGCGCCCGTCGGCTGCGGAACCTCGGCCGACTTGGCCCGATCATGTGACGTGTTGTGACCAGGCCAAGCACACGTGGCTTGGTGTCCGGCTGCGACACGCCGGTCGGGACGGGCTCATCACGACCACTCGGCAGGCCAAGTGCGCCGACGAGGCCGAGCCCGTCTCAAGCGACGACGTGGACGCCCGCGTCGCGCATTCGAGCCACGGCGCGGTCGGCGTCACCCGGTTCCAGTTCGACGAAGCGGGTGGCCGCGAGCGGGACGGTGACGTCGAACCCGAGGCGTCGGCCGTCGAGCGCAGTCGACGCGACGCAGACGTCACCGGCCAGGCCGGTCACGACGATCGACCGCGCGCCCGCCTCCGACAACAGCCGGCCGAGGCGGGTGGCCTGCGTGAGGCCCGACTCGGGGTCGCGCACCGAGAAGCCGGAGTACCCGTCCTCCCCGTCGACCCCCTTGCGGACCACTGGCCCGGCGACGTCGAGCCCGTCCACCAGCTCCGCACCCCAGGTGTCCGCCACACAGTGCACGGGCCAGGTGCCGCCGTCCTTGGCGAAGTGCGGCGTCGTCGGCGGGTGCCAGTCCTGGGTGTAGAACACCGGGCGCCCGACCGCGCGGGCGGCGGCGACGTAGGCGTTGACGACGGGCACGACCTCCTCCCCGCCCCGGACGTACAGCCCGCCGTCGGCCAGGGCGAAGTCGTTCTGGACGTCGACGACGACGAGGGCGGAGCCCTCGGCGTCGAGTCCGCTCACCTGGTTCTCCTCGCTGGTCGCCACCACCCCATCGTCCCCCATCGCGCGGGACGTCCCGCGACCGCCTACAATCAGTGGCGGCGTGCCGGGAAATCGGGTCGGCGAGCCGCCTCTGGGGCGGCCACTCTCGACGACCCCTCCGGAGGTGCTCCGCTCTCGTGACGCTGTTCCTGCCGTTCCTCCTGCTGAGCCTCGCGGCCGCGGCGGCCCTGCCGTTGTCGCGGGCGCTGGGCCGCAACGCGGGGTACCCGCTGTCGGCGGTGTTCCTCGCAGTGCTGGGGAGCCTCCTCACCCGGGCCGAGGATGCGCTGGCGGGCGTCGTCACGGCCGAGCTGGCGTGGATCCCGACCGCCGACGTGGCGCTGCGGCTGCGGATGGACGGCCTCGCCCTGCTGTTCGCCGGGCTGGTCCTCGGCGTCGGGGCACTGGTCATGGCGTACGCGGCCCGGTACCTGTCGCCGGACCACGACCACGGCCAGCTGTTCCTGCTGCTCACCCTGTTCGCCGGAGCGATGCTCGGGTTGGTCCTCGCCGCGGACCTCGTCGTGCTCTACGTGTCGTGGGAGCTGACGACCCTGTGCTCGTTCCTGCTCATCGGGGGCACGGGGCGAGGCCGGCGCCAGGCCACCCGCGCCCTCGTCGTCACGGCCGCGGGCGGGCTGGCGCTGCTGACGGCCGTGGTGCTCATCGTGGCCACGCTGGGCACGACGTCGCTGGCGACGGTGCCCGCCGAGGCCGACACGCTGCGGGAGTCCGCCGCGGCACCGTGGATCGCCGGGCTGATCATGGTCGCCGCGTTCACCAAGTCGGCCCAGGTGCCCGTGCACTTCTGGCTGCCGGACGCCATGGTGGCGATCACCCCGGTCAGCGCGTACCTGCACGCGGCGACCCTGGTCAAGGGCGGCATCTACCTCCTCATGCGGTTCTCGCCGGTGTTCGCGGAGACGCCGGGCTGGACCGCGGCGCTGGTGACCGTCGGCCTCGTCAGCGCGGTCGTCGGCGCGGTGCTGGCGCTCAAGCAGCACGACCTCAAGGCGCTGCTGGCGTACTCCACGGTCAGCCAGCTCGGCTGGATCATCGCGCTCATCGGGCTCGGGACCACCGCCGGGCTGGCCGTCGCCGCGCTCCACACCTTCGCCCACGCGCTGTTCAAGGCGACCCTCTTCATGCTCGTGGGGATCATCGACCGCGAGGCCGGCAGCCGCGACATCCGCGAGCTGTCGGGCCTGTACCGGGCGATGCCGGTGACGGCGACCCTCACCGGGCTGGCGGCGCTGTCGATGGCGGGCATCCCACCCTTTCTCGGGTTCGTCTCAAAGGAGGAGGCGTACTACGCCTTCTACGAGTTCGACGGCCCGCCGGGGGTCGGGCTGCTGCTGGCGGGCATCGCGTTGGTCGCGGCCACCGTCACCTTCGCGTACGGCTTCCGGCTGCTGTACGGCGCGTTCGCCGGGCAGCTCACCCAGGCGCGGCTGTACGAGCCGCACTGGTCGTTCCTGGCCCCGGCGGCAGTCCCGGCGGTGGCCGGCCTGATCCTCGGCGTCACGGTGAACGCGCTCAACCCGCTGGTGAACTCCACGGTCGTCGACACCCTGGGGCAGCGGGGCGAGGCCGACCTCGCGCTGTGGCACGGTTTCTCGGTCCCGCTCGCCCTGTCGGGCGTGACGATCGCCGCCGGCATCGGCCTCTTCCTGGTGCGCGACCCCGTCGACCGGCTGCTCCACCGGTACGGGCTCGGCGTCCGCGGTGCCGACATCTACGACCGCAGCTACGCCGGCGTACTGGCGCTCGGCGCCCTCGTGGGGCGCCCCGCCCGCAGCTCCTCCCCGGCGGCGCACCTGGTCCACCCCGTCTGGGTGCTGCTCCTCGTCGCGGCGGCCGGCGCGGTGATCCTCGACGATCTGCCGCCGGTCGTCCCGGGCACCGCCGACGCCGCCGACGCCGCCGTCCTCGTGGTGCTGGTCCTCGGGGTCACCGGACTGTGCGTCGTCCGGTCACGACTGGCCGCCGTCTCGCTGCTGGGGGTGGTGGGTCTGGCCGTCGCCGCCTGGTTCCTGCTGCTCGGCGGCGTCGACCTGGCCCTCACCCAGGTGCTCGTCGAGATCCTCACCGTGGTCGTCATCGTCCTCGTGCTGCGCCGGATGCCGACCCTGTTCGCCGCCACCGGCCGGGTCCGGGCGGTGACCGCTGCGGTGCTCGCCGGGGCCGCCGGCGTCGCCGCGTTCCTCGGGACCCTGGCCCTCACCGGCCGACGGGAGATCTCGCCGGCCGGGGAGTTCCTGCTGCGCCAAGGACCGGAGCTCTCCGGCGGCACCAACGTCGTCAACACGATCCTGGTGGACTTCCGGGGGCTCGACACCCTCGGCGAGGCCACGGTCCTCGCGGTGGCCGCGGCCGGGCTGCTCGGAAACCTCGGTGGGCGCCGGGCGCCGGCCGACGAGCCGGTCCCCGGGCCAAGCGCCGGGTCCGCCGCTCCGGACCCCGCTGCCGGCACCACCGGCCGGACCGCACCGGCCGCGATCGCAGCGGCTCGGGCGGCATCGCCCCGGGCACTCACCGCGGTCCCTGCCCACCCGCAGCGGGTGGGCAACGCCACGGTCTTCCGGACAGCCGCGGCGCTGCTGGCGCCGATCGTCGTGATCCTCTCGCTCGTCCTGCTGTACCGCGGTCACAACGACCCCGGTGGCGGCTTCATCTCCGCGCTCGTCGGGGGGGCTGGGATCGCCCTGGTCCACCTGGCCCCCAGCCACAGTCGGCTCTCTCGGCTCCGGGCCCGACCGCTGCTGGCGGCGGGGCTCCTGGTCTGCGTGGGGACGGGCCTCGTCGGTCTGCTCGACGGGTCCTTCCTGCGCCCGCTGCGGACCGCGGTCGAGCTGGGCCCGCTGTACCAGTCCCTGACCACGTCACTGGTGTTCGACGTCGGCGTCTACCTGTGTGTCATCGGGCTCGTCGTGGCCGCCATCGACCGGCTCGGAGAGAACCGTCGCCCGGAGAGGCCCGCCGAGCCGGAGGGCCGCCCGTGACGTCCGCGATCGCCGTCGCCGTCCTCGTCGCGGGGGGCGTCTACCTGCTGCTGCAGCGCGGGCTGCTGCGGGTGACGCTCGGCTTCGTCCTGCTGGGCCACGCCGCGAACCTCGTCCTGCTGGCGGCGGGCGGGACCGACCGCCGCCGACCGCCGCTCCTGGGCGGCGACGCCGACCTCACCGCCACGGCGGACCCGCTGCCGCAGGCGTTCGTCCTCACCGCGATCGTCATCACCTTCGCCATCACGGTGCACCTGGTCGCCCTCGCCGGGTCCGGCGCCGACGACGAGGAGCCGGAGAACGACTTCCCCGCCGCCGCCGACGGGAGCGGGAAGCCCGCGGGCGACCCGGAGCCGGGCGGAGGCGACCGTGTCTGAGCTGCTGCCCCTGCTCGTCGGGGGGCCGCTGGGCGCCGCCGGGGGCTGCCTGCTGCTGCCGTGGACAGCCGCGCGGCGGGCCGTGGTGTGGGTGACGACGGCGGCCGTGCTGGCGTTCGCGGGCTGGACACTGACCGAGACCGCGGACGGGTCGGTGATCGCGCACCAGGTCTCCGGCTGGCCGCCCGGGATCTCGATCCCCTTCGCCGTCGACACCCTCAGCGCGCTGATGCTGGCGGTCACCTCGCTCCTCGTCCTCGTGTGTTCGCTCTACGCCGCCGCGGCTGGCGAGGACGGCGAGGACGGCGACCGGCATCTCGCCTCCCTGGTGCTCGTCATGTCGGGTGGCGTCTACGGTGCCCTCGCCACCGCCGACCTCTTCAACCTGTTCGTCATGGTCGAGGTGGCCCTCGTGCCCTCGTACGTCCTGCTCACCAGGTCGGGCCTGCTGCCGGCACTGCGGGCAGGGCGGGTCTACGTCACGGTCAACCTGCTGATCTCGACGACGCTGCTGCTGGGGGTCGCGCTGGTCTACGGGGTGGCGGGCACTGTCAACCTCGGCGAGCTGGCGGGTGCGGCCCGGGAGTCCGAGGCCACCGCGGTCGCCGCCGGCGTGGTGCTCGTCGCGCTCGCGGGCAAGGCCGCGGTGGTCCCCCTGCACGGATGGCTGCCCCGGTCGTACCCGTACGCCGCCACCTCGCTCAGCGCCATGTTCTCCGGGCTCCTCACGAAGATCGGGGTGTACGGGCTGTTCCGGGTGTACTCGGTGGTCTTCGAGGGCGACGAGCGCCTGGAGTGGGTGATCCAGGCCGTGCTCGTCGTCACGATGGCGGTGGCCGTTCTCGGCGCCCTCGGCGAGACGACCATGCGGGCGATCCTCTCGTTCCACATGACCAGCCAGGTCGGCTACATCCTGCTGGGCCTCGGCTTCTTCGGAGGCGCCGGGCTGGCGGCGAGCATCTTCTACCTGATCCACCACATCGTCGTGAAGGCGGCGCTGTTCCTCGCCGTCGGTGCCGTCGAGCGCACCCACGGCACCGGCGACCTCAGTCGGCTCGGCGGCATGGCGCGGCGCTCGCCCCTGCTGGCAATCGCGTTCCTCGTGCCGGCGCTGTCGCTCGCCGGGATCCCGCCGCTGTCCGGGTTCGTCGCCAAGTTCACCCTGGTCCTCGCCGCAGTACGGGCGGAGGCGTATGTCGCCGCCGGGGTCGCCGTGGCGGTCAGCCTGTTCACCCTGCTGTCCATGCTCAAGATCTGGAACGGGGCCTTCTGGGGCGACGCCCCGGACCCGCAACCGGATGCCCAGCCGACCGGCGCCGCCGGGCGGGTGCCCCGGCGCCTCGTCCTCCCCGCCCTCGCCCTGGCTGCTGTCACCGTGGGGCTCGGCCTCGGCGCCGAGGGCCTGCTGGCGCTGTCCGTCACCGCGGCGGAGAACCTCGTCGACACCGGCGGGTACGTCGAGGCGGTGAGCGCCCCGTGAGGGCATCCGGCCGGCAGCTGCGGCGCGCGCTCCGGCTGGTGCGGTTCTCGGCCTGGTTCGCCTGGCTCGTCGTGCTGGCCAGCCTGGAGGTGGCGGCGGATGCGCTCACCCCGGGCAGCCGCCTGACCCCCGGCGTCGTCGCCTACCGACTGGGCAGCCGGACGACGACCGAGATGAGCGCGTTCACCGCACTCGTCAACCTCACACCGGGGACCCTGGCCCTCGCCCTGCGGGACGGCGACCCTCCCGTCATGTACGTGCACGGGATGTACTCGCCGGACCCGACCGCCTTCGAAGCCGACCTCCGGCGGCTGGAGTCCCGCTTCCTCGCCGCGTGCCGACTTCCGGAGGACCGCTCGTGAGCGTCGTCGACGCCCTGCTCGCCGTGCTCGTGCTCACCCTCGTCCCCGCGGTGTGGCGGATGGTCGCCGGTCCCAGCGACGTGGACCGGGCGGTCGCGGCCGACTTCGTGTTCTTCGCCTTCGTCGCCGCGGTCGCCCTGCTGGCGCTGCGCGGGGACGACCCGGCCCTGCTCGACATCGTCGTCGTGGCGACGCTCACGGGGTTCCTCGCGACGATTGCCCTGGCCCGCCTCGTGGACCGGCGGCAGCCGTGACGGCGGCCCCCCTGGCCGTGCAGGTCGCCGGCTACGTCGTGATCGGCTCCGGGGTCGCGCTGTTCGCGGTCGCCGCCGTCGGGCTGGTCCGCTTCCCCGAGGCCTACTCCCGCCTCAGCGCCGTGACGAAGGCCGCGACGCTCGGCGTCTGCCTGGTGCTCGCCGGGGTCCTTGCGGTGGACCCCACCTGGCGGGCCGCGGTGGCCGTCGTCCTCGCCGTCGCGCTGCAGCTCGTCACCTCGCCCGTGGGCGGCTACGCCCTCGGGCGGGCCGCCTATCACACGGGCACCCCGCTGGCACCGGCCGCCCGGTACGACCACCTGGCCCGGGACGAGGCCACCAGCCAGGACGAGGTCCCGGGGGACGGTGTGGAAGGACCCACCGCGGCGGACGAGCCGCCGCCTACCCTGACGCGGTGACAGACAGGCACCCCGGACACCCTCACCAGTCGTTCGACCGGTCCGAGCGCCGCTTCCTGCTGGACGCGCTGCGCACCGAGACCGTGGGTGGCGCCATCCTCCTCGTGGCGGCCGCAGTCGCGCTGCTGTGGGCGAACCTGCCGGTCAGCGAGGCCTACGAGTCGCTGCGGACCGTGGTGCCGTACGACGGCAGCCTCGTGGTCGGACCTCTGGACCTCGATCTCGGCCTCGACCTGGCGACCTGGGCGGCCGACGGGTTGCTGGCGATCTTCTTCTTCGTCGTCGGGCTCGAGCTCAAGCGCGAGGTCTTCGCGGGGACGCTGCGCGACCCGGCCCGGGCAGCGCTGCCGGTCGCGGCGGCGCTCGGGGGCATGGCGGTCCCGGCGCTGGTGTACGTCGCGGTCGTCGCGGGTTCCGGCGGGCCCGGCGACCTCGACGGCTGGGGAGTCCCGGTCGCCACGGACATCGCGTTCGCGCTGGCCGTCCTCGCGGTGCTGTCGAGCCACCTTCCCATCGCCCTGCGGGTGTTCCTGCTGACCCTGGCCGTCGTCGACGACCTGCTGGCGATCCTCATCATCGCCGTCTTCTACACCGATTCGCTTCAACCGCTGTATCTGCTCCTCGCCATCGTCCCGCTCGGCCTCTTCGCCGTCCTCGTGCAACGTCGTGTCACCTCGCCCTACCTGCTGCTCCCGTTGGCCCTCGTCACCTGGCTCTTCGTCCACGAGTCGGGGGTCCACGCCACCATCGCGGGCGTCCTCCTCGGTGTCGTCGTCCCCGTCCTGCAACCGGGCCGACCGGGCACCTGCCTCGCCCAGCGCCTGGAGCACGCCTGGCGCCCGGTCTCCGCGGGGTTCGCCATTCCGGTGTTCGCCTTCTTCAGCGCCGGCGTGGGGTTGGCGGGCGGCGGCCTGGTCCGGATCCTCACGGACCCGGTGGCGCTCGGCATCATGGCGGGCCTGGTCATCGGCAAGCCGGTCGGAGTCCTCACCGCCTCGTGGCTGCTCCTCCGGTTCGCCCGGGTCCGGCTCATGCCCGGGGTGTCGTGGTGGGACATGGCCGGCGTCGGGTTCCTCACCGGCATCGGGTTCACCGTCTCGCTGCTCATCGCCGAGCTCGCCTTCGACAGCGCCACGACGATCGAGGACGCCCGCGGGGGCGTCCTGTTCGGCTCGCTGATCGCCGCGGGGCTGGCCGCCGTCGTGCTCACCGCCCGCAACCGGCACCACCGCCGCCTGGGACTCGACGAGGAGGACGACGACAAGGAGGACGTCGACTCCGCACCCGCCGAGGAGGTCCGACAGCCCGGCGAGGTGCCGCCATCGCCCTGATCGGCCAGGATGGCGAACAGCCCACGACCGACCGACGACAGGAGGGGCCGATGGCCCAGGACGCCACGCGGTCCGCACGGTCGGCCCGTTCGACTCGGCCGACCGGCTCGACCGTGCCGAGCGAGCCCGACCCCCGGTCGATCCAGCAGCTCGTCGAGGATGCCGTGGCGGACACCCGGGTCCTCGTCGAACAGCAGCGCAGGCTCGCCCAGGCCGAGCTCACGCACTCCGCGGCCCGCGCCGGGATCGTCGCGGGGCTGGTCGCCACCGCCCTCACGTTGCTGTTCTTCGCCGGCTTCGCCCTGCTCGTCGCGATCGCCGAGGCGTTCGTCGGGGCCGGGCTGCCGCGCTGGGGGGCCTATCTGCTGACCTTCGGGATTTACGTCGCCGTCGCCGTGCTCCTCGTGCTCGTGGGCGTGCTCGTCGGCCGCCGGATCGGCCCGCCCCGCAAGGCGATCGCCCTGGGCCGCGAGACCGTGACCGAGGTCCGCACCCGGCTCCAGCACCTGGTGCGGCCACAACCGGCGGCACACCCTCAGCCGACCGCGCAGCCCCCGACGTCCACCGGCGGGGCGTCCGCCGCGGCCCCGGCGGGCAGCTCGGCGGACAGCGCGTCCTGAAGCTCGCCCACCGTCAGCGCGTACCCGGTGGTGGGGTCGGTCGTGGACCGGGCGAAGACCAGCCCGACCACCTCGCCCGCCGCCGACAGCACCGGTCCCCCGCTGTTGCCCGGACGGACCGTGGCGCGCAGCGAGTACACCTCGCGGCGCGCCCCCGGCACGCCGTAGATGTCGTCCCCGACCGCGGTGATCTGCTCCCGGATCCGGCCCGCCCCGACGACATAGGACCCGTCGTCGGGGAACCCCGCGACGGCCACGGCCTCCCCCTCGCGGCCTCCGGCCCCGTCCCGCAGCGGCAGGCCCGAGCCTTCGATGTCCGGAACGGCCAGCACCGCGACGTCCCGGAGAGGGTCGAACGCGACCACCGTTGCGGGCAGGAACCGCCCGGTCCCGGCCACCTGGACCCCCGGTTCCGGCATCCCGGCGACAACGTGGGCGTTGGTCACGACGGTGCCCTCGTCGAGCACGAAGCCGGACCCCTCCTGGGGTCGATCGCAGGCGGTGGCCACACCACGGACCTTGACGACGCTCGCGGCCGCGGCCTGGACGGCCGGCTCCGCGAGAATGCCGGCGTCCGGTTCGTCCACCGGCCGGATCGACTCCTGGCCCCCGGCGAACACGCGGGGGAACCACTCCCCGGAGACCTGCGCGAAGAACCGGTCCGCCGCGCGCTGCACCGACAGCGGCGCCACGGCGTCCAGCGCCGTGACGACCCGGGACTCGGTGACCGTCCGGCCGAGCCCGGGCAGCGGCGCGGTCCGGAGCCCCCAGGAGAGCACCCACACCACCGTGGCCGCTGCCAGCACGGCCGCCACCGTCCCGACGACGGTGTCGATCACCTTCCACGACCGCGACTCCATGCGCCGGTGCAACGCCCAGGCCGCGGCCACCCCGAGGGCCTGGAGCACCAGCCCGGCGACCAGGCCGCCGCCGAGGACCACGAGCAGCCGAAGCGGTCCGGTCCGGTCGTCGCCGAGGATCTGGACCACCAGGAGACCGCCGCCGATCAGCCCCACGGCGAAGCCGCCGAGAGACGCCACACCGACGAGCAGCCCCTGGCGCCAGCCCGTGACCGCCTGCGCCACGAGCACGACCACGAGCACGACGTCGAGGACGAGCGCGGCGGTCGGGGTGCTCGTGACCGCTCCGGGGATCGTGTCGATCACTGCCCGGTCACCACTCGCACCATCACACTCACCGCCCGGTCACCCGGCCCGCAGGGGCCGGGAGGCGGGCGGCGGCATCTCGAGCACGGGGGACCGGTCCCAGCCGACCTCCAGGCCACAGGCCGCCACCACGCGGTCGAGCACCCACGCGGTGAACCCCCAGACGAGCAGCTCGGGCAGCCGGAAGCCCGGCCAGACCCCGCCCGCCGGGTGCCGGACGCCGATCCGCACCGCCGGGTCGGCCAGCTGCGCCAGGCGGGTCCGCGCCACGGCCGACACCTCCGACCGGTCGGGGACCAGGGGTCCGGGACGGTGCCACCACGCCACGACCGGCGTGACGTCGTTGTTGCTCGGCACAACGCGCAGCACGGGCAGCTCGGCGACCACGGTGACCGACGACGCGTCGAGGCCGACCTCCTCGCTCGCCTCGCGCAGGGCGGTCCGCGCGGGGTCGGGGTCGCCGGGCTCGGCACGCCCCCCGGGGAAGGCGACCTGGCCGGCATGGGCTCGCAGGTGATCCGCCCGAAGCGTGAGCAGGATCTCGGCGCGCTGCGGCGCGGAGGGCCCGGTGTCGATGTCGGTGTCGGTGTCGGTGTCGATGTCGATGTCGGCGAAGAGCAGCAGGACCGCCGCTTGCCTGACCCCCTCCCCCGCCCCGCCGGGCGGCGGCGCCGACGCGGAGCGCTCGTCCGCTGCGCGCAGCTCCGCCGCGAGCCTGGGCACGACAGTGGAGACGAGCCACGGCGGGGCCGCGCTCACGCCCGGCCCCGGGTGGTGACGAGCTTGGCGGCCGCGACCGGCTCCACCTCGCCGATCCCGTAGGACGGGCACCAGGCAGCGACCGGGCACGCCCCGCAGGCCGGTCGCCGGGCGTGGCAGGTCCGGCGGCCGTGGAAGATCAGCCAGTGGGACGCCATGGTCCAGTCCCGCTTGGGCACCAGGGCTGCCAGGTCGGTCTCGACGGCCACCGGGTCGGTCTCGGCGGTGAGGCCCAGCCGCCCGGAGAGCCGCAGGACATGGGTGTCGACCGCGAGGCCGGGGACCCCGAAGGCGTTGCCCAGCACCACGTTGGCGGTCTTGCGCCCCACCCCCGGGAGCGTGACGAGGTCGGCCATCCGGCGCGGGACCTCGCCGCCGAAGCGGGCGACCAGGTCGGTGCCCAGGCGGATCAACGACTGGGACTTGGCGCGGAAGAAACCCGTGGGGCGGACGATCTCCTCCAGTTCCGCCTGGTCGGCGGCCGCGTAGGCCGCGGCGGAGGGGAAGCGGGCGAACAGCACGGGGGTGACGGCGTTGACCCGGCGGTCGGTGCTCTGGGCCGAGAGGATCGTGGCGACCAGCAGCTCGAGCGGGGTGGCGAAGTCCAGCTCGATCCGGGCGTCCGGGTACCGCTCGGCCAGGGCACGCAGGACGCGCCGGGCGCGACGGGTGCGGGCGAGGGGCGTCTCAGCCCGCCTGGTCGGGCCCGCCGTGCTCACCGGAGCAGCCTAGGCGCCGACGCCGGGCGGGTGAGCCCCGCGCGGGGCTCCTTCAGGGCCGACGGGTGTGGACCGATGCGGAGAACCAGGGCGCTGCGGGCAATGGGTCCCGCATGGTGCCGATCGGACGCGACGGAGGGAGCCGCATGATTCCGGCGCCACGGTCCCCCTCGGGGGACGAGCCCGTCCCGACCGACCCCGCCGAAGCGTCACTGGCCGACCCCGCGACGATGTCGCTGCCGGACCTGCGGCGCCAGCGCCGACTGCTGGCCGACGAGCTGCGGGGGGTCCGCTACTGGCGGCGGATCGCCCGGGCCCAGACCGACCTCCTGGTCGCGGGGCTCGTCCACCACAGCCGGGAGGACCTGGCGGGCCTGCACGCCGACGGCGGACCGCCGACCCCTCCGGTCGGGGACCGGCTCGTCCGGCTCCGGGAACGGGACCATCTGATGGCCGCCTACGAACACACCCTCCGGCACGACCTCGACACCGTGACGCACGAACTGGCGGCGCGCGTGGCCGACCCTGACATCGTCACCTCCCCCGCACACTCGCCGTAGGGCAGACTCACGAGGGCCGGTCGGAACCGCCGGCGCGTGAGGAGGGAAGGGACGTGGTCACTGTGCTGGACGACGTGGTCCGTAGGGCGCCGTTGCTCGTAGCCCTGGACGACGCCGACGCCGCGGCCGTCCTGGACCGGATGACCCGCCTCGACGTCGGTCGCGGCGACAAGCTGTTCACCGAGGGCGAACCCGGCGACTCCATGTTCATCATCCAGCGTGGCAAGGTGAAGCTCGGCCAGCGCTCGGTCGACAACCGGGAGAACCTGCTCGCCGTCCTCGGGCCGGGCCAGATGCTCGGGGAGCTGTCCCTGTTCGATCCGGGACGTCGGACCGCCACGGCGGTCGCCATCACCGCGGGCCGCGTACTGACGATCGACCGGGCCGGGTTCGTCCCGCTGCTCGACCGCCCCGAGGTCGCCCTCACCCTCCTCGCCGCCCTGGCCCGGCGGATCCGGCGCACCAACGAGGCCCTGGCCGACCTGGTGTTCTCGGACGTCCCGGGGCGGGTGGCGAAGGCCCTGCTGGACCTGGCCGGCCGGTTCGGTCAGGAGACCGACGACGGCATCCTGGTCGCGCACGACCTGACGCAGGAGGAGCTGGCCCAGCTGGTCGGTGCCAGCCGGGAGACGGTCAACAAGGCGCTGGCCGACTTCACCGGCCGCGGATGGCTGCGGCTGGAGCCGCGGGCCGTCACGATCCTGGATCCCCAGCGGCTGGCCCGGCGAGCCCGCTGAGCAGGGCCAGCAGCGCCACCAGGGTGAGCCCCTCCCCCGACTCCCCGCGGCGTACCAGCCCGGCCACTTCCGCGACCGCGAACCAGGCGACACGCTCGGCCTCATGAGGGTCGGGCTCGGCCACCGGGCCGACGGCGACGGCCGTCGTCACGTGGAACGTGTGGTCCCCACTACCGCCGATCGGGTGGTAGGTCAGCACCGGCCGGACATCGCGCACCCGCCAGCCGGTCTCCTCCTCGGTCTCCCGGGCCGCCGCGGCGGCGGGGGTCTCGCCGGGCTCGACCCGGCCGGCGGGGATCTCCCACCCCCAGCGGCCGGTGATGAAGCGGTGCCGCCACAGCAGCAGGACGCCGGCGTCCGGGCCCTCGCCGGAGCGCACCAGGCACCCGCTGGCCGCAGCGGTCGCCCGGACCACGTGGTGCTCGTACCGTGACCCGCCGGGAGGTTCGACGTCCACGAGGGAGACCCGCACCCACGGGCTGTCGTAGGCGGAGCGCTCGCCGTGGACGTGCCAACGACTGGAACCGCTCGTCCCGGACGGGGTCACTCGGGTCGCGGGGTCAGCTCGACCTCGCCACCTGCACCACGACCTCGACCTCGACCGGGGACCGCAGCGGCAGCGCCGAGACCCCGACGGCCGACCGGACATGCCGGCCCGCCTCGGCGAAGACCTGCTCGAACAGCCTGGAGGCACCGTCGGCGACCTGGGGCTGACCGGCGTACCCGGGAGCGCTCGCCACGTAGACGACGACCTTGACGACCCGTTCGACGTCGTCGAGGTCGACCACTCCGGCGATCGCCGCCAGCGCGTTGACCGCGCACTGGCGGGCCAGGGAGGTGGCCTCGTCCGGAGTGACGTCGACCGCCAGCTCTCCGACGACTCCGGTCAACGGCAGAGCGCCGTCGATGAAGGGGAGCTGACCCGAGGTGAAGACCAGGTCGCCGCTGCGCAGTGCCGGGACGTAGGCCGCCACCGAAGCCGGCGCCGGCGGCAACGAGATCCCGAGCTGGGCCAGGCGGGCGGCGGGCGGCCCCTCGAGGACAGGGGCCGGCTCGGGGGCAGTGGCCGGGGGGGACGACGCGGGTGCCGCAGCCTCCTCGGACACGCGCCCGCCGTCCTCGGTGCTCGCGTCCGACCCGGCCGCCGGCTCGGGGTCGCGCTGCGCCTCGCTCACGGCCGCCTCGCTCACGGCCGCCTCGCTCACGGCCGCCTCGCTCACGGCCGCCTCGCTCACGGCCGCCTCGCTCACGGCCGACTCGTCGTCGGCCGTCTCGTCGTCGGCGCCAGCGATCACTGCTTCGGCCGCTTCAGGTAGGCGATGAGCCCCTGGCCGCCGGGCCCCTCGATGACGGACACCAGCTCCCAGCCATCCTCGCCCCACTGGTCGAGGATCTGCTTCGTCGCGTGGACGATGAGCGGGACCGTGGCGTACTCCCACTGTTGCATGGCGGGCAGCCTACGCGCGGACCAGGAGGGCCGGTGGCTACCGTGACCGGGTGCCGGCCGCGCTCGACCCCGACGTGCGCCTGCACGTCGTCACGGGAAAGGGCGGCACCGGCAAGACGACGGTGGCCGCCGCGCTCGCTCTCGCCGTCGCCCGCCCGGGCCGGCGGGTCCTGCTCGCCGAGGTGGAGGGTCGCCAGGGGCTGGCGCAGGTGTTCGGCCAGGACCCCCTGCCGTACCTGCCGACGCTGCTCGCGCGGTCCGGCGACGGGCAGGTGCACGGGCTGGCGGTGGACGCCAAGGCGGCGCTGCTGGAGTACCTCGAGGTCTTCTACCGGCTCGGGCGGGCCGGGCGTGCACTGGAGCGGCTGGGCGCCGTCGACTTCGTCACCACCATCGCGCCGGGGCTGCGCGACGTCCTGCTCACCGGGAAGGTCTACGACGCCCTGCGCCAGCGCGCGGACGGCCGTCGCGGCGAGGGCGCGCCCGCGTGGGACGCGGTCGTCCTCGACGCGCCACCGACCGGTCGCATCGGGCGATTCCTCAACGTCAACGACGACCTCGCGGGGCTCGCCCGGATGGGTCCGGTCCACTCACAGGCCCAGTCGATCATGAAGGTGCTCACCAGCGCGGTGACAGCTGTCCACGTGGTCACGCTGCTGGAGGACATGCCGGTGCAGGAGACCTGTGACGCCGTCACCGAACTGCGCGGGCTCGGCATGCCACTCGGCACCGTCGTCGTCAACCAGGTGCGACCGCCCCTGCTGGCCCCCGGGAACCTGCGGGCTGCCCTCGCGGGCGAGCTGGACCCCGCCACGATCGGCCCGCACCTCGCTACGGCGCTGCGGATCGCCGGTCTGATCGTCCCGGAGGAACCGGGCCGGCTGGCGGGCGCGCTGGTCGCCCAGGCCGCCGAGCACGCCGCCCGCGTCCAGGCCGAGGATGGGCACCGCAAGCGGCTGGCCGAGATGGGCCTGCCGATGGTCGATCTCCCCCAGTTGCCCGGGGTCGCCGAGGGCATGGACCTCGCGGCCCTGCACGAGCTGGCCGACGTGCTCGGCGGCCGGCCGTGACGGCCACCGTGGACCCGTCCCGGCCGGCGGGAGCGGACCCGCGGTCGGCCGCCCTCGACATCGACGCACTGCTCGACGACCTGCGGATCCAGGTCGTCGTGTGCACCGGCTCCGGTGGGGTGGGCAAGACGACGACCGCCGCAGCGCTGGCCCTGCGGGCGGCGGAGCGCGGGCGCCGGACGGTCGTCCTCACCATCGACCCGGCGCGTCGGCTGGCACAGTCGCTGGGGCTCACCGAGCTCGACAACACCCCGCGGCCAGTGGCCGGCATCGACACCCGGGCGGGTGGGAGCCTCGCGGCGATGATGCTCGACATGAAGCGGACCTTCGACGAGGTCGTCGAGGCCCACTCCGCCCCCGACAAGGCCCGCCAGATTCTTGCCAACCCGTTCTACCAGGCTCTCAGCAGCTCCTTCGCCGGCACGCAGGAGTACATGGCGATGGAGAAGCTCGGCCAGCTACGGCTCGAGCTGGACGAGACCGGCGGTCCCCGGTGGGGGCTCATCGTGGTGGACACTCCGCCGAGCCGGTCCGCGCTCGACTTCCTCGACGCCCCGGACCGGCTCGGGTCATTCCTCGACAGCCGGTTCCTGCGGTTGCTCACCGCCCCGGCCAAGGCCGGCGGGCGGGCCTACCTGCGCGTCCTGTCGGCGGTCGCGGGCGGGCTCAACGGGATCATGAACCGGATCCTCGGCCAGTCGCTGCTGAGCGACGTCCAGTCGTTCGTGGCGGCGCTGGACTCGATGTTCGGGGGTTTCCGGCAGCGGGCCGAGCAGACGTACTCGATGCTCGCCGGCGACACCACGGCGTTCGTGGTGGTGGCCGCCCCCGAAGCGGACGCCATCCGGGAGGCCTCGTTCTTCGTCGACCGGCTGCGGGCTGACTCGATGCCGCTGGCCGGCATCGTCGTCAACCGGGTGACGACGACCCGGGCGGAGGAGATCTCGGCCGCCGAGGCAGGCCGCGCCGCCGCGACGGCGTCCGGGGTGGCCCGGGAGGTTCTTCAGGTCCACTCCCGGCGGATGCACCGCCGGGAGTCTGAGACCCGCATCATGCAGCGACTGCGCCGCCTCCACCCGCCGGTCCCCTCCGTGGTGGTCCCGGCCCGCCCGGTCGACGTCACCGACCTCCAGGCCCTGCGCTCGATCGGCGAGGACCTGGCCGCCCTGACCCCCATCCCGGGCCCGCCCCCCGTCCCCTGACGGCCCCCCACCCCGGCAATTGCCGCCACTCGCCCGGGTCCACGGCCCCCCACCCCGGCAATTGCCGCCACTCGCCCGGGTCGACGCCCCTCACCCCCGCAATTGCCGCCACTCGCCGGGGTCATCAGGGGCCCACCCCCGCATTTGCCGCCACTCGCCCGGGTTGATGCGGGCCAATCTCGGTGATTGCCGCCACTTGCCGGGGGTGCCGGGGGTGGCGGGGGGGCCGGGGGTGGCGGGGGCGCCG
>JBHJOS010000063.1:0-8192 GCA_050329415.1 Kineosporiaceae bacterium
GGGCGACGGCGTCCGCCACGATCGACAGACCCAGGCCGCTGCCGGGCCGGGACCGGGCCGTGGGGGACCGCCAGAACCGGTCGAACGCCCGGTGCCGCTCACCAGGTGGGATCCCGGGACCGGCGTCGTCCACGACCAGCACCCCCGCGCGGAGCGAGACGTCGACCGGGGACCCCGTGGGGGAGAACTTCACCGCGTTGTCGAGGACGTTGACGACCGCCCGTTCCAGGGACACCGGGTCACCGTGCACCCACCACGGCCCGAGGTCGGTGGTGATCCGGTGTTCACCTCGCCGGGCGGCCCGCTGCACGGCCCGGGCGACCACCGCCGCCAGGTCCACCGCCACGGGGTCGGGCGACGGCTCGTCCTGGGCGAGCACCGTGAGCTCGCGCACGAGGTGGGCGAGTTCCTCGGTCTGGTCGACGACGCTGGCCCGCAGGTCGCGCAGAGCCTCGGCCGGCAGGGGTCGGCCGATCGCGTCGGCCCGCGCCAGTAGCTCCACGTTGGTCCGCAGGCTCGTCAGGGGAGTACGCAGCTCGTGGCTCACGTCGGCGACGAGCTGGCGCTGCCGGGCCCGCGCCAGGGACAGGGCCGCTGTCATCCGGTTGAACGCGGCGGCCAGCCGGGCGATCTCGTCCCGGCCCCGCACCTCGATCGGCACGTCGAGGTCGTCGGTCGCCGCGATGAGCTCGGCCGCCGCCGTCAGGGAGTCCAGCGGTCGCAGCCCGGCCCGGGCCACGGTCCACGCCGCGAGCAGGGCGACCAGCGACCCGCCGACCGTCGCCGCGACCAGGGCGGCGCCCAGCCTGTCCAGCGAGGACTGCACGTCGGTGACGTCCCGCATGACCATGACCGTGCCGACGCCGTCGATCGAGACCGCCTGCAGTCGCACGGGCGTGCCCGATGCCGTGACGGCCGACCGCAAGGCGTCGACCTCGCCCTCCCCGCCCGCAGCCCGTACCTCCTCCGCCGTGGGCGCCACCGTCCCCAGGCTGGTCCCCCCGCAGACCGTGCCGTCCGGTCGGACCAGCTGGGCGTCCGCCAGTTCGAGGGCCACCGGCGGGGGGTTCTCGAGGGCCCGGCACAGATCGGCGGGAACGCCGGCACCCGCGGCGTCTGCGAACGGGGCACCGACCCGCGGGAACTGGAGGGACCGGTCCACCTGGCCGTTGAGGACCCCGGCGGTCACCCACCAGGCCAGGACACTCGCCCCGGCCACGGCCGTCGCCACTGCCGCCGTGACCAGCAGGACGAGGCGGTGGCGCATCCCGGGCCGGCGGATCTTCACCCGGTCCTCACGGTGCGCGCAGGACGTAGCCGACGCCGCGGACGGTGTGGAGCAGCCGCGGCTCCCCGCCCGCCTCGAGCTTGCGGCGGAGGTAGCCGACGTAGACCTCCAGGGTGTTCGAGACCGGCGGGGCGTCGGGTCCCCAGACCTGGTCGAGGAGGAGCCGTCTCGGGAGCACCTGTCGGGCCCGGCGCAGGAGCAGCTCGAGGAGGTCGTGCTCGGTCCGGGTGAGGTCGACGGTGCGCCCGCCCCGGGTGACCTCGCGGGTCCGCGGGTCGAGGACGAGGTCGGCGAAGCGCAGGACCTCGTCCCGGGACCCGGCCGCCCGGGCGGCCCGCCGCAGCAGGGACCGGATCCGGGCGAGCAGCTCCTCCAGGGCGAAGGGCTTCGGGAGGTAGTCGTCGGCCCCGGCGCCCAGGCCGGCGACCCTGTCCGGTGTGGCGTCCCGGGCGGTGAGCACGAGGATCGGGACCCGGCAGCCCCGGGCCCGCAGCCGGCGGCACACCTCGAGGCCGTCGACGCGGGGCATCTGGACGTCGAGGACGACCGCGTCCGGGACCGCCGCCGTCACGGCGGCGAGAGCTTCGGCCCCGTCGGCAGCCGTCCGCACGGCGTAGCCCTCGAAGACCAGCGTGCGCTCCAGGCTGGCGAGGACGGCCGGCTCGTCGTCCACGACGAGGATCTCCTGGGTCCGCACGTCCACCTCCGGTCCCGCGACCGGCGCCAGGATCGGGGGGCTCCCTGGGAGGATCGTGAGAACGCCGGGGCCGAGGTCAGGACGGGTGGTCGGTGGCCCTCGCCCGCGCCGGGTCGAGCTCCCGGACGATCTCCTCGAGGGTGGCGCGCGACCGGGCCAGCTGCGCGGCGTCCCAGTGCACGTCCGGGTCGGGAACGAGGTAGCCGAACAGGAGCGCGGTCAGTTGGTAGGCGGGCCGGCTCCACGCCTCCTCCCGGGTCGAGCCGAACGCTGCGAGTCGCATGGTGCGGTCCTGCTGGCCGGGGTCCGTGAGCGACCGCACGACGAGCCCGGTCATGAGGGCACCGGCGGCCGCGGCCATGACCTCGAAGCCCTCGGGAGCGATGAGCGGCGGGACGAGCCGGTAGCCGATCAGCGTCGGGAGCCGGGCGTACACGCCGGCCCGCTGGGCCGTGAACCGGGCTTCGCTCGCAGCCAGCGTCACCCGGACGTCCTCGCGCAGGTCGCCCTCGGGCAGCCCCTGACACGTGGCGTGCAGGGCGAGGTACGTCCGCCACCGCGGCGAGTCGACCAGCCGGGTCAGGTCGGCGTGGGTCGATCGCCGCAACGCCTCGACGACGAGGTCGCGGCGGCCCTGCTCCGACCCCAACTCGGCCCGTCGCTCCTCGAGCAGGCCGAGCAGGTCGGCGACCTCGACGGGCGACTCGCCGTCGAGCGTCGTCGAGCGCACCACCGTGACGAGCACGTCGCGCAGGAAGTCCTGCTTGGTGGGCCAGTGTCGGTACGCCGACGCCCGGGAGACGCCGGAACGGGCGATGACGTGCTCCAGGCTCAGATGGTCGAGGCCGACGGTCATCCCGTCCCGCTCGAGCAGCGACACCGCCGTGGCGATCAGCCGTTCCCGGGTCGGCGACGGGACGGCGGGGGAACGACGGGGCCGTTGACCCGGATCGGACATGAGACGTAGTGTCTCATGTGAGATATAATGTCTCATCGGATCGGAGGTATCCGATGCCCGCTCACGCCCTGCTCGGCCACCTGGTCGGCGTGGTGGCCCCCATGACTGTCGTTCTCGCACTCGGGCACGCCCTCTGGCCGCAGGCCCGGGGACGTCTTCGGTGGCCCCTGCTGGGCGCCGCGGCCGCCACCGTGGCGCTGGTCGTCGCCACGGGCGAGGTCGCCAAGGACCTCGTGGCCCAGGTGGAGGCGACCGCCTCCGCCGCGGAGGTGGCCGCCGCGGCCGACCACGCCAAGCGCAGCGACGCCCTCACCGGGTCGTCGTCCCTCCTGCTCGTCCACGTCCTGGTGACTTCGTGGTGGCTGCTCCGCCCCGGACGCGAGCCGTCCCGCGGCAGCCGCCGGGCGGCCGCCGTGCTCGTGGCCCTGGCCGTGGCCCTGCTCGGCGCGACGCTGCTGACACTGCACGACGCTGTCACGGCGGTGTGGACCGATGGGTCGTGACTGGGACGCCCGGCTGCGCCGGATGTACCCGGACGGCCGGGCCGGCGCGGCCGCGCGCCGGTTCGCCCGGTTCTGGGCGGCGGTCTTCCGCCTGGGACTGCAGCCGCGGCGCTGGGTGACGCTGGAGGTCCCGGGGCGGTCGAGCGGGCTCCCGCGGCGGTTCCCGCTGGGGATGGCCGACCTCGACGGCCGGTGGTACCTGGTGTCGATGCTCGGCGAGTGTCACTGGGTCGCCAACGTCCGCGCGGCCGGCGGCGAGGCGGCCCTGCTGCGGGGGCGGCGTCGGCCGGTGCGCCTCGTCGAGGTGCCCCCGGCCGAGCGTGCCCGCGTCGTGTCCTGCTACCTCGAGCAGGTGCCCGGGGGACGTCCTCACATCCGGGCCCGCCTGGCGGAGCCGGGGGCGACCCTGGAGTCGGTCGCGACCGCCCTGCCGGTGTTCCGGGTCGAGCCCCGCTGACCGCGGCGGCCCCGGGTCCCGGCCGTCCCTCGCCGCGGCCCCGGGGGGGTGCCAGGCTGGGCCGGTGACGACCGTGACCGCGCTCCCGGACGCCGCGTCGTGCGCCGAGGCCCGGGCGGAGTTGGCGGGCGTGGCCCAGCTGACGCCGGTGCTGCGCAGCCGCGTGCTGTCGCAGCTGGTCGGCGGCGACGTGTGGCTCAAGTGCGAGAACCTCCAGCGCGGCGGCTCGTTCAAGATCCGCGGGGCCTACACCAGGATCGCCCGGCTCTCGTCCGGGCAGCGCGCGCGAGGGGTGGTCGCGGCCTCGGCCGGCAACCACGCCCAGGGGGTGGCGATCGCAGCTGCCCGGCTCGGGGTCCGGGCCACGGTCTTCATGCCGGTCGGGGCCGCCCTGCCGCAGGCGGCGGCCACCCGCGACTACGGCGCCGAGGTCCGCCACGCCGGCGCGACGGTCGACGAGTCACTGGTCGCTGCCCGGGCGTTCGCCGACGAGACCGGTGCCGTCCTCGTCCACCCCTTCGACCACCCGGACGTCGTGGCCGGGCAGGCCAGCCTGGGAGCCGAGGTCCTCGAGCAGGTCCCGGGCGCGCGGACGATCATCGCCGGGGTCGGGGGCGGCGGGCTGCTCGCGGGCATCACGCTGGCGGTGGCGCACGCGGGCACCGGCACCCGGGTGATCGGGGTGCAGGCCGCCGGCGCGGCCGCGTGGCCCGCGTCCCTGGACGCCGGGCAACCCGTCGCGATCGACCGGATGACGACCATGGCGGACGGCATCGCGGTCGCCCGGCCCGGCGAGGTCCCGTACTCGGTGGTCAGCCCGCACGTCCCCGCGGACGCCGCGGTGTGCACCGTCGACGAGGACCACGTGTCGCAGGCCGTGCTCCTCGTCCTCGAGCGGGCCAAGCTGCTGGTGGAGCCGGCCGGTGCGGTGTCGGTGGCCGCCCTGCTCGCGGAGGTCGCCCCGGTCGAGCCCCCGGTCGTCGCCGTTCTCACGGGCGGCAACGTCGACCCGCTCGTGCTTCACCGGATCCTGCGGCACGGCCTCGCCGCCGCCGGTCGCTACCTGTCGGTCCGGGTCCGGATCATCGACCGCCCCGGCGCGCTGTCGGCGCTGCTCGCGGCGGTGGCGGCCGCGGACGCCAACCTCGTCGCGGTCGAGCACCGGCGCGCCGACCCGGCCCTGCGCGTCGACGAGGTGGAGGTCGCGCTGCAGCTGGAGACCCGCGGCCCCGGGCACCGAACCGACGTCCTCGCCGCGCTCGCGACGGCCGGATACCGGGTGATCGGGTGACCGCCGCCCCGGACCCGGCCTGCCTCAGCCCAGGACGTCGGCGAGGGTGAGCGTGACG
Source organism: Kineosporiaceae bacterium (assembly GCA_050329415.1). Taxonomy (GTDB): domain Bacteria; phylum Actinomycetota; class Actinomycetes; order Actinomycetales; family JBBAYJ01; genus JANNOG01. The sequence continues at coordinate 5,253 of JBHJOS010000063.1, forward strand.
TCGAGCACCGTCAGCGGCGTCGTCCACGGCAGGCGCTGCACGTTGCGGTACGGCGGCCGGCCCCCCGGCTCGGGGTCGCGGTGGACGACGACCGAGCGGTCGGTGAGGTCGACGACCCAGTACTCCGGGACGCGCGCCGCCGCGTAGACCCGCGGCTTGTGGGCGAGGTCGACCCGGCGGCTGCTGTCCGACACCTCGACGACCAGGTGGGCGGTGGTCGGGTGCGAGCCCGCGTGCATGGCCGTGGTGTCCACGACCGAGACGTCCGGCTCGGGTTCACTGAGATCGTTCGCCGCCAGCGGCTTCTCCTGCCGGACGCGGTGGGCCTCGCCGTGCCGGGCCAGCAGTGCTCGATCCAGCGCCCACGCGATGTCGTCGACACTGCGGGAATGCGGCCACTTCTGTGGCGCCATCTCGACGATCTCCCCCGCCAGCAGCTCCACGTGCTGCCCGTCGAACGCTCCCTGGTCGACGAGGGCCTCGTAGAGCTCCCGGGTCAGTCCCCGGATCGGGACCTCCGGGTCCTGGGCGAGCGGCCGGACCGTCATGCGTCCGAGCGTAGGCGCGGCGTCCGGGCCGGTGTCGTGGTCGTCCACAGGCTCATGGTGCCGCGGCGTCGACCCTGCGGCCCAGCACCGAGGTGACGGCCTCGGCCACCGCGTCCGGCCGGTCGAGGGGCACGAAGGTCCGGGCGTCGTCCAGCCACCGCACCTCGGTGCCGAGGCCGCCTGGCTCACCGCAGGGCTCGCCGCCCGTCAGGCGGCGGCTCGCTCTGACGCTCCGGCAGCAGCCGGCGCAGCGCGGCGTGGACGGCCTCCGGGGTGAGCACGCCGACGTAGCGTTCGCCGTCGACGACCGGGATCCAGGCGGCGTCGTGCTGGACGATCTCGGCGAACCCGTCCTTCAGGGGGGCGCCCAGGTCGGCGGTCGCCTCGAACCGGTGGCGGCGGTCGGCGACCGTGCCCTCGCCGGTGAGGCTGCGCCGCGACACCCAGCCCCGGAGGTTGCCGGCGCGGTCGACGACCACGGCGTACTCGTACCCCGGAGTGCTGTCGATCGCCCGGCGCGCCTCGGCCACGGGGTCGTCCAGGACCAGCGTCGGGGGGCGCTCGAGGTCGGTCTCCTCGATGGGGGTGACCGACAGCCGCCGCAGCCCCCGGTCGGCGCCGACGAACTCGGCGACCAGGTCGCTGGCGGGATGGGCGAGGATCGACGCCGGCGTGTCGTACTGCTCGAGGACCCCGCCCGGGCGCAGCACCGCGATCCGGTCGGCGATCCGCACCGCCTCGTCGATGTCGTGGGTGACGAGGACGACGGTCTTGCGCAGACGCTCCTGGATCCGCCGGAACTCCACCTGGAGGCGGTCGCGGACCACCGGGTCGACCGCGCCGAACGGCTCGTCCGCCAGCACGACCGGCGGGTCGGCGGCGAGCGCCCGGGCCACCCCCACCCGCTGGCGCTGCCCCCCGGACAGCTGGTGCGGGTACCGGCGCCCGTGCCGCTCGGGCTCCAGGCCGACGAGGGTCAGCAGCTCGTCGACCCGGGCCGCGGTGCGGCGGCGGTCCCAGCCGAGCAGCCCCGGCACGGTGGCGACGTTCTGGGCCACGGTGCGGTGGGGGAACAGCCCGACCTGCTGGATGACGTAGCCGATGCCGCGGCGGAGCTCGGTGGCCGGAACTCGGGAGACGTCCCGGCCGCCCACGGTGATCGTCCCCGCCGTCGGCTCGATCAGCCTGTTGATCATCCGGAGGATCGTCGACTTGCCGCTGCCCGAGGAACCGACCAGCGCCACCAGCTCACCTGCCGCGACCTCCAGGTCCAGCCGGTCGACGGCGACCGTCCCGTCGGCGTACTCCTTGCGGGCGCCATTCAGGGAGATCGCCGCGCCGGCCGGTCCGGAGGTAGCGTCGCCGGGGTGCTCGGGGACGCCGCTGCGGGGCTGCACCGGGCCACCGTGACGCAGTCGTGCCTGCGGCGCAACGATTGGCTCTGCGCGGAGTACGTGACCACCAGGCGGGACGACCTCGTCGAGGCGCTCACCCAGCACGCGCTCATCACCGTGGCCGCCGTGGTCCTCGGCGTCCTCGTGGCCGTCCCGCTGGCGGTCCTCGTGCGGCGCAGCCGCGGCCTCAGCGCCGCCGTTACCGGAACCGCGACGGTGATCTACACGATCCCGTCGCTGGCGCTGCTCGCCTTCCTCTTCACGTTCCCGTTCCTCGGGCTGTCGGACGCCACCGTCGTCGTGGCGCTGGCCCTCTACAGCCTCGCCATCCTGCTGCGGAACACCCTCGACGGGCTGGCGGCGGTGCCCGGCGACGCCGTCGACGCCGCCCGCGGCATGGGCTACGGCGCCGGCCGGCTGCTCACCACGGTGGAGCTGCCGCTGGCGCTGCCCGCGATCCTCGCCGGGGTGCGGATCGCCACCGTCTCGACGGTGGCGCTGGCGACCCTCGGCACGATCGTCGGCCACGGTGGCTTCGGCGACCTCATCTCCCGCGGGCTGCAGAGCAACTTCCGCTCGGAGGTGCTGACGGCCACCGTCGGTACGGTCCTGCTGGCCCTCGTGCTCGACGCGCTGCTGCTCCTGGTCCAGCGCGCGCTCACCCCGTGGTCCCGCGGGGGGGTCTCGTGATCGACACCCTGGCAGGCGTCGTCGAGTGGTTCGCCGACCCCGCCAACTGGACCGGGCCGCGCGCCGTCCCCACCCTCCTGGCGCAGCACGTGCAGATCACCGCGCTGACCGTCCTCGTCGCGTCGGGGATCGGCCTGCCCCTGGGGCTCTGGCTGGGCCACGTCGGGCGGGGCGGGGCGCTGGCGACGAACCTGTCGTACGTCGGGCGGGCCGCGCCGACGTTCGCGATCCTCGTGCTGCTGGCTCTGGCGCCCGACCCGTTCGGCCGCAACCAGCTCAGCACGGTGACGGCGCTGGTCCTGTTCGCC
>JBHJOS010000015.1:0-161726 GCA_050329415.1 Kineosporiaceae bacterium
TCCTGGACCGTCGCCCTCGACAACGTCTCCACCGTCCCCGCCTGGCTGTCCGACACCCTCTGCAAGGCCGTCACCGGCGACGGCATCGTCGACCGCGCCCTGTTCACCGACGACGACGTCACCGTCCTGGCCTTCCGCCGCGTCATCACCCTCACCTCCATCGACGCCGGAGCCCTCGCCGGAGACCTCGCCGAACGCCTCGTCCCCGTCGAGCTGCACCGCATCCACCCCACCCACCGCCGCGCCGACGAACACATCGAGGCCGCCTACCAAACCGCCCGTCCCGCGTTGCTGGCCGACTTGCTCGACCTGCTCGCCGCGGTCCAGGCCGCCCTGCCGGGAGTCGAGCTGGTGGAGCTGCCGCGGATGGCCGACTTCGCCCGCCTGCTCGCCGCCCTCGACACCGTTACCGGCTGGCACACCCTGCCCGCCTACACCGCCGCCGCGGCCGAGGCCACCGCCACCGTCCTCGACACCCACCCCGTCGCCCTCGCCGTCCGCCACCTCCTCACCACCCAAGCCACCGGCTGGACCGGCACCGCCGCCGACCTCCTCACCACCCTCACTCCCGGCCACGGTGAGGCCGTCCCTCGCGGGTTCCCCGCCACCCCCCGCGGCCTCGCCGGACAACTCCGCCGCGTCGCCCCCGCCCTGCGCGCCGCCGGCATCGACGTCGAGTTCACCCGCGACGGCACCGCCGGCGGCACCCGCCTCATCCGCCTCACCCACACCCCGCCGCCCCCCTCGGCACCGACAGGGACAGCGGGCAACCGTCATGACCGTCATGACCGTCATGACCGGCCGCTGACCAGCGAGGACACCCATGACGGTCCACGCGGGCAACCGTCATGACCCCGGCCCCGACCGTCATGACGCCCACCCGCCGACACCACCGCCGGTGCCTCGACCGTCATGACCGTCATGTGACCGTCATGCGCTCAACCCGCCCCTGACCAGCACCAACACCCCCGCCATGACGGTCATGACGGTCATGACGGTCCACCGCCCACACCCTCACCCGGAAGGAACCCCGCCACCGTGTCCCGCCCCCGCACCCACCTCACCATCGCCGAGGTCTGCGACGAACTCGGCGTCTCCCGCTCCACCTTCTACGACTGGCGCGCCAAAGGCCGCGGCCCCCGCAGCCTCCGCCTGCCCAACGGCGAAATACGCATCCGCCGCACCGAACTCGACAACTGGCTCACCGGCTGCGAGGAAACCCCGTGACCGAGACCACCTACGACGTCAAGGTCTGGTCGGTGAAGACCTACGAGCGGAGGGCTGGCCGCAGGTATCGAGTCCGATGGACCGTGGCCGGCAAGGAACACCATCGGACGTTCCGCACACGCGCTCTCGCGGACGGCTTCCGCGCCGAACTGCTCACGGCTACCCGCCGAGGGCAGCCGTTCGACCTCACGACAGGCACCCCGACATCACCGTCGATGTCCTCGACCGAGGTCTCGTGGCTGTCGCATGCGCGGGCCTTCGTCGACGCCAACTGGTCGCGATGGGCGCCTCGCTCACGGCAGTCCGCGGCCGATGCCCTCGCCTCGGTGACCATGGCTCTGTTGCCCGACGTCGGTGATCGGCCACCGCAAGCGACCGTTCGGCGGGCCCTCGTGCGATGCACCTTCACGGCGACGTCTCGCCCCGACGTAGCGGACGAGGCGGAGAGCGCGCACGCCCTGGCCTGGGTCGAGCGTCACACGCCCCCGCTGGCGGCGCTCAACGACGCCGCCGCGGTCCGTCGGTTGCTCGACGCCCTCACGCGGAATCTGGACGGTCGCCCGGCGGCCGCCAACACGGTGGTACGACGGCGCGCCCTACTGCACGCTGCCCTGGCCAACGCCGTCGAGGTAGGTCATATCCCGACGAATCCGCTGGAGCGAGTGCGGTGGCGGCGGCCCCGGGACGGCGACGCCGTGGAACTCCGCGTCGTCGTGAACCATGAACAGGCCCGCCGCCTTCTCGACGCCGTCGCCCAGACGGGACCTCGCGGTGGCCACTACGTCGCGTTCTTCGCCTGCATGTACTACTCGGCACTCCGGCCAGCCGAGGCCGTCAACCTGCGCCGCCAGGACGTCACGCTCCCCAAGGGGCCCGGTCAATGGGGAGAGCTGCGCCTGTCCGCCTCCGACCCCAGCACCTCGCCTCACTGGACGGACGACGGCGCCCGGGAGCCGCGCCAGCTCAAGCACCGCTCGACCGGCCACGTGAGGCCGGTGCCGTGCCCTCCGCCGCTGGGGGTGATCCTCACCCGGCACCTCGAGCAGTTCGGGACCGGCGCCGGAGGTCGGCTGTTCGTGAACTCGCGCGGCGGGACGGTCGCCGCGAGCACCTACAGCCGTACCTGGGCGGCCGCCCGTCGGCGCGCGCTCACCGCGGAGGGGGAGGCGTCCCCACTCGCGCGACGGCCGTACGACCTCCGGCACGCCGCGGTGTCGACATGGCTGAGTGCCGGCGCTGACCCTGCCGTCGTGGCCGAGTGGGCCGGCCACAGTGTGGCCGTCCTCTTGCGGGTCTACGCCAAGGCCGTCAGCGGCCGGGACGAGCACGCCCGCCGGCAGGTTGAGGCCCTCCTCGCCAGCGAGGCATCCGACCACGCGCCGGACGAGCGGACCGGCGAACGTTCCGTGCATGTTCCGTGAGCAACCGACGCCCACCGTGCAGGACCGGACGTGGCCGGACGTGCTCGCCTGATGACGATCACCTCGGCGAACGACGGATGCCGCAGCTCAGCGGCCGTTTCGCCTGCTGCGGAGGGCGAGGGATTCGAACCCCCGGGCACGGGATGGGTACCGCGCCTACGGTTTTCAAGACCGTCTCCATCGGCCACTCGGACAGCCCTCCAGGAGTCCGGAGGGGCCGCCACCGCAGCGCCGCCGGAGCCACCAGTTTGTCACGACACCGCAACCCGGCTCCCGCCGTACGATGCACACGGCACAGGCGGAGCCCACGGGCCACCAAGTCGAGGGAGTGACCATGGCAGCACCGGACAGGACGCCGCGTCCGGTCTCGGCCGACCCGGGGGATGTGTCGGTCTTCTTCGAGAACGGCGCCACGGTCATCCTGCTTCGGGGCAACATCGATCTGTCGGTGGCCGACGACCTCGAGCACGCCGGCCGCGACGCCATCGACGCCGAGCTGCCCGTCCACACCGACGTCCGGGCCGTCGACAGCATCGACTCCGTCGGCATCAGCTTCCTCATCCGGCTCGCCGGCAACGCCCGCGCCGCCGGGACCGGGGTGTCGCTCGTCGGCCCGGCCCCCCGCGTGAGCGAGCTGCTCACCCTGCTGGAGGCGGACGACCTGTTCCAGTGGATCGACCCCACCGACTCCCCGTGACCGAGCCGTGCCCGAACCCCTGACCGAGGCGAGCCCCCCGGTCCCCGCCCGCGGTCCGCTGCTGGTCTGGGAAGTCGCCGAGCCGGGTGCCCTCTCGACCGTGCGCGCGGCACTGTGCGAACAGGCGGGCAACCAGCCGTTGCAGACCCCTGACGACGGGCGGCGGGTGCTGGCCTCCGTCGCTGAACGAGTGGGCCTGGTGTTCAGCGAGCTCGCCACCAACGCCCTGCGCCACGGCCGTCGGCCCGTGACGGTCACGCTGGCCCGCTCGGCGGCCGGGTGGCTGGTCACGGTCTCGGACGGACACCAGGACGAGGGGCCGGTCGTCGTGGAACGGACCCGCAACGGTTCCGGCGGCCACGGCATCCGCCTGGTGCTGCAGCTGGCCCGCACGGCTGGGTGGTACCGGGACTCCGAGCTCAAGCACGTGTGGGCCGAGGTGCCGGACTCCCCGCCGCCGCGGCTGATGGCCTCCCTGACCGGGGCCCGCTGAGCGCCCGCGGCCGCGGCCGCGGCGACAGGTGAGCGCACAGCAGAGCGACGTCATCAGCCAGGACCCGCCCCGCCGTCTGAGCCGCCAGAACATCATCGGTGAACTCCGGCAGCGGCCGGTGCCGGTGCGCCAGGCACGCCCGGGCGAGGGCGACCAGGCCGTCGTGGAAGCGGCGGTCACGACGCTCCACCAAGCCGTCGCTGTAGCAGACGAGCAGGCTGCCCGGCGGAACCGTGACCTCACCCGCCAACTGCCGGCCAGGGCCCACGGCGAACAGCGGCCCCGAACGCCCGGCCGTGAGGAACTCCGCCTCCCCCCAGGGCTTGACGAGCAGGGGCGGCGGGTGGCCGGCGCAGGCGTATCGCAGGACGCCGGTCGCCGCGTCGAAGTCGGCGTAGAGCGCTGTCGCGAACCCGATTGCCGGTCCGCCCGGGAAGGCGCGGATCTGGTCGATGGCCACCGCGGGGTCCCTGGCCTCGACCGCCACCGTGGCGAGCGCGCTGCGGAGCTGGCCCATGGCCGCCGCGGCCGTGACGTCGTGGCCGACGACGTCCCCGACGATGATCACCCCGCGCCCGTCCGGCCGCGCCACCACGTCGTACCAGTCGCCCCCGACCGACAACGCCTCACTGCTGGGCACGTAGCGCGCGGCCGCCGCGATTCCCTCGACCGCGGGGAAGCTGCGCGGGAGCAGCGCCTGCTGGAGCTTGACGGCGGCGTCGTGCTCGACGTCCGTCGCCGTGACCCGGCGCAGGGCCGCGGCGCACTGGTCGGCGAAGGCCGCGTGCAGCGCCCGGTCCTCCGGCACCGGGCCCCGGCCGGCCTCCCACGCGTACCACGCCAGCCCTCGCACCCGGCGGTTGACGACGAGCGGGAGGACCGCCCACGACGACCGCTCGGCTGTCGGCCATCCGGGTGGCCCGGTGGCGGGCGCCCCACCTTCGGCCGACGGCCCGTACCGCGGCGCCCAGGCCGATACCGCCCCGCCGCGAGCCGCATCGTCGCCGGTGCGGATCGCGAGCGCCAGGTCGGGCGCGGGAATACCCGACCTGGCGTGCGGCCGCAACGCGCCGGACCCGTCGGGCAGGAGCAGCCCGGCGTCCCGGGCGCCGAGCTGGCGCCGCGCCCCGTCGAGGACGAGGGCGACGACTGCCTCGGTCGTCGGCGCACGCCCGAGACGGCTGGTGAGGTCCTGCAGCACCCCGAGCCGGCGGGCCGAGTCAACCGTCTCGGCGGAGAGCCGGATCCGCACCAGAACCTCGGCAAGGCGCGCCGCGGCGGCGGCCGCCTCCTCGCGCCTCACCGGGTCACCCGCCACGTCCCCGTCGTGGACGGACGACAGGACACCGAGCACCCGATCACCGGCCAGCAGCGGCGCCGCCACGACCGTCTCGAGAGCCGCGTCGGCCCCGGGCCCGGCTGCCGGGTCCGATGCCGCGCGGACCTCGGCCACGACCCTGCGCTCGGCCACGGCCCGGGCCTCGGCCCGGGCCTCCGGCGACCCGGCCCCGACGCCCGGGCTCCCGGCCTGCCCAGTCAGCACCAGGGTGTGGTCGCGTCCCGCGAGGACACCCGGGGCGTGAGTGTGCCACGCGGCGATCACATCGTCCGTGGTCGCCGCGCGGAAGACGGCGTCGGCGAACTCGCGCAGCCGGACCAGCCGGACAACCCGCGCCTGGGCCGCGAGCCGGGCCTCGCGGTGGGTGGCCTCCCGGCGCTCGGCGGCGCGGCCGTGGCCCACCTCCACGGCCAGCACCCAGGCCGCGAGGCCCGCGACGAAGAGGAACGCGGTGAAGTAGGCGAGGGCCGCGGGCAGCGAGTCCGCCTGGTCGGCGAACACCCCCCGGCCGTCGGCGACCAGCGAACCCTGGACGCAGGTCACGACGAGCGCCGACGTCAGCGCGCCCCGGACACCGAGCCGCAGGGCCGCCCACATCATCCCGCCCAGAGCGAGGTAGCCGACCGGGCGAGTGCCTACGACCAGCGATGACGCGGCGAGAACCGTCACGAGGACGAGGACAGCCGCCCACTCCGCCCTCGCTGTCCGACCACGCCGGGCGGAAGGCGGCAGCGAGGACGCCCGTCCCCAGGCGACGAGCATCGCCCCCGCCACGAGCAAGCCGATGGCGTCCCCGGCCCAGTAGAAGCCGACGGTCGGCCACCATTCGGCACCCTGGGCGACCATCGAGACCGCCGTCCCCGCCGCCCCGCCCAGCCCGGCCCCGAGGACCAGGGCCGCGGCGACGAACGCCACGAGGCCCCGTCGGGTGCCCAGGTCCCGGTCGGGGGCCCAGTGCCGGAACAGGGCCGCGGCGAGCAGGACCTGGAGCAGGTTGACGGCGGCATACGCCTGCGCCCAGCCGATGGCCAGGCCGAACCAGGCACTCGCCAGGCTCTCGGAGAGCCCCCCGGCGGCGAGCGCCCACCCCCAGCGCCGACGCGGGCTCAGCACGAGCGCGGCCAGCACGACGCCGTTGGCCGGCCACGGGATCGGGTAGCCGCGGTACCCGTCGAAGAGGTGCGTGGCGGTGACCGCGAGGAGGAGGTGCCCCGCGAGGACCGCGAGGAACAGGGCCGGGCCGCTCGCCCGGCCGGCCACAGGCGATCGCCCGCGACCGAGCCACGTCACCGTGCCTCCTCTCGCCCGCCCGCCCGGCCGTTCCGCGGAGCGGGTGGCGACGACGCTACGCGATGACCACGGACATCACACCCGGGCCGTAGCGCGGCACCTCGACGGTGATGTCCTCCCGCGGTGCGGCCTTCACGGCGATCGCCCGCACGTCCGCGCGCAGTTCCTCGGCGGTACCCGCCACTGAGTACAGCCTCAGGTGGGGAGCCCCCTCGGCGTTGAACACCGACGCCAGGACGTTGAGAATCTCGCCGGCGTTCTCGCGCAGCACGGGGGACAGCGCACCGTCCTCGATAGCCGCGTCGGCGCCGCCGGGCGGCACCAGGCCGATCGCTGCGCCGAGGCGGGCCGCCAGCGCCAGGTCGAACACGATGACGGCGGCCGAGTGCATGGCGTCGTCGACGTAGAGGGCGACGAGGGACCCCGAGTCGCCCCCGACGGTCGGCGGCGTCGCGCCCGGGGCGACGTCGACGTCCTTCCCGATGAGGCCGGAGACTGTGTCCCGGAGGTCCTTGAGGGGCGGGATGGCGGTGGTGACGGTCATGGTTCTCCTCGATCTACTACGGGGTCGACGGCCGGTCGCTCAGGCGAGCACGGGGGCGAGGACCTCACCGAAGGCCTCGGGGCTGAAGGGCTTGGCGACGAGGAAGAGAGCACCGGCCGCCTCGGCCCGCTGGCGCATCTCGGAGGACCCCTCCGAGGTGACGAATCCGAACGGCGTCGCGTCGCCGGACGAGCGCAGCGCGACGAGGAAGTCGATGCCGGTGAGGTTCGGCATGTTCCAGTCCGACAGGACGAGGTCCGGCCGCTCGCTCGCCACCTTGGCGAGGCCGTCCTGGCCGTCGACGCCCTCGACGACCTCGACCTCGTCGAAGCCTGCCTGGCGCAGTGTGCGGATCACGATCTGGCGCATGACCTTGCTGTCGTCGACGACGAGGACCTTCACGAGCGGGGCTCCTTCCCGGCGGTGGCGGCGGCCGGCGTGACTGCGGCCGTGACGGTGTGTGCTCCCCAGCGGAGGGTGGCGACCACGCCGCCGTCCCCGTCGGGGCCGGCTTCGATGACGCCGTTCCGGATCCGGCTGACCTCGGGCAGCGTGAGGGTCGACCCGTCCGGCAGCAGCGCCTTGAGGTTGCCCCCGAGGACGTTCGCGAGCTCGCCCATGGCATCGACGACGTCGGCCTCCTCGACGCCCACTCCGACACCCGCCAGCATCCGCTCGGCCACCGCACGGGCACCGGCGGCGTCCATGGCGATGGCGATGGCGGCCGGGGTCTCGCCGCGGACGGCGACCTGGGCGACCAGGCCGGGGCTGGCGACGCCGCCGTTCGGAGCCGGCTCGAGCAGGGCGCCGGGGTCGACGAAGGTCACCCACGCCTGTGCCAGGACCTCCGTCAGCGTGTCGCTGTCGATGTGGTCACCCACCCGGACGGCACTCATGCCCGGACCTCCAGCCCGGCCTCGGCGTCTGCCCGGACCAGGCCGAGCAGCGAGAGCTTGCTCACCATGTCCTCCGTGGTGAAGGGCTTGATGACGTACTCGTGGGCGCCGGCGGCGAGGGCGCGGACGATCTGACCGTGCTCGCTCTCGGTGGTCACCATCACGAGAGTGAGGTCGGTCCAGGCACCGGAGTCCCGGACCCGGGTGACGAAGGTCAGTCCATCCATCACCGGCATGTTCCAGTCCACGGTGGCGAGGACGGGCGGGGTCCCGGCAGCGGCGAGGCGGTCGAGCTGGGCCAGGGCCTCCTCGCCGTGCTCCGCCTCGACGGGGTCGAGGCCGCACTTCCGGAGGACGGATCCGACGATGCGCCGCATCGTCCTGGAATCGTCGATCACGAGAGCATGCATGGTCAGCGACCTCCGCGCTGATAATGGGGCGAGGGGAGCGGTCGTCGAGGGGCCGGGGGGACCGGCGTCGAGGGTCGGGCACCGTTCGTGGCGAGTGCGGGGACGACGGCGGTCGCAACCCCTCCGGCACCGGCGAGGCGCCAGGCCGGGGCCCCCGCGACCACCTCGCGCTGCCAGGTGTCGCCGAGGCCGATGGTGGTCTCGGCGCCGCCCAGCAGGAGGTACCCGTCCGGGCGCAGGACCCCGCGGACCCGGTCGAGGACCGCACCCTTGGTCGGGGGATCGAAGTAGATGAGGACGTTGCGCAGCAGGACGACGTCGAAGCGGCCGAGCGGCGGGAACGGGCGGGCGAGGTTGAGGCGGTCCCACCGGACCATGTCCCGCAGTTCGGGGAGGACCTCCCACTCGGTCCCCGCCCGGCGCATCCACTTCACCAGCAGCGGCGCGGGCAGGCCCCGGTTGACCTCGAGCTGGCTGTACCGGCCGGCGCGGGCGCGGGCGAGGATCTCGCCCGACAGGTCCGTGCCGAGGATCTCGACCCGCCAGCCGGCCGGGACCACGTCACGGCACACCATGGCGACGGAGTAGGCCTCCTGCCCGCTGGAGCAGGCGGCCGACCAGATCCGCAGGGTCCGTTCGGCGGCCCGCTCCCGGACGAGCGCGGGCAGGATCTGACGACGCAGGGCCTCGAACGGCCCGCCGTCGCGGAACCACGACGTCTCGTTGGTCGTGAGGGCGTCGACGATCCCCGCCTGGGCGGCCCGGTCACCACGCTGGGCGGCCCTGACGACGGCGGCGGCGTCCGGCATTCCGAGCCGTCGGCTCAGTGCCCCGAGCCGGGAGTCGACGAGGTAGTCCTTGCCGTCCAGGACGATCGCGGCCTCGCGGCGGACCAGGTCGGCGACCCAGGTCGTGGCAGTGGCGTCGAGCGAGCCCGCCGACGTGCCGGGCGGGCCGACGGACACCGACGTCATCGGGCGACCTGCCGTTCGAGCGGCAGCCGGGTCGGCGAGGCGCCACGGCCGCCGGGGCGACCCACTGCCCGGACGATGGCCGGGGACACGCCGTCCAGGGGCAGCACCTCCTCGACCGCGGTGGCGGCGACGACGGCCCCCGGCATTCCCCAGACGACGCTGGTGGCCTGGTCCTGGACCCATACCCGGCCCCCGGCCGCGGCCACCCGGGCCGCGCCCTCGGCTCCGTCCGCCCCCATGCCGGTGAGCACGACGACCAGCGCCGCGGACCCGACCGCTGCGGGCAGGGACCGGAACAGCACGTCGACCGAGGGACGGCAGGAATGGACCGGGGGATCGTCGGTCAGGCGCGCCGTGAGCGCTGCGCCGGACCGCAGGACGACGAGATGACGGCCGCCCGGGGCGATCGTCACCGTCCCGGGCTCGAGGACATCACCGTCGGTGGCCTCCCGGACCCGCAGGGCAGCGCCGGCGTCGAGGCGATGGGCGAGCATCCGGGTGAACATCGCCGGCATGTGCTGCGTGACCACCACCGGCACCGCCAGGTCACCGGGCAGCGCGGCCAGGACCCGGCCGAGCGCCTCCGGTCCTCCCGTGGACGACCCGATCGCGACCAGGCGCGGCGGGCCGGAGGGCACCGGACGGGGGACGGGTACCCCTCCGCGCCCGGCGGCACGCGGCCACTGTGCGGACGTCGGCCGCCCCGACGGTGCCATCGACAGCGGAACCGGACCGGTGGCGGTCGGAGGCGTCGTGAGGGCGACGACCTTGCCGATGAGGTCGCGCCGGATGGTCTCGAGCGAGGCGGCCAGGGAGTGCGCCTGCGCGGGCTTGGTGACGAACTCGGTGGCCCCCGCCGCGAAGGCGTCGAGGGTTGCCTTGGCACCGGCCTCGGTGAGGGTGGAGAACATGATGACCGGCACCCGGGGATCGAATCGGCGCAACTCGCGCAGGGCGGCGATCCCGTCGAGGACCGGCATCTCGATGTCCATGGTCACGAGGTCCGGGCGCATCTCGCGGACGAGCGTGACCCCCTCCCGGCCGTTCGTGGCCGTTCGGACCTCGCCGATCCGCGGGTCGCTGCGGAGGGTGTCGGCGACGAGCCGCCGCACGACGACCGAGTCGTCGACGACGGCGATCCTCAACCTGCCTGCGGTCACGCTCACCTGCCTCCGCCTGCCGCCCCGGACGGGCGGGCTCACCGTCTGGATCGGCGGGAGCAGGCCCCGACTTGACGCGTCCGGGGAGACCGGTGAGCGGGAGGGCCGGTGGGTCAGCCCTCGCCGGTCAGGACGCGGTGCTCGGTGTCCGGCAACAGGTCCGGGACGAGGCGGGCGACGATCCTGCCCGACAGCGAGTTCCACACCCCCGCGGCGCAGTCGTCGGCCGTGAAACCCGCCCGGGCCAGAGCAGCGACACCCATCATGTGGGCCGCGGCCGCCGGGCGGGTGCGCCCACTGAGCTCGACCGCCCACGAGGCGACGTGCATGGCCCGCGACCACTGCCCCACCGCAGGCCGGGTCATGGCGGACCGCAGCCGGTAGGGGTCCCGGTCCCCTCCCCCGGCCCGCACCCCATCGAGCAGGTCACGGACGTCGCCGCCGTACGGGCCGAGGTCGGGCGGCGGCGGCGGCACGGTGGCCCGGACCGCGTGGGCGAGGGCCGCGACATCGACGTCCGACCGGCCGGGGGCGAGAACGGCAGCCAGTACCGCGTCCGCCAGCCGCCGCGTCGCCCGGCCCCGGACCGCCCCGTCGAGGTCGGCGGCGAGGTGACCGAGGCCGTCCCGGTGCAGCAGGTCGAGCAGGTCACCGGGGCCACCGAACCGCAGCGCCCGGACCCGGCGGGAGACGGTGGCGAGCTCCCCGGCCAGGTCGACGGGAGGGCCTGCGGGGCCGGCGTGGTCCCGGAGGTCGACGATCGCCACCGCCTGCGCGGCCTCGACGAGGGCGACCGCCCGGGCCCGGACGCGCGGCGGCGCTGCGGGCCGCATCGCCAGGTGACGGGCGTACCGCAGGTCGGCGGCCAGGGCGGACAGCAGCACCGTGGACACCGCCGCCCCGGTCGAGCTGCGGGCCAGGTCGTACCCCAGCGCACTGGCCCCGGTCCAGGTGTACGGCACCGGGTCACTATCGCGGCCGGGGGGGTGTCCCGCCGCCCGCCGCCCGGGTGAGTCGCGCGCCGCCTCAGGCCGCGCCGGCGAGGCTCACGGCAGCCGCCGGGTCGAGGACCAGGAGCAGTTCGGCGTCCAGCGTGCCGGTCGCCACCAGGTGCTCGGCGATGGCGGGGTCCACGGTCGAGGGGACGGGCGCGTGATCGGCCGCCGGGAGAGTGACGACGGCGTCGATCGCATCGACGAGCAGGCTGACCGCCTCAGGACCGGTCCGGACGACGACGTTCATGCGGCGCTCGGACCGAGGCAACCCGAGCTTCATGCCGAGGTCGATGGCCGTGACGATCTGGCCTCGCAGGTTGATGAGGCCCCGGACCTCGGGCGGCGCGAGCGGCACCGGGGTCACGGCCTGCTCGCGCAGCACCTCCTGGACCACGCCGGCGTCGATCCCGAGGTACAGGCCGTCGATCCGGAACGTGCAGTACATGGTGGCGTCGGCGGCGAGCCCGGAGGTCGCGGCCAGGGCTGCGGGGGCGGGGGCAGAGGCGTCAGACACCGAGCATCTCCGGGGTGACGTAGGGCAGGTGGTCAATGTCGAGCACCTCGGTGACACGGCCGTCGACGACAATGCTGCCCAGGGTTCCGGGCCGGGTGCCGACGGTCGAGGCGGACATCGGGACGACGACGATGTCGACCACCTCGGCGACCTTGAGGCCGACCGGGCGGCCCTGTGCCCGGCAGACCACGACCGCGGTGGTGGGCTCCTCGACGCTCTCGATGTCCGGTGCCCCGTCCTGGAAGGGGATGTGACCCGACATGCCGTAGCCGGCGTTCCCGCCGGCCAGGTCGACGACCGGCAGCAGGTCGCCGTGGTACTGCATGACCGTGAAGTCGCCGAGTCGCTCGAAGGCCGACTCGCGGGCCTCCTCCAGCCGGTCCACGGTGGCCAGCGGGACCGCGCACATCGCGTGAGCCTCCGTCCGCAGCACCACGTAGCTGCCTTCGCCTTCACCTCCGGTTCGGCCCGCCGCCGCGACGAGGTCGCCGCGAGCGGCGAGCTCGGCGGCAGTGCCGGCGATCCGGCCCTCGGCCGACAGGCCCGGAACGTCGAGGATGAGAGCCACCCGGCCGTCGCCCATGACGGCGGCGCCGGCGAACACGCCGATCCCGGACAACGCGTTGCCGAGCGGCTTCACGACGATCTCCTGGGTGTCCAGGACTTCGTCGACGACGAGCCCGAACTCGGTGGCGTCCGCCCGCAGCACCGCGACCGTCCGCTGCCGGTCCGCGCCCGACGGGTCGGCGTCGCCCTGGTACTCCGCACCGTCCATCCGGAGCACCCGGGCGAGATCCACCAGTGGCAGCAGCTTGCCGCGCAGCCGGTGCACCGGGGACCCGGCCACGTACTCGACCCCGCGGGTGGGGTCCTCAGGGTCCATCCGGACCAACTCGAGAAGCTGGGCCTGCGGGATGGCGTAGCGCTGGCTGCCCTGCCGGACGACGAGAGCGGGGATGATGGCGAGGGTCAACGGGATCGTCACCCGCACGGTGGAACCCCGGCCCACCTCGCTCTGCAGCTCGACGGTGCCACCGATGGCTTCGATATTGGTCCGGACGACATCCATGCCGACGCCGCGACCGGACACGTTGGTCACGCTGGCCGCCGTCGAGAAGCCGGGGCGGAAGACGAGGTCGATGATCTCCGAGACGGTCATGGTGCGGGCCTCGGCCGCCGAGACCAGCTCACGCTCGACGGCCTTGGCGAGGATCCGCTCGGGATCCATGCCGCGACCGTCGTCGACGATCTCCATGACGACCTGGCCGGAGGCGTGGTACGCCCGCAGCGTGAGGGTCCCGGTCGGCGACTTGCCAGCCTCCCGGCGAGCCTCCGGGGTCTCGATCCCGTGGTCGACGGAGTTGCGGACCAGATGGGTCAGCGGGTCCTTGACCGCGTCCAGCAGGGTGCGGTCCAGCTCGGTCTCGCGACCCACCATGGCCAGCGTGACCTGCTTGCCGCACTGGGCCGACAGGTCCCGGACCACCCGGGGCAGCTTGGACCACAGGTAGTCCATGGACTGCATGCGGGTCTTCATGACGGCTTCCTGCAGCTCGGCCGACACCAGGTCGAGCCGGTGGGCCGAGCGAAGAGCCTCGGCGTCCCCACTGGTCGTCGCCTGCTGGAGGATCTGGTTGCGGGCCAGCACCAGCTCGCCGACGAGGCGCATGAGCGAGTCGAGGACCACGACGTCCACGCGGATGGAGGAGTCGACCGCACTGCGGCGGGTCGGCTCGGGCTCGGGCTCCGGCGCCGGCGGCACGCGCGGCGTGGGCACCGCCTGGACAGCAGGCTCGGGGACGGCCGGCTGGTCGCCCGATTCCGGCTGAGCGGGGGTCCCCGCCTGACCGGTTGTCGTGGGCTGACCGGACGCCGCCGACTCACCCGGCGCCGCCGAATCACCGGGGGCCGCGGGCTCACCCGGCGCCGCCGAATCACCCGGCACCGCCGGCTCACCCGGCACCGCCGGCTCACCCGGCGTCCCGGGCTGCTCCGGCGCCGAGGCGCTGGGCGCGTCCTCGATCGCGGCACCACCGAAGTCGGGCGCCCGGGCCGCCTCGATCCGGGCGACGACGTCGACGACGTCGAGTCCCTCGTCCTTCCCGGTCCGCTCGATGATCGACAGCAGGGCTCGGACGGCGTCCACCATCTGGAGCAGCACGTCCGTGCGGGCCGGGGTGAGGACCAGTTCGCCGTCGCGCATCCTCGCCAGCAGGTTCTCCCCGACGTGGGTCAGCCGCTCCAGCGCGCCGAAGGCCAGGAAGCCGCTCGTGCCCTTGATGGTGTGGATGGTCCGGAAGATCCCTGCCAGGAGCTCCCGCGACGACGGGCTCGCCTCCAGCTGCACCAGGTCCCGGTCCAGGCGGTCGAGATTCTCGTGGGACTCCACGAGGAACTCCTCGACGATGCCGTCCAGCTCGTCCACGCGCGCGCCTCCTCGGTCGGCGCGGGGACCCGCCGCCGTCAGGGGAGTCATCGGCGCTGGGGAGCTGGCCTTGAGTGCAGCCCGAGCGGCCGTCGCCACCTCGTGTGCATACCGTTCGGTTGACGAATTGGCTAAGCTGAGGTGATGAGCACTCAGATCGCCATCCGGCTCGACGACGACGACCTGGATGCCCTGGACCGCGAGGTTCGGGAGGGGCGGGCGAGGAGCCGGTCCGAGGCCCTGCGCCGCGGGATCGGGCACCTCCGGCGACAGCAGCGCTACCGCCACGACGAAGAGGTCCTGGTGGACCTGGCCCGTCGACAGGAGTCGGTCTACCCGGACCTCGACGGGCTGCTCGACCTTCCGCACCCTGCTCTCGACTGATGCGGACGATCGCCTCGGTCCAGCTCGACAAGCGAGGCCCCGCCCTGATCCTCACGCGAGAAGCCCGTCTGGCCGCGTCGGCATGGGTCACCGTCGCACCGATCACCAGCACGATCCGTGGTCTCAGCACAGAGGTCCCGGTCGGTGTCCGGAACGGCCTCGACCACGACAGCGTCGTCACGTGCGATCTCGTCACGACCGTCCGGCGGGACGCCGTTCATCGACCCATTGGGCTGCTCTTCGACGATCAGGAGGCCGAGCTGGCGCGCGCCATCGGCGACGCCTTCGACCTCGCGCTCTCGTGACGCCGCCGTCACCGGTGACCTGACCGCTCCGGAGAACGTCGAAGCGGGAGGTGCAGCCATGGCCCGTGCCTCACGCCCACCAGGCCGAACGGATGGGCCGTCAGCGTGCCGGACGCCCGCCGGCCGTGGCCGGGAGCGCCCCGGGCTCTCCCGGCGGACGGCACTCGTGCAGTCGGCGCGGGATGAACAGTGCCGACAGCCCCCCCGCCACCAGGAGCCCGGTGACGACGAGCATGGCCGACCGGTACCCGTCCGTCAGGGCGACCGGGTCCGCGTAGTCGCGGGCGGACAGGCCGACGAGGCTTGGCAGGGCGGCCACCGCGAGCAGGCCGGCGGCCCGGCTCACCGCGTTGTTGACCCCGGACGCGGTGCCGGCGAGGCGGTCCGGGGCGGCCGCCAGCACGGTCGTCGTCAGTGGGGCGACCAGCAGGACCAACCCCAGCCCGAACAGCAGGACCCCGGGCAGGATGTCGAGCCAGTAGGAGTCCCCGGCGTCGACGAAGGCCAGCCACGCCGTGCCCGCCGAGGCGACCAGCGGTCCTGCGGTCAGCGGGATCCGCGGGCCGAGCCGGGTCGTCAGGGCGCCGGCCCGGGCCGAGAGCAGGAGCATGAGGATCGTGGACGGCAGGCCGGCCAGGCCGGCCACCGACGGCCGGTAGCCGAGGGTCGTCTGCAGCTGGATGACGAGGAAGAAGAACATCGCCCCGAGCGCCGCGTACACACCAAGGGTGAGGACGTTCGCCACGGTGAATGTCCTGTTGGCGAAAAGCGACGGCGGCACCATGGGGTCCCGGGCCTTCAGCTGCCACCACACGAAGGCCGCCCCCCCGACCACCGCCACCGCGGCCGCCACCCACACCAGCACACCCGGGCCGTTCGCTCCGTCGGTGGCCTCGGCCCCGCCCTCGCCGCCGAGGCCCACCAGGGCGTAGGTGAGAGCCGCGAGCGAGACCACGCCGAGGACCGCCCCGAACCAGTCGAGCGTCGCGGCGGCCTCCGGGTCGCGGCTCTCGGGGACGAACCGGTAGGTGAGCGCAAGGGCCACGGCGGCGAGGGGAACGTTGATCAGGAACACCAAGCGCCAGTCGTACTCCGCGAGCAGCCCACCCAGGGGCGGGCCGATCGCGGGCGCCAGCGCGCCGATCCCGGCCCACATGCCGATCGCCCGACCGCGGTCGGACGGCACGAAGCTCGCCTGGATGATCGCCAGCGACCCGGGGGTGAGGAGCGCACCGGCAACCCCCTGGAGGATCCGCGCGGCGATGAGCAGTTCGGGCGTCGGGGCGAACGCACAGGCCGCCGACGTCACGGCGAACGCCACGATGCCCAGCACGTACACCCGCCGGCGACCGATGTGATCCCCGAGTGAGCCCGCGACGAGGATGAATGCCGCGAGCGTCAGCGAGTACCCGGTGACCACCCACTGGAGCTCCTGGAACGACGCATCGAGGTCGGCGCCGATGATCGGCAGCGACACGTTGACCACGGTCGCGTCGAGGGAGGCGATGGCGCCGCCGACGATGACGGCTGCCAGCAGGCCCGTTCCCGCGGGGGTGCCGTAGCGAACGGCGGGCGCCGGGGCGGGAGAGGTCACCTCGCGAGCCTTCCCTGCCGGGGTGTCGAGTTCAAGGGGCGAAAGACGTGGGCGTGAGTGTGTCATTATCGGCTGGTGTACGCCGTCGTCGACTCCTCGACGCTGATCTCGCTCGCGTGGTCGGGCGGCCTCGACCTCATCACTCGCGATCACTGCCCACTCGACCTGGTGATCCCTGCCGAGGTGCGACGAGAGACGGTCGACGAGGGTCTCGCCCTCGGGTACCCGGATGCGGCTGCCATCGCCGACGCGATCTCCGGCGCCGCCGATCTCGACCCGGTCGACGCTCCCACCGTGGATCAGGCTGTCCTCATCACCGCGAAGGGGTACGGGCTGCTCCTGACGAACGACGTGGCCCTGGGTCGGCGGGCCGCCAACATCGGGGTGCGCTGGCTGCGCACCGGTGACCTCGTCCTCCTCTGTGTGCGCACGGAACGCGTCACCGAGAGGCGGGCGACGGCTGTGCTGTTCGGCCTTCACGACGCCGGCCGGCTGACGAGCGCGCTGTTCGAGGACTACCTCAAGGAGCTGGGATGAGCAGAGCAGTGAGAGTCAACGCGACCATGGACCCCGCCCTGCTGCGTCGTGTCGACGCGTACGCCGCGCAGCGGTACGAGGACCGCTCGACAGCCCTTCGCCAACTGGTCGACTTCGCGCTCAGGGAGCTCCAGAAGCGAGATGCCATCGAGTCCTACCGCACCGGCCGCGTGACTCTGCGGGACTTCGCTCGGGCCCTGGGACTCGACACCTGGCAGGCGCACGACATGTTGCGGTCCGAGGGCGTGGC
This sequence comes from Kineosporiaceae bacterium, assembly GCA_050329415.1. GTDB lineage: Bacteria > Actinomycetota > Actinomycetes > Actinomycetales > JBBAYJ01 > JANNOG01. The sequence continues at coordinate 17,456 of JBHJOS010000015.1, forward strand.
CGTCGCCCGCGGCGATCGCGAGGAGACCGCCCCCTTCCTCGCCGAGGTGCTGGCGGAGGTTCGGGGACCCTGAACACCTCGCCTGGCGGGGGCCGTCGCACCCGGCCCCCGCCAGGTGTAGCCCTCAGCCCTTGAGGCCGCCCGCGAGCAGCCCGCGGACGAAGTACCGCTGCAACGAGAGGAACACGAGCACCGGCACGGCAATCGTGACGAAGGCCCCGGCCGGAACGAGCTCCCTGCTCTCGCCCCGGGTGCCGTTGAGGTCGGATATCACCCGGGTGAGCGGTGACACCTCGGGCGCCGCGAAGATCAGGGCGACGAGGAGGTCGTTCCACACCCAGAGGAACTGGAAGATGGCGAACGCCGCGAGGGCCGGCGTGATCAACGGCAGGACCAGCGACCGGAAGATCCGCGCGTGGCTGGCACCGTCGACCCGGGCTGCCTCCATGAGCGAACGGGGCAGCTCCGACATGAAGTTGTGGAGCAGGAACACCGCCAGGGGAAGGGCGAACGCGGTGTGGGCGAACCACACCCTGATCGCTGTCCACTCGTCGGACAGTCCGAAGCCGCCCGGGATGATCTCCACTCCGGCGATCTCGCCAAGGTTGAAAAAGCGGAGCAGCGGGACGAGCGCCACCTGGAGCGGCACGATCTGCAGCGCGAAGATTGCCAGGAAGAGCCAGTTGCGCCCCGGGAACTCCATCCAGGCCAGGGCGTAGGCGGCCAGCGCCGCGAACAGCAGGGGGAACAGCACGGCAGGGATCGTGATGACGAAGGAGTTGACGAAGGAGCCCGCGAGATCCTGCCGACCGAAGAGGACCTCGTCGTAGTTGCTCAGGGTGAACTCCGGGTCCCACAGCACCGTCCACCAGCCCCGGTCCTCGACGGCCGCGCGGGGCCGGAGGCTGTTGATCAGCAGTCCGACGGTGGGGATGGTCCACAGCACAGCGATGGCGATCGCGGCGAGGGAGGCCCACGGGCTGGACAGGGCGCGGCGGGCACGCCCCTGAGGGGTGTCACGACCGGGCGTCGCCGTACGCCGCGGCTTGCCGGGCTCGCGGTTCGGGTCCTCGACCGGGGCGGGAACAGAGGTGGAGGTCATCGGATCTCCTGCGTCTGGCGGAGGATTCGGATCTGGTAGGCGACGAGCGGCAGCACGAGGACGAACAGGAACGCGGCGAGCACGGCACCCCTGCCGAGGTTGTTCTGCACGAAGGCCTGCACGTAGAACTCGTTCGCCACTACGGACGTGTTGAAGTTGCCGCCGGTGGCGGTCCGAACGATGTCGAAGACCTTGAGCGTCGTGATGGTGATCGTCGCGAGAACGACGATCAGGGCGGGCCTGATGGACGGCAGCGTGATGTAAAAGAATCGCTGCACGGGGGTGGTGCCGTCGATCCTGGCTGCCTCGACGATGTCGTCGGGGATGCCCTTGATCGCCGCGGACAGGATCACCATCGCGAAGCCCGCCTGAATCCATACCAGGACGACGATCAGGAGGAAGGTGTTGAGGGCGAACGAACTCTCGTTGAGAAGCTGGATCGATTCCCCCCCGAAGACCACGATGATGGCGTTGACGAGCCCGGTCTGGCTCTCGCTGGTCGGATCGAAGGCGTAGACGTAACCCCAGATGATGGACGCCCCGACGAACGAGATGGCCATCGGAAGGAAGACGAACGTCTTGGCGACCGCTTCCCCTCGGGTGCGGTCGACGAGGATCGCGTACAACAGGCCGATGGCCGTCGACAGGACCGGCGCCAGGAGTACCCACAACGCGGTGTTGCGCAGCGTCGTGAGGGCCTGCTGCTGCGTGAACATCCAGGTGACGTTGTCCCACCCGACGAACTCGTCACCGCTGGGGCCGTAGAAGGCGAGAATCGTCGTCCGTATGGCCGGGATGACCAGACCGAGGATCAGCAGCAACAGGGCCGGGGCCAGGAAGAGGACGATCTGCCATCGTTCCTTGGCTCGCCCTCGGCCCAGGTCTGACACCGCCACGATGATCAATGTGATGATCACCCAGGCCAGGATGCCGACCCCCAGTACAGCCAGCTTGTCGACGACGTCGTCCATGTGCCCCATCTCCTTCGACGGCCGCGGCGCGGCCTCAACCTATCGCGATCACGCGAAAGGGCGCACGGGCCAACCCAGCGGCTGCCCCGTGCGCCCCCTCGTCATCGTGGACGGACGTCGACCGTCAGGAGGCGGGCCAACTGGCCTCGATGTTGCCGATCATGGTCGCCGCATCGACGTCGCCGTTGATCCACGCCGTGGCTTCGCTCCAGAAGGAGCCCGCGCCGACCTCCGACGGCATCTGGTCCGATCCGTCAAAGCGGGAGACCGTCTCCGGGTCCTGCAGGATCTCGACCGAGAGCTGGTCGATGGGGCTCTCGACGTTGGCGATGTCCAGACCCTCGTTCGCCGACACCCAGGCGCCGAGGGCCGCCTTCGTGTTGGCGTACTCCCCGGAAGCCATGTAGCGCTGGACCGCGAGGGTGGCGGGCTCGTCGTTGAAGGCGGCGAGGAACTCCCCGGCCACCAGCACCGGGCTGCCCTGGTCCGGGTCGATCGGCGGCAGGTAGAACGCGAAGACGTCGCCGTCCTCGGCCACTGTCACGTCCTCGCCCCACTGGTTGGCGTAGAAGGATGCCTGGCGGTGCAGCGCGCACTGGTCGTCGAGGATGGGCAGCCCGCCCTCCTGGAACGCCGTGATGGTGATCGACCGGACGTCGCCGTGACCGCCGTTGACGCGCTCCGGGTCGGTGAGGATCTCACCGGCCCGCTCGGCCGCCGCCAGGATCTGCGGGTCGTCGAACGGGATCTCGTTGGTCACCCACTGGTCGTAGACGTCCACGCCGGCCTCGCGCAGGACGATGTCCTCCATCCAGTCGGTGACGACCCAGCCGGTGGCCCCACCGGACTCGATGCCGACACACCATGGCCGGGAGACGTCGTCGCCGGCCATGAGTTCCTGGACCTCGTCCGTGAGGGCGATCAAGTCGTCCCAGGTCTCGGGCACCTCGAGGCCGTTCTCCTCGAAGTACGACGGCGAGTACCACACGAGGGACTTGACGTTGGACCCCAGCGGGGCTGCGTAGAACTGGCCGTCGACGCTGCCGAAGTCGATCCACTCCTCGGGGAAGTTCTCCCGGGCGAAGGCCTCGTACTCCTCGTCGGCCGGCGGGATGGCGCCGGACGCGATGAGGCTGCGGAGCAGCCCGGGCTGCGGGATGGGCGCCAGGTCCGGTGCGTCACCGCCCTGCACGCGAACGGGCAGCTGCTGCTCGAACTCGCCGCTGTCGTTCCACTCGACGGTGATGCCGGTGCACTCCTCGAACTCCACGAAGGACTCGATGAAGCGCTCGGCCTCGACCTCGCGGATGGAGTTGTAGATCTCGACTTCTTCGCCGTCGAAGCTGCCGTAGTCCTCGAACGCCTCGCAGCCCTCGGGCAGGTCGCCGCCGGCCTCTCCGCCGTCGTCGCCCTCGTCATCACCCGCGCAGGCGGCCAGCACGAGCGCCGCGCTGACCCCCGCAGCCAGGACCGTGGCGCCGCGGCGCCAGGTGCGTACTGCCATAGGACATCCTCCTGGAGTCTGTGCCGGTAGCCCGGCCCCGGCCATGCAAACGCTTACATGTCAAGCAGGGCAACCCCGACAGACCGAAAGGCCGTAACGATTTGGAAACGCGGGCGTCCACGGCCGGACACGCCCGACCCGGCAAGGGGGAACCCGCTGTCACCGGGCGACGGGCGGCGCCGTGGTGCCGCGCACCACCAGGACGACCGGCAACTGCTCCAGCGGCGCCGCGACCGGCCCGCCGATCCGGTGGTTCCAGTCCTCGCCGACTGCCGAGAGAGCCTCCAGCAGCCACCTGGCGGCGGTCTCCGCCTGGTCGGCAACGGGCTGCGACACCGTCGTGAGGTCGATCAGGGCCGAGAACGGGTGGTCGTCGACCCCGACCACCGACACGTCCTCCGGCACCCGCACCCCGGCCGCGCGCAGCTCGTGGATCACCCCGATGGCGAGCTCGTCACAGCAGCAGACGAACCCCGTCGCCCCGTCGGCATCCCCGGCGCCCGCGAGGCGTCGGCCGACGCGCTGGCCCTCCTCGACCGTCAGGTCCGCGTCGACCATGGGGCCGGCCTCTCGGAGCCCGGCCGCCGCCAGCTCCTCCTGGAACCCGATGTAGCGACGCAGCTGAGGAGCCCAGTCCCGTTCGTCGACGCCGCCCCCGAGGAACCGCAGCCGCCGGTGTCCGAGCTCCACGAGATGCCGGGTGGCCAGGCGCCCCACCTCGACGTCGTCCACGCCCACGGTGCGCAGACCCGGCACCGGAGGGCCCAGGTACACCGCGGTCCGCCCCAGCCCCCGCAGCAGCTCGGCCTCGTCCTCGCCCAGCCGGAGGCTGAGGATCACGGTGGCGTCCACGCGCTTGCGCAGCAGCTCGGACTCCAGCCGGGGGCGCGCCGGCGGCAGCGCCGCCAGCGGCCCCGGCTCGATGCGCTGACCCGGCGGCAGGATGATGAGCAGCACGTCGTAGCCGTGGGTGCGCATGACGGCCTCGACGGTCTCGATGCAGACGGCGAAGAACCAGCGCGAGACGTGCGGCGTGACGAGGCCGACCGCCCGGGTCCGGCCGGTCGCGAGGCTGGTCGCGGCGGCCGAGGGGACGTAGCCGAGCTCCTTGGCGACGCGCTGCACGCGGGCACGCGTCGGCTCGGCGACGGACGACAGGCCGCGCAGCGCACGCGACACCGTCGCCGTCGACACCCCGGTCTCCCGGGCGACGTCCTCGATCGAGGCCACGGACCCTCCCGTACCGACGCGGTGATTCTGCCCGACGCCGGTGCGTGCTCGGTCGTGCGGTCAGGTGCCGGCCGGGACATCGACCCCGTGCAGCCGGGCCATGGCGTGGCGAACCAGTGTCTGCAGAGCCTGCTTGGTCGCCGCTCGCGACCGGGCATCGGTGTAGTGGACAGGCACGTCGGTCGCGATGCCCAGCGCGCCACGGACCTCGTCCAGGTGGTGGCGGGCGATACCGTCGAAGCAGTTGACGGCGACCACGAACGGCAGTCCGCGGTCCTCGAAGTAGTCCACGGCCGGGAAACTGTGCTCCAGGCGCTCGGTGTCGACGAGCACGACCGCCCCCACCGCGCCGCGGACCAGGTCGTCCCACATGAAGAGGAACCGGTCCTGACCGGGTGTCCCGAACAGGTACAGCCAGAGGTCCCCGGGCAGGGCGATGCGGCCGAAGTCCAGCGCGACCGTGGTCGTCGACTTGCGCTCGGTCATCTGCCCGGCGTCGTCCACCCCGACCGCGTGCTCCGTCATCGGCGCCTCGGTGGACAGCGGCTCGATCTCGCTGATGGAACCGATGAACGTGGTCTTGCCGACGGCGAAGCCGCCGGCGATGACGATCTTGACGATGGTCGGGCCGGGCCCGCCCGGATCAGAGGGTGTCGATGCCATCGAGGACGCTCTCCAGGACGCTGCGGGGAACCGGCGGGACGGCGACGCCGAGGGACCGCGCTCCGACACGCACGCTGCCGCGGCCGGCGAGGTCGGCGACCACCACCCGGATCACGCCGAGCGGCAGGCACAGACGCGCGCTGAGGTCCGCCACCGACCGGTGGTCGTGGCGCGTGAGGTCGAGGATGCGGCGCTCCTCGGGGCTGAGCCCCGGACCCGGAGCCACCAGGCCGCGGACGAGCGCGCCGACGGACAACCCGAGCTCGTCGGGGACCCGGGTGCGTCCCCCGACGAGGGCGTAGGGCCGGACCGGGGACTCGGCGTCCCACGGGTCGGCGTCGTCGTCGTGATCCGGTGCCGCGGGACGCATGCCGCTCACCGGCCCCCGGGGCGCCGGGCCCCGGACAGCGGCAACGCGGCGCGCAGCGTAGCGACCAGCTGCGGGGTCAGCGCCTGCTGGCAGCGCTGCACCAGGGTCGCCATCTCGAAGCCGACGACCCCGACGTCGCAGTCCGGCTCGGTGAGCGCAGCGAGGACGGAGCCCTCCCCGACCGCCATTGCGAAGAGGTGGGCGCCGTCCATCTCGACGACCGCCTGGCGCACGTCGCCCGTGCCCAGGTGCCGCGCGGCGCCCCGGGTGAGCGAGGAGATGCCGGCGACGATGGCCGCCAGTTGATCACCGGTGGTCCGGTCGAGCCCGCCCGACATCGCCATGAGCAGCCCGTCCGCGGACACCACGAGGGCGTACCGGACTCCCGGCGCGGTCCGCACGAACGTGTCCAGGAGCCAGCTGAAGCCGGTGGCCTCGGTCGTCGTGGTGCTGATGGCTCTCATGATCCCTCCTCGATCGGCGGTCGGACCCGCCAGCCCGCGGTGACCGGGACCGGCTGGATCCACGCGGGCGGCGCCACCGGCGCCGGCGGTGCCGGCACCGGCTCGCCCGCGGGCCCCTCACGACCGGCGCGACCCCGTCGGGCGCCGGCGGTGAACCCCGCCAGCAGGCCGCCCACGGCCTCCGGGTCGCGCGGGGCCGGCACGGGGATCGGCGGTGGCACCGGCGGGGGAACCTCGGCGGGCTGACGGCGCCGCAGCGGGGACGAACCCCCGGACGCCGCCTGCGGCCGGTACGACGACAGCATGCTGAGCTCGTTGAGGGCCTCCGACGCCAGCGCCGATCTCCGTCCGAAGTCGCCCTCCAGGACCCCGCCCTGCGGCGAGGGCACCGCTGCCGCCGTCCGGGCGTCCGGCCCCGTCCCGGCCCCCAGCCGGCGCACCCGCCGCTCCCGGCCCGCGGGCAGGATGTCGGCCGCGGGTGACGTCGTGAAGGGGATCCAGGCTGTGGGCTCGGGCTCCGGTGCCACGTCGGGCGGCGGCGACGCACCCGGATTCGGCGGGATGACCGGCGGTGCCGGGCGCACGTCACGCCGGCGCGGCAGCGCAGGCCGCGCCGCGAGCGCCGGGAGTCCCGCGGCCGGGCGCGCGAGCGCGACGGACCCGGGGCCGGGCGCCGGGTCAGCCGTCGGTCCCGCCCCCGGGTCCGTCACGGGGTCCGCCACCGGGTCAGCCACCGGGTCAGCCACGGGTTCGGACACGAGGACGTCGGCGGGGACGTGGACGTCGACCACGAGACCGGCCGCCTGCCCACGCCGGATCTCGACCGTTGCGCCCAGCCGGCGTGCCAGCCGGCCCACGACGTGCAGGCCGAGCCGCGTCGAGCCCGCGGCGTGCTCACCTCCGGGCCGACGCACGACCGCGAGGGCGGCGGCGATCTCGTCGTCCGTCATGCCCAGGCCCTCGTCGCGCACCGTGACCCGCACCCCTGCCCCGGTGCGCCCGGTCGTCACCCGGACCCGGGTGGCCGGGGCCGACGCCGCGGCGGCGTTCTCCAGCAGTTCGGCCAGCAGGTGAGCCAGGGGCAGGGCGCGGTGGGCGAGGACGACCGGTTCGTCGTCGGGTTCCCCGGTCACGGTCGCGATCCGGGCGTACTGCTCGATCCCGCTGGTCGCGGTGCGCACGACGTCCGACAGCGGCATCGGGCCGCGCGCCTGGCGACCGACGTCCTCGCCGGTGAGGACCAGCAGGGACTCGGCGTACCGGCGCATCCTGGTCGCGAGGTGGTCCAGCCGGTAGAGCGTCTCGAGTGCATCGGGGTCCAGCTCGTCCCGTTCGAGGGAGTCGACGAGGGCGATCTGCCGGCCCAGCAGGACCAGCGACCGGCGAGCGATGTTGACGACACCGCCGGGGGCCGCGGCGTCGGGCGGGACGCTCCCCTGTGCCCGGCCCTCCGGGGCCGGAGTCGCCCCCGGATGCGGCGTCGGACCCGGGCCTCGTCCCGGTCGCGGGCGGGACCGGATGGCCAGGATGGCCGCGGCGGCCGCCAGCGCGATCGCCAGGACGGCGACCACGGCGACGACGGAGGAGGCCACGACCCGGCAATCGGCATCCGACAGGACGGACGTGAGGGACGTTCCGGACACTCACTCGCGCGGCGGTGCGACTCCGGGGGCCACGCGCCTGACGGCAGCTACGGTCGTCGGGTGCTCGCGATGACCGTGCCCGAACAGGGCGGGCCGGAGGCGCTGGTTGCGGCCGAGGTCCCGGATCCCGTGGCCGGCCCGGGAGAGGTCGTCCTCGCTGTCGTGGCGGCCGGGGTGAACCGCGCGGACCTGCTCCAGCGCGAGGGACGCTACCCCCCGCCCCGGGGCGCCCCGCCGTGGCCGGGCCTGGAGTGCTCCGGAGTCGTGCGAGAGGTCGGCGCCGGGGTGTCGGGGTGGGAGCCGGGCGACGCCGGCTGCGCGCTGCTTGACGGCGGCGGCTATGCCGAGCTGGTGGCGGTGCGGGCGGACCGGCTGCTCCCGGTGCCGGCCGGGCTCACGCCGGTCGAGGCGGCAGCCCTGCCCGAGGTCGCCTGCACGGTGTGGAGCAACCTCGCCATGACGGCGGTCCTGCGACGCGGCGAGGTGCTGCTGCTCCACGGGGGTGGCGGCGGGGTCGGCACGTTCGCCGTCCAGCTCGGGGCCGCGCTCGGGGCCAGGGTCGCGGTCACCGCGGGGTCGGCGGCGAAGCTCCGCGTCTGCCGGGAGCTGGGGGCGGAGATCCTCGTGAACCACCGCGAGGAGGACTTCGTCGCGGTGGTCCGGGAGGCGACCGAGGGCCGCGGGGCCGACGTCGTGCTCGACAACATGGGAGCCGCCTACCTGGCCCGCAACGTCGATGTGCTGGCACCGGGCGGGCGGTTGGTCGTCATCGGGCTGCAGGGCGGGCGGCGGGCGGAACTCGACCTGGCGGCACTCATGGCGCGGCGCGGCGCGATCATCGGCACCACGCTTCGGTCGCGGCCGCCGAGGGAGAAGGCGGCGATCGTCGCATCGGTCCGCGAGCACGTGTGGCCGCTCGTCGAGTCGGGTGCCGTGCGGCCCGTCGTGCACGAGGTGTTCCCGCTCACCGAGGCGGCCCGCGCGCACCGGGTCATGGCCGAGTCCTCGCACGTCGGCAAGCTCCTGCTGACCTTCCCGACGACGCCGGGCACCGCACCGGGCAGGATGGAGCGGTGAGCCAGGCACCCCAGGACGACTACGCCACCCCGGACCGGCGCGAGCAGGAGGGCGACACCGTCCTCGTCGTCACCCCGCAGGGGATGTCGATGGCGCGCAGCGACGACAACCTGAGCGACCTCATCGAGCAGCCGGCCAAGGTGATGCGGATCGGCAGCATGATCAAGGGCCTGCTCGAGGAGGTCCGGTCGGCCCCGCTGGACGACGCGGGTCGGGCGCGGCTGGCCGAGGTGCACGAGCGCTCCATCCGTGAGCTGCAGAGCGGTCTGGCGCCGGAACTGGTCGAGGAGCTGCAGCGCATCACGCTGCCGTTCGCCGAGGAGGCCCCGTCGGACGCCGAGCTCAGGGTGGCCCAGGCCCAGCTCGTCGGGTGGCTGGAGGGCCTGTTCCACGGCATCCAGACCGCGCTGTTCGCCCAGCAGATGGCGGCCCGGGCCCAGTTCGAGGAGATGCGGCGCCGCGCCCTGCCCGGGGGTCCGGCGATGCCGGGCCGGATGCCGGGCGAGGTGCCCGGCGAGGCGGCGCCGGGGCAGCCGGGCCAGCACCCGGGGCCGGGCCAGTACCTCTGACGCCGCGGCCGGTCCCACGTGCCCGCGGTGCCGTGAGACTGCGGCCGCCGTGGCGTCGGCGCGCCGACCCGCGAGGTTTGCCGGACGGGCTCTGGGCGGACGACTTCGCCCGGGTGGACCGGGCCTGCCGCCGGTTCGCCCAGGTCGCCGGCGGTCGGGCGGACCTCGAGGTCGTGCGGGCGACCCTGGGGGAGGTCAGGGCTGCGGCATGGGAGACCTGCCTGGCAGCCGCGGCCCGGGGATCGCGGTCCGGCGTCGAGGAAGTGCCACGCGAGGACGACCTCGCGGCGCTGCACCGGGCCCTGTCCCGGGCGGCCGGCCGGTGCGCGCAGGCGGCGGAGGCGGTCGTGCTCGGCGGCCACGACGGCGGCGCGGCCGCGGCGCGCCGGGCGGCGGACCAGGCGTTGGTGCTGCTGCGGCCGACCTCGGAGTGAGGGGGTAGGTCGCCACCGGCGTCCACAGGTTGGCGGACCCGCGCCCGTCCACAGGACGGCGGGCTGCGTCCCGGTCCGCCGCGGTTCTTCGGGTGCGCTGGCGACATGAGCATCGACGGCGACTCCACCGGTCACCGCTCGGCCATCGAGCGGACGAGGTCACGGCTGGGACCGGAACCCGTGCTGGTCGGCTGGACCGCGGCCGTCGACCACGGGTTGGACGTCGGACCGGGCCCCGCCGCGGTGCACGTGGCCGGGGTCACCCCCCGACGGGCACGCGGCCTCGTCGCGCACCGGCTGGCTCTCGACCCGGCGGACGTCGTGGCGGCGGAGGGTGGCCGACGGACCTCTGACCTGCGCACGGCCATGGATCTGGCGCGCGGTGTCGGCACGGCCGAACTGGCGATCGACCACCGTGTCGTGCTGCTCGACGCCTTCCTTCACCTGACCCGGATGCCGGCCGTCGTCGCCCGGGAACGAGCCATGAGCGAGTCCGGGTTGTGGGGGCTGCGCGACGGTCGCCGCGTCCTCGCCCTCGCCCGGGACGGCGTCCAGTCCCCGAAGGAGTCGGAACTGCGACTGCTCCTGCGGCACCGGCGCTGGCCGGAGCCGATCGTCCAGTGCCCGGTGACGTCGCCGGGCGGGATGCTCGTCGCGCACCTCGACCTCGGCTGGCCGGAGTTCCGCGTCGGTGTCGAATACGACGGGGCCGTCCATCGGGACCGCGCCCAGCACAGTCGTGACATGGAGCGTCACAACGCGATCCTGGCCGGCTGGCTGGTGTTGCAGGTGGGGACCCGACTGCTCCGGCAGCCGGACCGGCTCTGCGCGGAGCTGGCGGAACTGGTCCGCCTCCAGCGTCGGCGGTCGTGACACCCCGCGGACCTGGCGTCGAACCGCCCACCTGCCATGACCCGCCGCCGTCACCTCGCATCCCGCGATCGTCGATAAATCGACGATCATGCGTGGTTGATCGTCGACAAATCGACGATCAAGGCCCATGTGATCCCATCAACCCCCATGAACGTCGATTTATCGACGATCATGGGGGTCGATCTCCTGCTCGAACCACTCGCGCATGTCGGCCTCGTAGGCCTCGGGGTCGACGTTCCACTCCCGGGTGTGCTCGGCGGTGGAGTCCCGCACCAGGGTGACAACGTCCGGGCGAGCCTGCGCGAGGGCGAGCGAACGGCGGTTCGGGACGAAGGTGTCGCCGTCGGAGTGCACCAGGTACACGGGCACCTCGTCGGGCAGGTCCCCGGCCCGGGCGACCCAGTCGTAGTCGTCGAAGTCCAACCCGCCACGGACCTCGACCAGGGCCACCGCGAATCTGGACCACCACTCGGGCAGCCCGGCCTGGTCTCCCTGATGGACCAGCACGTCCACCCAGTCGACGACCGGGGCGTCCAGCACCAGCCCCGACACCGAGCCGGCGTGTTCGGACCGGTCGAGGATCTGGAGCACGATCGCGCCACCCATGGACCACCCGGCGAGGACGACCGACTCGGCACCGTTGTTCAGCGCGTAACCGACGGCCGCATCGACGTCACGCCACTCCGTCTCGCCCAGGCCGTAGCGATCGTCTGGATCCGGCGGCGCGCCCGGGTCGTTGCGGTACGACGGCACGAGAACGGGGTGCCCCAGGTCGTGCCACAGCGGCAGGTAGCGCAGAGCCTCCTCACGGGTGCCCCCACGGCCGTGGGCGAACACCACCCAGGTGTCGGTGCCGTCCGCCGGCACCAACCAGGTCGGCAGGTCCCCGACTTCGCTGGTCACCATGACGTCGGTGAACTCCAGGCCGACGCTCGACGGGTCACCGACGATCGCGTCCTGGTCGACCACTGCCGTCACCGGGTCCGCCGACAAGGTCCCCCGCACGTCGCCCCAGTCCCGGACGACCGGCCCCTCCTCGCCGCCCCCACGGACCCGGTCGCCCAGGACCCCCCACCCGTCGGGGTGACGGACCGCGTGCCGGCCGTCGGGGGTGGGATCGCCGGGCGGCAGTGCGATGGCCGTTCCGCCGTCGACGGCCCGCACCGTCACGCGCGGCTCGGGGTCCCGGACGACGGCCAACGCGACGCCCGAGAAGTACCACGCAACCCCGAACACCACTCCGAAGACCGTCACCAGCAGGACGACGACCGTGCCGACGCCGATCCGGCGCCAGGTCCGTGCGCTCACGGTCCGACCGCCTCCTCGCTCGACCCCGTGGCCGCCGCCGACCCCGCCAGCAGGTTCTCGATCGCGCCCGCCACACCGTCGCGGTCGCACGCCGCGGCTGTCCCCGACGCGGCGGCGAGCGCCTCGGGGTGGCCGTCCGCCATCGCGAAGCTGGTCCCGGCCCAGTCGAGCATCGACACGTCGTTCGGCATGTCCCCGAAGGCGACGACGTCGCGCCGGTCGACCCCGAACGCCGCCGCCACCGCGGCCAGCCCGGTCCCCTTGTCGACCCCCGGCGGCCCGATCTCCACGAGGGCCTTGCGCCGGTTCGAGTGCACCGGGGCCACGCGCGGGCCCAGAGCCGAGCGCGCGGCCCGCAGCAGGACGTCCCCGGGGAACTCCGCCGCCCCGGCCGCCAGCCGGGCCGGGACCCGTGCCAGGATCTTGACGACGGCGGGGTCCTGGGCGAGGAGCTCGGGAATGCTCCCGATCGTCATGGCCGGGGTGCCCACGGGCGCCTCGTACCCGGGCTCAGCCCCGAACCCGCCGGGACGCTCGAGGCCGAACGCCACCCCGGGCGCCTTCGCCCGTACCCGGACGGCCCAGTCGACCACGTCGTCCGGATCGATCGTCCGGCACTCCAGCAGCTGTTCCGAGCCGTCCAGAGTGCCGGACGGCAGCCCGTACGACACCGCCCCGTTGGCGAGGACGAGGGCGTCGACCCACCCGAGGGCACGGACCACCTCGGGCATCCAGCGCTTGGGCCGGCCGGTCACGAGCACCGTACGGACCCCGGCCCGGTGGGCGGCGGCGAAAGCGGCCGCCGTGCGCGACGACACCACGAGGTCGGGACCGACGATCGTGCCGTCGACGTCGGTGGCGAGCAGCCGCACCCGGGGATCGTCGCACGCTGCGCCGTCCGGCTGGCCGATCCGGTCAGCCCGCGGCCCGGTCCACCCCGGACTCCGCCCGCAGCGACTCGAGGAAGACCGCGAGGCCATCCTCGTGCACCCCGGGGACCTCCTCCGACGCCGCCGCGACGACCTCGTCCGGAGCCCCGCCCATGGCCGCCGAACGAGCGGCCCACCGGAGCATCTCGATGTCGTTGCGCCCGTCCCCCACGGCACGGGTCGACCCTTCCGGGACGCCGAGCTGCTGGCGCACCATCTCCAGCGCGGTGGCCTTCGTGACCCCGTCGGGTGCGATGTCGAGCCACGCGGTCCACCCCACGGCGTACGAGACACCGTGCAGCCCGATCCGCTCGACGAGCGCGAGGAAGTCCTCGGGGGTGTGGTCGAGCGAGCGCACCACCACCCGCAGCGCCGGACGGTGCAGGAGGCCCTCGAAGGAGTCGTGCCGCAATTCCCCGTCGAGCTCGCCGTCGGGGAACGCCCCGCTCACGTACTTCACGAGGTCGGTGCCCTCGACCCCGTAGAGGGCGGTGGGCAGGTACTCGGCGATGAGCCGGAGCACTGGGGCCGGGCTGAAGCTGTGGAGGTCCTCGACCTCCCATCCCCGCGGCAGCCCGGGGTCCAGTCGAAGGGTCACGGCTCCGTTGGCACAGACCGCGAAGCCGGTGACGAGCCCCAGCCGGTCGAGCACGGGCAGCGTCCCGTCGACGCTGCGGCCGGTGGCGATGACGACGTGGTGGTGCCGGGCGGCCTCGGCGACGGCCTCCCGGACGGTCTCGGTGATCCGGTCGTCGTAGTCGAGGATCGTCCCGTCGATGTCGATGCCGACGAGCAGGGGCGGGGGAGGGAGCGACGTCACCCGGTCAGGATCGGTCACCGGCGACCCGTCGCGGGCCTGTACCCCTCGCTCACCCGGCGTCCCGCGGCGCGAGGCGGTCGGTGCCGAGCCGGGCCGCCAGCGCGTCCGGCACCCGCACGGACCCGTCGGCCTGCTGGTGGTTCTCGAGGATCGCCGCCAGCCACCGGGTGGTGGCGAGGGTTCCGTTGAGCGTGGCCACCGGCTCGGTGGCCACGCCCTCGCCGCCGGGGCGGAACCGCACATCGAGCCGACGCGCCTGGAAGGTCGTGCAGTTCGACGTGCTCGTCAGCTCCAGCCACCGCTGCTGGCTGGGCAACCAGGCCTCGCAGTCGTACTTGCGGGCCGCCGAGGACCCGAGGTCGCCGGCGGCGATGTCGACGACCCGGTACGGCAGGTCGCAGGCGGCGAGCATGCGCTCCTGCCACGCCAGCAGGCGCTCGTGCTCGGCCTCGGCGTCCCCCGGGTCGCAGAACACGAACATCTCGACCTTGTGGAACTGGTGGACCCGGATGATGCCGCGGGTGTCGCGGCCGTGGGAGCCGGCCTCGCGGCGGTAACAGGCCGACCAGCCCGCGTACCGCAGCGGGCCGCCCGAGAGGTCGAGGATCTCACCGGCGTGGTAGCCGGCCAGCGCCACCTCGCTGGTCCCGACGAGGTACAGGTCGTCGTCGGGCAGCCGGTAGACCTCCGCGGCGTGGGCACCGAGGAAGCCCGTGCCGGCCATCACCTCGGAGCGGACCAGGGTCGGCGTGATCATCGGAATGAACCCGGCCTCGACCGCGGTGTCCATGCCGAGGCCCAGCAGGGCGAGTTCCAGGCGCGCCCCGGGTCCGGTGAGGAAGTAGAACCGGCTGCCGGACACCTTGGCCCCGCGGGCGACGTCGATCGCCGCGAGCGCTTCCCCGAGCGCGAGGTGGTCCCGGACCTCGACCCCCTCGGTGGCCAGGTCCCGCGGGCTGCCCACGTGGCGCAGAACCGCATGGTCGGTCTCGCCGCCAGCCGGGACGCCGGGCAGCACCACGTTGTCGAGGGCCCGCATCGCGCTCTCGAACGCCTCGGCCGCGTCGGTGGCCGACGCCTCAGCCGCCCGGACCGACTCGGCCAGCGCCTTCGCGGCCGCGACCAGGACGGGCTTCTCGGCGGGCGGCGCAGCCGCGACCCGCTTGCCGTGTGCCTTCTGCTCGGCCCGCAACGCCTCGAAACGCCGCAGGGACTCCCGGCGAGCGGCGTCGGCGGCCACCGCCTCGTCGACCGTCGCGGGGTCGCTGCCGCGCCGCCGTTGGCTGTCACGGACGGTGTCGGGGGCCTCGCGCAGGAGCCGGACATCGATCACGGCGGCACAGAGTACGGGCCGACCGTACGGTGGACCGCGTGACCGATGCGGGCGCCACCGCCCCGGATGCCTCCGGCCGTGCGACGACCCCCTGGTGTGCGGTCGTGGTGAACCCGGTCAAGGCGCCGGCCGGTGTCGAGGACCTGGTCCGCCTCATCACCACCGGGACCGAGGAGGCCGGCTGGGCACCGCCCAAGATCTGGGAGACCACTGCCGAGGACCCCGGCGCGGGTCAGGCCCGCGAAGCGCTCGACGCCGGCGCCTCGCTCGTGGTGGCGGCGGGCGGCGACGGCACCACCAGAGCAGTGGCCGGGGTGCTCGCCGGGTCCGGGGTGCCCATGGGGCTGCTCCCGATGGGCACGGGGAACCTGCTGGCCCGCAACCTCGGGGTGCCACTGCACGACGCCGAGGCTGCGGTGCGAGTGATCACGCGGGGGGAGACCCGTGGCATCGACCTCGTCCGCGCCCGCATCACCCGGCCGGACGGCTCCACGGCCGTCGAGCCGTCGGTCGTGATGCTCGGGATGGGATTCGACGCCGAGGTCGTCGGCGAGACCGACGACACGCTGAAGCGGACGATCGGGTGGGGGGCCTACGTCGCAGCCGGGCTGCGGCGGCTGATGGGCGGTGGGCGCCGGCATCCCGTCCGGCTGTGGCTGGACAACGATCCGCCCCGGATCACCCGGGTGCGCTCGGTCCTGGTGGCGAGCGCTGGCACGCTGACGGGTGGGGTCAGGCTGTTGCGGGAGGCGAAGCTCGACGACGGGCTCGCCGACGTCGTCACGGTGACGCCGAAGAGCGTCGCCGGCTGGATTCAGATCATCTGGTGGGCGGTGCGGGGGGCCGGCGGCAGTAACCCCCTGGTCCAGCAGCGCCAGGTGCACAAGGTCCGCGTCGACGCCCGCTGGCCGATGCCGGCGCAGGTGGACGGCGACGTGGTGGGCGCGGCGATCCGGCTCGACGTGACCGTCGAGCCCTTGGCCCTGCTGGTCCGCACGCCCTCGCAGGCGCCGGGTCGCGCCGACTGAGAACCAGGATGTCGCGGGGTTGGGGTGTCCGGCCGACGGCGGCGCCCGCCCTACCGCAGTCGCTGGAGGACCTCGTCCACCATCGCGTCGGTGGTCCCCGGGTGGAGGAACGAGAACCGGCCCACCGTCTCGCCCTGCCACCGGGTCGGAGTGACGAGGGCGACCTGGTCGGTGAGCAGCTCGTCCTGCAGGCGCTGGTAGTCCTCCGGCCCCCACCCGAGGCGCCGCCACAGGACGACCGACAGCGACGGCGGGCGGACCAGCTCGACCGTCGGCAGGGCCGCCAGCCGCTGGGCCGTCCGGTTCGCGAGGTCGATGGCCGCCTGGACGGCCTCGCGGTAGGCGCCGAGGCCGTGGACCGCCAGCGAGAACCACAGCGGCAGCCCGCGGGCGCGACGGGACAGGTGGTAGGCGAGGTCGCTCGGGTTGCGGACCGGGGTGTCGTCGGTGTGGAGGACGTCGAGGTAGGACGCATCCTGGGTCATGATCGCCTGGGCGAGCTCCGGGCGCCGCCAGAGCAGCGCCGCGCAGTCGAGTGGGGCGAACCACCACTTGTGTGGGTCGGTGACGATCGAGTCGGCGTACTCGATGCCGGCGAAGCGGTGGCCGTCGGTCGGGGACAGGACCGCTGCCCCGCCGTAGGCGGCGTCGACGTGCAGCCACAGCTCCCGCTCGGCGGCGACGGCCGCGACCCCGGCCAGGTCGTCAACGATCCCGGCGTTCGTCGTGCCCGCGGTGGCGACGACGGCCACGACGGGACCCCCGGACGCGCTGCCCCCCGCCGGGTCGGCATCGTCGGCCACGAGGGCGGCGCGCAGACCCTCGCCGGTCAGCCGGTGGTCCACGGTCGGGACGAGCAACGGCTCGAGGTCGAGCAGCATGAGCGCCTTCGCGACGGAGGAGTGGGCCTCCTCCCCGACGGCGACTCGGACCCGGGCCCGCGGGTCGCCGAGCCGTCGGCGCGCGGTCTCCCGGGCGACGGCGAGGCCGTTGAGATTGCCGGCCGAGCCTCCGGAGACGAACGTGCCCCCGGCGCTCGCCGGCAACCCGAAGAGGTCGGCGATCCAGCGCAGCACCTGGTTCTCCGCCGCCACCGCCCCGGCCGCCTCCAGCCAGGACACGCCCGACATGGACGAGGCGGACAGGACGGCGTCGAAGACCAGCGACGCCCGGGTCGGTGCCGCGGGAATGAAGGCGAGGTACCGGGGCGAGTCGGCCGAGATGACCGTCGGGGCGATCCGATGCACGAACAGCTCGATCACGTCCTCGACGGGGCGGCCCCGCTCGGTGAGCAGCCCGTCGAGGGTCGCCGCCAGTTGCTCGGGTGGGGCGGGGCCGTCGAGCTCGGCCTCGGGCATCAGCAACCGTTCGCGCAGATAGGCGAGCACGGTGTCGACCAGGTGCGGATCCGGGGTGTGCATGGCCGCCGGACCGGTGGGGGCGTGCGAGGTGACCGTCACGGCTGGCCATGGAACCACGCGCGGCCGTGCCCCGGGCGTCAGGAGCGCGCCGCGGCGGAGGCGAGGGCGAGGACCTCCTTGGCCGGGAGGCCGGTCTCCGCGGCCGCCGCGGCGACGTCCTCCCACTCGGGCTGGGCGTTGACGATCCGGCCCGCCAGCCAGGCCCGCTTCACGCGGACCCGGTGACCGTGCACGGTCACCTCGGTCTCGTCGCGGGGCAGGGCGTGCTTGGCGACGGCGTGGACCCGCAGGCCGATGGCGGAGGTCTCGGTGAGGACGACGCCACGGACGGCGTCGGCCACGGCCGGGCTGCTGAGAACCGACAGGACGTGTCCCGGCCGCCCCTTCTTCATCACGACGGGCGCGAGCCAGGCGTCGTCGGCCCCGACCTCGAGCAGCCGGGCGAGCACCCGCGGCCACACCCTGGGGTCGAGGTCGTCGACATTGGTGCTGGTGACGAAGCAGACCTCGGTCGCGCCGTCGCCGACCTCGGGGACCGGCGACCCGACCACGACCCGCAACGCCCCGTAGCGCCCGGGGGTGGGCCGCGAGCCGGAACCGGCCCCGACGGCGGCGGCCCGCAGCGGCGGCAGCCCGCCCCAGGTGTCGGTGAGGGTCGCGAGCAGGGCCATGCCGGTCGGTGTGCACGATTCACCTGCGCTGCGACCCGACGTGATCGGTACAGCTCGGGCCGCCGCCATCGCCAGCACCGCCGGCACCGGTGCCGGGATCTCCCCGTGCCGGGTCAGGACGATCGCGGCAGCGTCGGCAGCGTCGGCAGCGTCGGCACCGGGGCCGCCGACGGCCACCGTCGTCGTGGTCACCCTGGTCAGGCCCAGCGACTCGACGGCCGCCGCCGTCCCGACGATGTCGGCGATCGAGTCGTGGGCGCCGACCTCGTGGAGGTGCACCTCGTCGACGGGTGCACCGTGCAATGTGCACTCTGCATCGACCAGCAGGGTGAAGGCCGCCAGCGCGCGGTCGCGCACCGGCGTGGCGAGCGGCGCCCGCTCCAAGAGGTCGCGAATCTCCTGCCAGGTGCGATGGGCCCCGGCGTCCGCCGCGTCGGCGGTCACCTCGGCGCGGGCCACCCGGAAGCCGTCGCGGACCTCGTGGCGGAACGCGACGTCGGCCGGGACCACCGCCCGCACGGCCGCCCGGACCGCCCGCTCGTCGGCCCCGGCGTCCCACAGCGCGGCCAGCAGCATGTCGCCGGCCGCGCCCGAGCCGGCATCGATCCAGGCCAGCGTCACGCCCGGACCCCGACGGCCCGCGCCACCCGGGCCGCGTGGACCCCGGCGCCGTAGCCGTTGTCGACATTGACGACCACCACGCCGGGGGCGCAGGAGTTCAGCATGGCGAGGACGGCGGCCAGCCCGTTCGCGCCGGTTCCGTACCCGACGCTCGTGGGGACCGCGACCAGCGGCACACCGACCAGACCCGCGACGACGCTCGGCAGTGCGCCCTCCATGCCGGCGACCACCACGAGGGCGTCGGCCGCGGCGAGCCGGTCCCGGACGGCCAGGATCCGGTGCAGCCCCGCCACCCCGACATCGGGTATGTGCGACGCATGTGCGCCGTGCACGCCGACGGTCACCACGGCCTCCGCCGCCACGGGTCCGTCGGAGGTGCCCGCGGACACGACCACCACGTCCCCGCGGGCCTCGGGCAGCGGACCGAGGACGACGGTGGCGGCGACGTCGTCGACGTCAGCCTCCGGCAGGCGCTCGCGGACGAGGTCGCGGCCCTCGGCACCGACCCGGGTGGCGAGCACCGCCCGCCCAGGATGGCGTTCGTGAAGGGCGGCCAGGCCGGCGACCACCTGCTCCGGGGTCTTGCCGCGCCCAAGGATCACCTCGGGGTCCCCGGTGCGGGCGAGGCGGTCGCCGTCGAGGCGGGCGAAGCCCAGGTCGACCACCGCCGAGCCGATCGCGCCCGTCCCCGCCCGGGCAATGCCAGGAGCCCCGCCGTTCGACGTCACGCCCGGCAGTGTGTCACCGGCGGCACCCCGCCCCGGCCGGTGATCCCCCTACTCTCCCTGGCGTGACCAGAGCGAGCGGATCGACCGTCCTCGGGGACCGGTGCGGCTACTTCGGGCCTGCTGGGACGTTCACCGAGACCGCGCTCGAGCTCGCCGTCGCCCGCGCCACCGCCGGGGACCCGGCTGCCGCCGCCGGCATCGCCCGGGTCCCGATGGCCACGGTGATCGCCGCCCTGCACGCCGTCCGGGCACATGAACTCACCTCGGCGGTGGTGCCGATCGAGAACTCGATGGAGGGCGGCGTCACGGCCACCCTGGACGCACTCGCGGCGGGCGAGGACAGCCTCGTCATCGTGGGCGAGGAGATCGTCCCGGTCCGGTTCGTGCTGGCGGCCCGGCACGGCACCGACCTCGCAGCCGTGAAGCGGGTGGCGACGCACGCGCACGCCGCTGCCCAGTGCCGGGGGTGGCTGGCCGCCAAGCTGCCGGACGCCGTCGTCGTCCCCGCCCTGTCCACGGCGTCGGCGGCGGCCGGGTTGGGTCCGGACGGCGAGCGCGACCCGGGCTACGACGCCGCGGTCTGCGCCCCCGCAGCCGTGCGCCGGTACGGCCTGGAGGTGCTCGCCGACGGCATCGGCGACCGACCCGGCCACACCCGGTTCGTCGTGGTCGCCCCGCCCGGGGTCCTGCCGCACCGGACCGGGGCCGACCGCACGACCGTCGTCGCGTACCTGCGGCACAACCGGTCCGGAGCGCTGCTGGAGCTGCTGGAGCAGTTCGCCACCCGAGGGGTCGACCTCACCCGGATCGAGTCCCGGCCGACTGGCGAGGGCCTCGGCGAGTACTGCTTCTCCCTCGACCTGGCCGGCCACGTCACCGAGCCGCGGGTCGCCGAGGCGCTCAAGGGCCTGCGTCGGCTGAGCCCGCTCACCCGATACCTGGGGTCGTATCCCCGTGCCGACGGCCGGGCCGCACCGGTCCTGGAGTGGACCGACGAGTCGTCGTTCGCCACCGCCGACCGGTGGCTGGAGCGACTGCTGTCCGGCGGCCGATGATCCGCGATTCGGAGCGTAGGAGACCCGCGATTCAGAGCGTAGGAAGCCCGCGAATCGGAGCGTACGGCTGGGCGGAACGCATCCGGGCGGCGGGTGTCGCGGCGGACCGCGCGACTGATATGTAGGTCCGTCTGTCAAGTGGCAGGGGTGGACGCCGCCGCGGCTGAGTGCCGTGGCGGCGTCCTTCCTGTCCCGGGGTACCTACGGGGAGGTCTTCCGTACCACCGAGTCAGCCTGCACGTCCGGGGGGACGGCCGAACGCGCGGAGTTCGTGGCGGCGCATGACCAGCACGGCGGTCGCCACCGCGGCGAAGGCCAGGGGGGATGCCGGAGACGTGTCCAGGACGAGCACGTTCGTGGCGGCGGCGCACAGCAGCAGGGCCAGCAACCCGAGCGCCGCTGGGGCGCGCAGGCGGGGCAGGAGCAGGCCGATCCCGCCGGTGACCTCCAGGGCGCCGACGGCGATGCGGAACCACTGGCCCGCGCCGATGTCGGCGAAGAGCCCGGTCATCGCCGGGTCGCCGACGAGCTTGGCTGTCCCGCCGCCGACGAGAGCCGCAGCGAGGACAATCTGCGGGGTCCAGGCGCTGATCTCTCGGGCGCGGCTGGTGGGGACGGGTGTTCCGGTGCGCTGGGACATGGCGGTCTCCTGACGGGACGCGGGCAGTGGGCGTCTGGGACGTCGGAGCCGACTGTCGGTTCCGGACACATGCCCGCCGCGGCGACGTCCGGCTCCGATGTCCGGGCCGGGGCGTCGGCTCCGACATCCTCTGTGCGCGGCACCAGCCCGGGAGCCGGCAGAGAGGAGACCGTGATGAAGTACATGATCCTGACCTACGCGTCTCAGCAGGACTACGACGGCATGGCCGGCAAGGAGACCGACCTGCCGCCCTGGTCGCCGGAGGATTTCGCGGCCATGGGCGCCTTCATGGAGTCCTTCAACGCCGAGCTGGCGGAGTCCGGTGAGTTGGTGGAGACCCGGGGGTTGGCCGCGCCGGTGCACACGCGGCGGCTGCGGCTGGCCGACGGCGTGCCGGTCGTGACCGACGGCCCCTACGCGGAGACCCAGGAGGTGCTGGCCGGCTACTGGGTCGTGGAGTGCAGCGGCTTCGACCGGGCCGCCGAGATCGCCGCCCGGCTGGCTTCCTGCCCCGCGCCCGAGCACGTGACAGCGGCCGCAGTGGCCGACGTCCGGCCGATCGTCGAGTCCGACGAGGACATGGCGTTCTGATCCACATGGCGTTCTGATCCACATGGCGGTCTGATCCACATGGCGGTCTGATCAGCTCCGTGTCCGGTGCCCCGACCGAGGACCTGCTGCGACAGCTGGCGCCGCAGGTCCTCGGCGCGGTCGTGCGCCGATACGGCCACTTCGACACCGCCGAGGACGCCGTCCAGGAGGCACTGCTCGCCGCCACCCGGCAGTGGCCGGCGGGCGGAGTGCCGGACAATCCGCGCGGCTGGTTGATCACGGTGGCCGCGCGGCGGCTGACCGACCTGCTGCGCAGCGAGCAGGCCCGAGCTCGCCGGGAGGGTGCCCTGGCCGCGTGGGCGCTGCCGGAGGACTGGCGGTCCCCGGCCGCCGACACGGACCGCCGGGACGCCGACGACAGCCTGGTCCTGCTGTTCCTGTGCTGCCACCCGGCGCTGCCGGTGGCCGGCCAGATCGCCCTCACCTTGCGGGCGGTCGGCGGCCTGGGCACGCCGGAGGCCGCTCGCGCCTTCCTGGTGTCCGAGGCCGCCATGTCCCGGCGGATCAGCCGGGCGAAGCAACTCGTCAAGGCCAGCGCCATCCCGTTCCGGCTGCCGGCCGACGCTGAGCGCGCCGAGCGGCTGGCCGCGGTCCTGCACGTCCTCTACCTGATCTTCAATGAGGGGTACGCGGCCACCTCAGGGCCCGGCCTGCTGCGCCCGGACCTGTCGTCCGAGGCGATCCGGCTGACCCGCCTCATGCACCGCCTCTCGCAGGGGGACGCCGAGGTCACCGGGCTGCTCGCACTGATGCTGCTCACCGACGCCCGCCGTCCGGCCCGCGTCGGTGCCGACGGCGAGCTGGTGCCGATGGCCGAGCAGGACCGCTCCCGGTGGAACCGCGACGCCATCACCGAGGGGATCGCACTGGTTACCGATGCCCTGCCGCGCGGGCCGACCGGCCCGTACCAGCTGCAGGCCGCTATCGCCGCGCTCCACGACGAGGCACCCAGCGAGGCCGCCACCGACTGGCCTCAGATCGTCGCGCTCTACGAACTCCTGCTGCGCCTCTCGGACAACCCGGTGGTGGCCCTCAACCACGCGGTCGCCGTGGCCATGGCCGAAGGGCCCGGCCGCGGCCTGGCCCTGCTCGACCGGCTCCGCGCCGACGAGCGGCTGTCCGGCGACCACCGACTGCCCGCCGTGGAAGCGCACCTGCTCGAACGCGTCGGCGACGTCGTGGCCGCCCGCGCCGCCTACGAGGCCGCGGCGCAGTCGGCCACCACCCTTCCTCAGCAGCGCCATCTGCGCCGACGGGCCGAGCGGCTGACCAGACCCAGCCCTCCACTCCTCGACTCGTGAGCCGGTGCACCGTGTGGTTGCTGTCCTCTTGCTGCCACGGACCTGCGGCCTTCCGGCGTCGCGACGGCGTCGCGGTCGTACCCGCCGCCCCGCTCGGGCCATGACCTCCGGGGTCTGGTACTCGCTGATGACCCCTCCGTAGTCCACCAGGACGCATCTCACCTCGGACGCACCCACGAGGCCGATCGTGCCAGGGGTCCCTACCCTGACGGTCGTGACGGAGACCATCGACCGAGGGGCGGCGTCGAACGGCGTCGAGCGCGCCCCGACCCCCTGGTACCGCCGCGGTTCCGTCGGCTTCCGCCGCCGCATGGTGCCCGCCGAGACCACCGACACCCACCTGCTCGCCGACAAGGGCCGGGCCGACTGGGTGCACACCGACCCGTGGCGAGTGCTGCGCATCCAGTCCGAGTTCGTCGAGGGCTTCGGGGCACTGGCGGAGCTCGGGCCCGCGGTCAGCGTCTTCGGCTCGGCCCGGACGCCGCGGGATCACCCCAACTACGCGCTCGGCGAGCGGATCGGGCGCTCACTGGTGGAGGCCGGCTTCGCCGTCATCACGGGCGGCGGGCCGGGGGTCATGGAGGCGGCGAACAAGGGAGCGTGCGAGGCCGGGGGGCACAGCGTGGGCCTCGGCATCGAGCTGCCCCACGAGCAGGGGATGAACGACTGGGTCGATCTGGCTGTCAACTTCCGGTACTTCTTCGCCCGCAAGACGATGTTCCTCAAGTACGCCCAGGGGTTCATCGTGCTTCCGGGCGGCTTCGGGACGTTCGACGAGGTGTTCGAGGCGCTCACCCTGGCCCAGACCGGCAAGGTCCAGGTGTTCCCCATCGTGCTCGTCGGCACGGCGTTCTGGGGCGGCCTGCTCGACTGGGTACGGGGGACCCAGCTCGGCGAGGGCATGATCTCCGAGCGGGACCTGGACCTCCTCCACCTCACCGACGACCCTGACGAGGCGGTCGCCCGGATGACCGCCGCCCGACTGGCCGCCCCCCACCTGTAGGGCCGCCTCCCCTGCGATCGTGCGGCGGCGGACCAGGTGCGCGGCGCCGACCCACCCGTCGCCGGGGAAGCCGACCAGCCCGGGTGGGATCAGCGGATGGTGACCTGCCGACTGACGAGGCCGGACCGGGCTCGGCGCTCCTGCGGGGTGAGGGGAGCGGGGTCCGCCAGGGCGGTGGCCAGGCGGTCGGCGAAGCCGGCCAGCGGCTCCTCGACGGACTCGGCCGTGCCGTCGGGGCCGAGGTCCCACACCGGGACCAGCAACCCGTACGCCCGGAAGGCGCCCGCGAACCTCGTGCCCTCGCCCAACGCGGACCCCCCGCCGCCGTCACCGCGACCGGCGTGCATCCGGGCCAGGGCGTCCATGAAGTCGTCCTCGGGAGTCGTCACGACCCACCGAACGAACGTCGTGCCGCCGAGGCGCACCCAGTAGGCGCTCGGGACGCTCGTCACCGCCTCGGTGGGCACGATGGCCTCGTTCGCCTTCTCCAGCGACGCCCTGACCGCCGCGACCGTCCCCGGCTCGCCGACCTCGTCCTCGTCGGCCAGGCCCTCGACCCAGAAGTCCATCCCCGGGTGCACGCGCACCGCCGGCCGGGCCGCCGGGTCCAGTACGTCCTGGAGCCGTTCGCCGGCCCCGCGCGGGTCCACGTGGGTGACCGCTGTCCCCGGGTGCGCCGCCTGAGTCGCCCGCAGGGCCACGGCCAGGGAACGGGAGGCGTCGCCGGACGACCCGGCCGTCTGCAGCCCCACCCAGACCGCGCCGTCGGGGCGCCGCAGCCCGGGCCAGGCCATCGGCAGCACGCTGGCGAAGACGACGTCGTCGCCGTCGGCCGTCCGCGCCGTCAGGGTGGCGGCGGGGACCAGTTCCCGCAGCGCGACGAAGTCCGCCTCACCGGGCAGACCCTGGAACGGCCGGGGTGTGTAGGTCTCGCGAGGTCGCGCCCGGCCGTGGCACTGCTTGTACCGCTTGCCGGACCCGCACGGGCACGGTGCCCGCAGCCCGCCCCGGGGGGGCGCGATCCCGTCCGTGGTCCCAGTGGTCACGGTGCTCACTCGCGCAGGATGTCACGGGTCTCCTGGGGCCGGTTCGTGATGATGCCGTCCACCCCGAGGTCCGCGCACAGCCGGACGTCATCGGCACGGTCCACCGTCCACACGAACACCACCCGCCCGCGCCGCAGGGCCTCGGCCGCCGCGTCCGGCCGACGCCGGACCAGGGTGATGTCGAGGCCGAGCGCGTCCGGCGGCAGCCCGGCGGGGGCGTGCCAGCGCGCCGAACGGAGCCGGACCCGGAGCAGGTCGTGCCCGGCGGCCTCGGCCAGCTCCCGGAACCGCCCGACGGCCGGCGGCCAGAAGGACATGCCGGCCACCACCGGCAACCGCCCGAACGCCGGTCGCAGGCACTCGACGACGGCCTGCTCGACGTGGGTGCCGCGGGGCACCGGGTGCTTGGTCTCGACGAAGAGGCCCACCGGTCGGGGCGCCGCGAGCACCGCGTCCACCAGCCCCCGCAGCGTCAGCAGGCGGTGAGCGTCGTCGGGTGCCTTCGCCCCGGCCCGGACCGCGGGGTGCCAGGACCCCCAGTCCAGGTCGGTGAGCTGGTCGAGGGTGAGGTCCGACACCCGGCCGCGGCCGTCGCTGGTCCGGTCGACGGTCCGGTCGTGCACGCACACCGGAACCCCGTCCACGGTGAGGCGGACATCGCACTCGATCCCGTCGGCCCCGGCCTCGATCGCCGCGGTGACCGCGGCGAGCGTGTGCTCGGGCCAGTCCGCGCTCGCCCCCCGGTGGGCGACGACGAGGGGCCCGCCCGGGACCCGCGGGTTCAGATCACCCGGCCGGGTCCGTCGCCGTCGTCGGTGACGACGGGACGCCCGGCCGCAGCCCAGTCCTGCATCCCGCCGCCGACGTTGACGGCGTCGACACCGTTCTCGCGCAGCCACGCGACGGCGCGCGCGGACCGCCCCCCGGAACGGCAGATGACGTGCACGTCGCCCTCGGGGATCTCGCCGAGGCGTGACGGCACCTGGCTCAGCGGGAAGTGCCGCGCGCCGGGCGCGTGCCCGGCCTGCCACTCGTCGTCCTCGCGGACGTCGACCAGGACCGCGTCGTCGGGCACGTCGGACGCGGGGATCTCCGGAACCTCGGCCATGACCCGGATCGTGTCACGAACCCGGCTACCGCAGCAGACGCGACAGCCGGCGGTCCGCCAGGACCTTGCCCCCTGTCTGGCAGGTCGCGCAGTACTGCAACGAGGAGTCGGCGAACGACACCTCGCGGACGGTGTCCCCGCACACCGGGCAGGCCTGACCGGTGCGGCCGTGGACGCGCATCCCGGCGCGCTTGGCATCCTTGAGCTCGGCCGCGGGCTTGCCCCGGGCCACCGCGACGGCGCCCGACAGCACGTCGTGGACCGCCGCCGACAGCCGGGTGACCTCCTCCTCGGTCAGCCGCCCGGCGAGGGCGAACGGCGACAGCCGGGCCACGTGCAGGATCTCGTCCGAGTAGGCGTTGCCGATCCCGGCGAACACCGACTGATCCCGCAGCAGACCTTTCACCTGCTGCCGAGAGCCGGCAAGGATCCCGGCCAGCACGGACCGGTCGAACGCTGCCGAAAGCGGGTCGACACCGAGCGAGGCGATCCCCGGCACCTCGCCCGCAGTGCGCACCACGTACACCGCCAGCCGCTTCTGCGTCCCCTGCTCGGTGAGGTCGAAGCCGGACCCGTCGTCGAGACGCACCCGCAGCGCGATCGGGGAGCGGCCGGGCCGAGGGGAGGCCTTCGGCAGGGACTCCGACCACCGCAACCAGCCGGCGCGTGCCAGATGGACGACCAGGTGCAGCCCGTCGACGTCGAGGTCGAGGAACTTGCCGTGCCGGGCGACCCCCGTCACGGTGAGCCCGCCGAGCGCCGAGGGCGGCGGATCGTAGGTCTTGAGGGCGTTGAGGGCCGCGACCTCGACGGAGGCGACGACCCGGCCGACGGCGCGACCGGCGAGGAACTCCGCGAGCGCCTCGACCTGCGGAAGCTCGGGCACGGCGCCTAGTGTCTCCCGCGCGGCCGGTGCATCGCAGCCGCCTCGGGGACGGCGGCGATCGCCACCACCACCCGGTCCCGGCCCTCGTGCTTGGCCCGCAGCAGCGCCGCGTCGGCCAGGGCCAGCACCTCGGTCCCGGTGCGGGCATCGCCCGGGAGCGACGCCACGCCGAAGCTCGCCGTCACCGCCGCGGGCTCGTCGATCCCGTGCAGTGCCAGGCGCAGGCGCTCGGCGGCCGCCTCGGCGGCGGCGGTGTCGGATCCCGGGAGCACGACGACGAACTCCTCGCCTCCGTACCGGGCAACGGTCTCGTCGGCTCGCAACTGCCCGCGCAGGGTGGAGGCCACCCGGCGGAGGACCTCGTCGCCGGTGGCGTGACCCAGGGTGTCGTTGATCGTCTTGAAGCGGTCGACGTCGACCATGACGACCGAGAAGCCGTCCCCGGTGCGTCGGTGCCGCGCCGTCAGCTGGTCCAGGAGCTCGTCGAGGACGCGCCGGTTCGGCACGCCTGTCAACGGGTCGTGCGAGGCCCGCCGGGTGGCCGCCGCCAGCAGCCGCACCCGGTCCAGTGCCAGGGCGCTCATGGCACCCACCTGCCCGAGCAAGCCGACGCAGCGACGACCGGCGGCATCCCGGTGACTCCCCGGCATCTCGAGCAGCAGCCACGTCCGTTCCTGGAGGCCGACGTCCAGCCGGGTGGCGAGGAGCCGGTGCGCGCCGGGCAGGACGGTGACGAGCCAGGGCTCGCGGCGCGGGTCCGGGCATAGCTCGACCGTCGGCCCGGCGGAGAACGCGGCCAGTGCGAGGGCCGGCGACGGACCGGTCTCCGCGGGCGGGACCACCGACGGGGTGCCGTGGCCCGCCAGCAGCGCCAGTGCCGGGCCGTGCTCGACCACGACCGCACCGCGCCGGGCGCCCAGGTGCCCGACTCCGAACCCGAGCACCCGGACCGCCACCGCCTGGGGGACGGTGTCCTGGTGGAGGGCGGTGGCGAGCTGCTGGAGGGCCTCGGCGTCCCGTCGCCGGCGCCGCGCCTCACGCTGATGGACCGAGGACGCGGCCGTCGTGGCCAGGACGACCGTCCACAGGGCGACCAGCTCGACGGGAGAGGCGTCGACGGGCACGTCCCGGACCAGCCAGGGCAGGATGCTCAGCCACGCCGCGAGCAGCAGGCCGATCGCCGGGGACCCGAGCAGGCAGACCGCGACGAGGAAGGCCGCGATCACCGCGTGGACCGGCGGTGAGTGGCCTGCCTGCTCGATCAGGCCGTGCCGCTGGTCGAGGAAGAGCCCGTCCGCCACCAGTCCTGCGGTGAACGCCGCCCGGCGCAGCAGGCGCCCGCCCGTCCGGCTCAGCAGGGTCAGTCCGGCCGTCACGACGAGGTACCCGGCGGCCACGGTGTCGAGCGTCACGGTGAGCGGGACCCGGTCGAGCAGGCCGAGCAGCGCCAGCACGGCGACCGCCGCAACCCGGAAGGCCAGGAGCGCGGCCATGCGCTCGCCCAGCGAGGTGACGTCGAGGCTCGCCGGCGAGACCACGAGGGGGCGTGGGCTCACCCGGACCCCATCGGGTGGCCCGGGCCGCCGCTTGAGCCGTCGCCACTTGAGAGCGCAGGCGCCCCCGGTGAGGATCGACGGTGTGACCCACCCCCGCGCCGGCACCCGTGCCCGCCCCGAGGACCTCGTCGACCTCCCCCACCTGGTGACGTCCTACTACACGACGGTCCCGGACCCCGGCGACCCAGCACAGGCGGTGGCGTTCGGCACGTCCGGTCACCGGGGGTCCAGCCTGCGGGGGTCCTTCACCGAGTCCCACGTCCTCGCCATGACCCAGGCCATCTGCGACTACCGGCGCGACCGGGGCATCGGAGGGCCGCTGTTCCTCGGGCGGGACACCCACGGCCTCAGCGAGCCGGCCTGGGTCAGTGCGCTCGAGGTCCTCGCGGCGAACGGGGTGGCCGTGCACGTCGACGCCGCCGGCCGGTACACCCCGACCCCGGCGCTCAGCCTGGCGATCCTCCGGCACAACCGGGGCCGGGCCGGCGACGACCCGGCCCGGGCGGACGGCATCGTCGTCACGCCGTCGCACAACCCGCCCGCCGACGGCGGGTTCAAGTACAACCCGCCGCACGGAGGACCCGCGGACACCGGCGCCACGTCGTGGATCGCCGCCCGGGCCAACGAGATCCTCCGCGCCGGCGAGGGCCGGGCGGCGGGGGTGACGCGCGTGGCGGCGGCCCGGGCGCGGGCCGCCGCCACGCCGCACGACTTCCTCGGCGACTACGTGCGGGAGCTGCCGTCGATCCTGGACCTCGACGCGGTGCGGGACGCCGGGGTGCATCTGGCGGCGGACCCGCTCGGCGGGGCGGCGGTCGACTACTGGGACGCGATCGCGGAGCACCACCGGCTGACCGTCACGGTCCTCAACCCGCTGGTGGACGCCACGTGGCGGTTCATGTCCCTGGACCACGACGGCGCGATCCGGATGGACTGCTCCAGCCCGTACGCCATGGCACCGGTGGTCGAGGCCATGACGGCTGGCCGGGACGGCAGTGCCGACCCGGGTCCGGCGGTCGCGACCGGGAACGACGCCGATGCCGACCGGCACGGCGTCGTCACCCCGGACGGCGGCCTCATGAACCCGAACCACTACCTGGCGGTGGCGATCGACCACCTGGTCCGCCATCGCCCGGACTGGCCGGCGGCCGCGATCGGCAAGACCCTGGTCTCCAGCTCGATGATCGACCGGGTGGTCGCAGCCCTCGACCGCCCCCTGCTCGAGGTCCCCGTCGGCTTCAAGTGGTTCGTCCCCGGGCTGCTGGACTCCTCCGTCGCCTTCGGCGGCGAGGAGAGCGCCGGTGCCTCCTTCCTGCGCCGCAACGGCGCGGTGTGGACGACGGACAAGGACGGCATCCTCCTGTCCCTGCTGGCCGCCGAGATCACGGCGACCGGCGGCCGTTCCCCGAGCGAGACCTACGCGGACCTCGCCGCCCGCCACGGCACGCCCTCCTACGCCCGCTCGGACGTCCGCGCGAACCGGGCGGAGCGGCAACGGCTCGCGCAGCTGGGACCCGAGGACGTCCGGGCGGCGGACCTCGCCGGGGATCCGGTGGTCGCGGTGCTCTCCCACGCCCCCGGCAATGGCGCCCCCGTGGGTGGCATCAAGGTGGTCGGTCACGAGTCCTGGTTCGCGGCCCGCCCGTCGGGCACCGAGGATCTCTACAAGGTGTACGCGGAGTCCTTCCGCGGCCCCGAGCACCTGGCGCAGGTGCAGGCGGCCGCCCGTGAGGTGGTGGCCGCGGCGCTGACGGGATGAGCGCGCCCCGCCGCCGCAGGTGCCGTCCGCGCTGTCCTCCGCCGAGTCGCGTCGCCCGACCGGGTCAGTGCCGCGGGCCCTCCAGGGCGCGGCGACCGGTCGCCGCGCCGAGGGCGCGCTCGGGCGCTGCGGACGTCACCGGGGGAACGGTCACCGTGGTGACGGACCGGTCACGCCCCTCGGCCTTGGCCCGGTAGAGCGCTGCGTCCGCGGCTCGGACCAGGTCGGTGGCCGCCCACTCGGCGGCGGGGATGCACACGGCCACCCCCACGCTGATCGTGAGGAAGCCGACCGCGGCCCCGGAGTGCTCGATTCCCGCCCCGCGGATGGCCTCCAGGACGGCCTCGGCCACCTGTTCGGCCGTCTGGACGTCGGTGTCCGGCAGGACGACCGCGAACTCCTCGCCACCGTACCTGGCGGCGAGGTCCGCGCCCCCACGGGCGGCGCTGCGCAGCTCGTGCGCGACCGCGCGCAGGGTGGCGTCGCCCTGAAGGTGACCGTAGCGGTCGTTGTAGGCCTTGAAATGGTCGACGTCGACCATGAGGAAGGCCAGCGGGCGTCGGCTGCTGACGTGAGCCCCCCACTCGCGCTCGAGCGCGGCATCCAGGCCGGCCCGGTTGTGGATCCCGGTGAGCGGGTCGACCTGGAGGTTGACGCTGAGCTCGCTGGTGGCGCGCCGCAGCTCCGCCTCCGCCTCGACCCGGCGCTCGCGCTCCCCGTCGAGCGCCGCCTCCAACTCGGCGGCCGCCGCCACGGTCTCGGCGAGTGCGGCGGCGGCCCGGGTGGCACCGGCCCGCCAACGGTCCCGGGCGAGGGCGAGCTCGAGCGCCGCCACGAGGTCGTCCGGGACGGTCGAGGACACCCAGCCGTCGCGGCCCTGACCGGGCTCGTAGGCCAGCAGTCCGACGGTCTCCCCCGCGGCCACGAGCGGGCGCACCACGACCGGGCCGGCGGTGTCCGCGTCCGCCTCGCCCACCGGGGGCGTCGCGGGCGACCCGTCCGCCGCCAGCAGCCGGCCCTCGTCGTAGGCCAGGGCGACGCGCCCGCCGCCGCCGTCGGGCGGTTCGGGGACCACGGCGACGAGGCGCCGGACCCCCAGGCCGTCCAGCTCGGCCCCGAGGACCCGCAGCGTGTCGTCGGTGGACCCGGCGGAGTCCAGGGACGCCCGCGTGACGCCGAGCCGCTGGGCGGCGAGGGTGTCGGCGCGCTCGGCCGCGCGGGTCGGCTCCCCGGCAGCCCGCGTCAGGTGCGCGACGACCCGGACGAGGACATCGGTGGCGGCCGACTGCTCAGCCGGCCCGCCCGGGACCGTCACCGCGTCGTGGACCGCGCGGGACGCCGCCGTCAACCACTCGGTGGCCCGCTCGACCTCCTCGACCGACCCCACCGGCCGACCCCACGACCTGACCCACGGCTCGTGGACGCGCCCCTCGGACATCTGCTCGCCGAGGCGCTCCAGCCACCGCCGGGCCCAGCCCGCGTCAAGCACCTCCGGAACGGGTCCGACGGTGCTCTCCGCGCGGTCGAGCAGGTCCCCGCCGCCGGAGCGGGGCCACCGGTCGGGGTCGGGGACAGGTCGCAGCTGGGGTGGCGTCGGCAGGGTCGACCGGCGGACGACCAGCCGCGGTTCGACCGTCTCCTCGCGAACCGCCGACTCGCCGCGCAGCCTTCCGACGAGAAGGTCGGCGGCGAGGCGCCCCTGCTCCCGCGGCCGGCGGTCCACCGACGTCAGCGGCGGGCGGCTGCGGGAGGCCCGCCGGTCGTCGCCGTAGCCCACCACCCGGACCTGACCCGGGACATCCGTCCCGGCCTCGGCGAGCGCGTCGAGAACGCCGAGCGCCGTCTCGTCGTCGCCGGTGACGATGCAGTCGATGTCGGGGAAGCGGCGCAGGAGGTCACCGGTCGCTCGGTACCCGGCGAGGCGCCCGGGCCGGCCGGGGAGGACACGATCCGGATCGATCATCAGTCCGCGGTCGCGGGCGGCGGCGAGGAAGACCTCGGCCAGGGAGGGCATGCCACGACGCCCCCCGGGAGCCGCAAGAAACGCCGGGCGACGGACCCCGGTGTCGTCGACGAGGTGGGACACCAGAGCGCGCATGGCCGACCGGTCGTCCCCCGCCACCGAGGGGATGCCACGGGCACGCGTGCCCACGACCACCGCGGGCAGCTCTCCCCAGGCTGACGGGATCGCGCGGGGGAGTCGGCCACCGCCGTCGGCGACAGCGACGAACCCGCTGACGAGGCCGCCCCCGCCCGCGTTCCCCAGGAGCGGGGCGAGCAGGCTCCCCAGGGTGCTGCCGAGCGCTCGGCCGAGGTCCGCGACGTCCCAGTCCTGAACCTCCGCCCCCGGCCCGACGTGCACCAGGGCTCGCAGGCCCTGCTCCCGCAGCCGGTCGACGAGCGCCTCGACGACCGCCCCGCCGTGAGCGTCGAGCGCATCGACCACGACCGCGACGGGCGTCTCCCCGCGCGGCCGCGGCGAGGCCACCGGGAACTCGCCCGTGACGTCGACGCGGGTCGGGACCGGGGTGGTCACCGACCCGGTGCGCCGTCCCGGCCGGGAGCGCCCGGCCGCGACCTCCGGGGACTCGTCCACGGTCCACCCGGGCGGCTCCGGCGGGCGGGCTGCTGAGCGCATGGGCATCCTCGCGTCGGGGTGGCAGGACGGGGCCGCAGGCGCGGCCACCGGGGACACCGGTCAGGCTAGAGAAGCGGTCGCCATGGGTCACCGGGCACCAGGCGTGATCCTCCCTCGTCGTCGCCCCTGTGGACCAGTCCGGGCGGTGAGCGTGGCGCCCACGCTGACGGCGGTGACGATCACGACGCCCACCCACTGCAACGGGGCGAGGACCTGAGCGACGAGGACGAGGCCGACCAGGGCGGCGACCACCGGCTCCACGCTCATGAGGATGC
Organism: Kineosporiaceae bacterium; assembly: GCA_050329415.1. GTDB lineage: Bacteria > Actinomycetota > Actinomycetes > Actinomycetales > JBBAYJ01 > JANNOG01. The sequence continues at coordinate 51,094 of JBHJOS010000015.1, forward strand.
CGAACAGGCGAGCCGGGAGCCGGCGCAGTGCCTCGAGTTCGAGCCCGTACGCCAGTGCGGTGCTCAGCACCGCGACGCCGAGACCGATGCCGAGCACGCGCCAGTCGAGCAGTCGCTCCCCCGTCGCCAGGCCCACCGGTGCGAGCAGGACCGTCCCGACAAGGAGGGCCACCGACAGTCCGTGGGTACCGGGCACCAGTTGACCCACCAGGCGCGACAGCAGGATGTAGGCGGCCCACAGGGCACCTGCCGTCAGCGCGAGGAGCACGCCGACCGGGTCGAGGCCGGCGGAGAGGCGGCCGAGGGCCTCGGGATCGAGGGTGACAGCGGCGATCCCCACCACTGCGCCGAGTGCCCACAGCGCGTCGGTGACCCGGCGGGACAGGGCCATCGCCAGGGCGAGCGGGCCCGCGAACTCCAGCGCGACGGCGACCCCGAGCGGGATCCGGGCGATCGCCTCGTAGAACGCCCAGTTCATGAGCGCCAGCCCGGCACCGAACGCGACGACCGCCCGCCCGGCCCGGGCCGGCCAGCCGAGTCCCCGCAGCGTCCAGAACCGCAGCGGCAGCCGGGTCCACGGCACCACCACGGCCATCAGGACCGCGGCGAGCAGCAGCCGGACCCAGACCGCCCCACCGGGACCGACCAGGGGGAACATCTGCGTGGCCAGTCCCGCCCCGACCTGCACCGACCCGACCGCCACGAGCACCAGGGCGACCCCGGACCCGGTGCCCGCGGGGGAGTGGCTCACCGGGCTCACCCTGCCAGGAGACACCCCGGGCCGATTCCCGGCCGGGTCCGGACCCCTACAGTCGGCAGAGGAGGTGTGATGCCGCTCGACGAAGTCACGGGACAGGACGCGGACCCGCCCGGCGGCGCGTCCGTAGGGGAATCGGCCCGGCCCGCGGACCCCTCCGGTGGCGCTGGGCGCTCCGTCGTCCCGGGCTGGGCGATCGTCGTCCTCGCCGTCCTGCTGGCGCTGGGCGCTGTCGGCGTGGCGCTGGTGTGGGCGGTCGACCGGGCCGCCGGACGGCTGGACCCGTTCGCCGGCCCGGTGATCGAGGAACGGACGGTCGACCGCAGCGGCCCGGCGGTGCTCGCCGCGCTGTCGGACGTCGGGGAGTACCGCGCGGCGGCCGGCTACTACGAGGTCGTCGTGGATCTCGAGACCGAGGTGACACCGCTGCCGTCGTTCCTCGCCGGTGAACGCGTCCTCTTCGTCGCGGCCGGGTCCGTCGACGCCGCCGTGGACTTCGCCGCACTGGACGAGGACGCGGTGGAGGTCGACCAGGCTCGGAGGTCGGCGCGGATCGAGCTCCCCCCGCCGGAGCTCGGCGAGGCGAGCCTCGACCTCGACCGCAGCTACGTGGCAGGTCGGGACCGGGGGCTGTTCGACCGGGTGCGCGACGCCTTCGGTGACGGTGCGAGCGGTCCCGGCGAGGACGACTCGGCCCTGTACCTCACGGCCGAGCGGCGGATCTCCGAGGCGGCCGGCGAGTCCGACGAGCTGACGGAGCGCGCCCGCGACAACACCCGGTCGATGCTGGAGTCGCTGCTGGGCTCACTGGGCTTCACCGAGGTCGAGGTCGTGTTCACCGACGAGCCGTGACCCCCGCCTCGGTTCCGGTCCCGGCTTCGCCCCGTCAGAGCTCCTATCGGATGGGGCGTGTCACGTGGCGTCGGGCCCGGGCCGGGCGGGGCAATCACGGGTGCGGAGTGGTGGCTGGAGTGGTGGCGTCCTGTGCGCTGTGCAGAACATACAAATCTGTGGGTCCCTGGGTCGTGGCTCATGTCGAGCGCCCGGGCTGTCGCGGTCGGGGAACTCGCCTGGGACACCGACGACCGACCTCTGTCCGCTGAACGGGACGGGACGGGACGGGACGGGACGGGACATCGTGGGTGTCACACAGCCTGTAGCCGGGGACAGCCTCGGGAGCTGCCCGGGATCCCTCCACACCACACCCCCAGTCGCGACCATCCCTGGAGCCCTCGTGAGGCGCGGTGACCGGGTCGTCCCGGGTGGCTCGGATCCCAGATTTGTAGATTCTGCACAGCGCACGGGAGACCGCCACTCCAGCCACCACCCCCGCACCCGTGATCGCCCCGCCCGGGCCCGACACGACGGGACACCACCGACGAGGGACCTGACCGAGGACGCCGAGCGGATCACGAGGATTCCGGCCCTGGTGGCGGACAGCCCTTGATGCCAGGTGCAGGAGCGCGGGACGCATACTCGTGCCCCGTGAGTCCGCGGGGCTGGGTCCTCTTCGCCACGATGGCGGTGGTCTGGGGGATCCCCTACCTCTTGATCAAGGTCGCGGTCGAGGAGTTGCACCCAGCCGTCGTGGTGGCGCTGCGCTGCGCGCTGGGCAGCTTGGTGCTGGTCCCGGTGGTGCTCGCCCGGGGCGGCTTCGCAGGGCTGCGAGGACACTGGCGGTGGATCGTCGGATTCGCGCTCGTCGAGATCACGGCTCCGTTCCTGCTGCTGAGCTTCGCGGAGATCCGTCTCAGCAGCTCCCTCACCGGCCTGCTGGTCGCGATGGTCCCGCTGCTGGCAGCCCTGGCGGCGCGCTTGGTGGGCCTGGACCGCCTCGACACCCGGCGGGCGGTGGGCCTGATCGTCGGGTTCGCCGGGGTCGCGCTGCTCGTCGGGGTCGACGTGCGTGGTGGGGACCTGCTGGCGGTGCTCGCTGTGGTCGGCGCCGCGGTCGGCTACAGCACCGGGCCGATCATTCTCGCCACCCGGCTGCGGGACGCTCCGTCGCTGCCGCTGACGGCGGCCGCGCTTGCCCTGGCCGCCGTCGTCGTGGCGCCGTGGGCCGTCGTCGAGTGGCCGGCCGACGCCGTCGCCGTGACAGGGACGGCATGGGTGTCGGTCGCGGCCCTCGGCGTCGTCTGCTCGGCGGTCGCCCTGCTCGTGTTCTTCGCCCTCATCGGGGAGGTCGGGCCCGCCCGGGCGGCGGTCATCACCTACCTCAATCCGGTGGTGGCCCTGGCCCTGGGGGCAGGCCTGCTGGGCGAGGAGGTCACCCCCGGCATGGTCGTCGGCTTCCTGGTCGTCCTCGCCGGCTCGTGGCTGGCGACCTCCCGCCGCTCCCCGTCCCCTGGGCCCGTCACCCCACCCGAAGCTGCCACGCCCGCTCGCTGATCACAGCGAGCCGACGCGGTCGGCGAGCAGGGCGTACCCGACGAACGCGGCCACGTCGATCGCCCAGTGCGCGACGATCAGGGGCACGAGCCGGCGGGTCCGATGGAACCACCGGGCGAACAGCAGACCCATGACGAGGTTCCCGACCAGCCCAGCCACTCCTTGGTATGCGTGATACACACTGCGAATCGCGGCGGAGATCCACGCCGCCCGGGCGGCCGGCACACCCAGCTGCTCCAGCCGTCGCAGCAGGTAGCCGACGACGACGACCTCCTCGAGGACGGCGTTCGCGCCGGCGGCGAGGACGAGCACGGGCACCGTCCACCAGTGCCACGGCAGGCCCGAGGCCTGGACCTCCAGCGACAGGCCCAGAGCGCGCGAACCCAGGTACAGCGCCAAGCCCGCACCCCCGACCGCTGCGGCGATGCCGAGACCCACGCCCACGTCACGGGCCCACCTCCGGGCGGTGAGCCCGAGATCGGCCCACGTCCCGTCGCGCAGGGCGAGGTGGACGGCGAGGGCGGCGGGCAGCACCAGCGCCACGATCGACACCAACTGCGCCGCGAGGTCCAGCCACGGCCGGTCCGGGTACCAGGAGCCGTTGAGCGTCGTCGACTGGGCAGCGAGGCCGCCCGGCGTGGTGACCGCTGCCACGAACCGCACCAAGGCCCGGGCCGCCGCCACCCCGACCGCCAGCCCGACGACGAGGACCACCTCGACGGCGAGGAGCCGGACGGTGCCGTCCAACCACTTCACGGTCGTCCTGCTGACGCCCTGCGCCGACATGTGCGGAGTGAAACACAACGTCTTGTTGCATCTGGAGGCAGTTCGACCCCCGCGCTTCCCGGTACCCGATGGCGAGGCCACCCCACCGGCAACGTGACCGGGCTGCGAGCGAGTCCGGGCTCCGGAGAGGGGGCCGGGCCGCTCTGGGCCCCGGCCGGCGACCCGCGCCGAGGTTGACCGGATGTGTCCGTGCGTTCCGGCATCATCGGGCTCATGACCACCCACGTCCCTCTGTTCCCCACCTCGCTGGACGCGGCGAGCGCGACGAGCGCGACCTATCCACGCATCAGGTACATGGGGAGCAAGTACCGGTTGCTCCCGCATCTGGCGGACGTGTTCGCCGGACTGGGAGGCACGACGGCCCTCGACGCGTTCTCGGGCTCCGGGGTGGTGTCCTATCTGTTGAAGCGTCAGGGTTTCGCGGTGACCTCAAACGACATGTTGGAATTCCCTGGGGTGCTTGTCACGGCTACCGTGGCCAACCAATCGACAGTTCTCACACCCGAGGACGTGGGGCGGATCGTCGGGCCACCCGCCGATGAACGGGACTTCATCCAGCGAACGTTCGACGGGGTCTTCTACACGGCTGAGGACCGGGCGTTCCTCGATTCTGCTTGGTCCCACGTCGAGCACCTGGAGGGAGACAAGCGCGCCTTGGCGATCAGCGCGCTCGTGCGCTCCGCCGCACGAAAGCAACCGCGTGGCGTCTTCACCATCTCGGGCGACCTGCGCCACTACGACGACGGTAGGCGCGATCTGCACCTGCCTATTCGGGATCACTTCGTGGAGCATGTGGCGCACTACAACGCGGCCGTCTTCGCGGGAGCGCCGGCCCGAGTCACGCGGCAGGAGGCGTCGGTGATCGACGCGTTGCCCTACGACGTAGTGTATCTCGATCCGCCCTATGCCCCCCCGAGCGATGACAACTGCTACGTGAAGCGCTTTCATTTCCTCGAGGGTCTGTCCCGCTATTGGGAGGGCGACACTCTGATGCTCGAAACAAGCACGAAAAAATTGCCCAAACCGCACACGGGATACAGTCATCGTCGCACGATCGTCGAGGCATTCCGGGACACCTTCAAGCGGTTCCACGACTCCACGGCGCTGGTGCTCTCGTACGGATCCAACGCCTTGCCCGACATGGACACCATCGTGTCCCTTCTGCGGGAGACGAGGCGCGAGGTCGAGGTGCGCGCGGTTCCCCACAAGTATCACTACGGCACGCACCGGGCGGCGACACGGCGCGCCGTCGACGAGTACATCTTCATCGCGCGGTAGGGCCTTGACAGGTGGCGATTCCCACATACGACGAGTACGTCGCTTCGCTGACTCGGATCACGGCCCACGTCGATCCGACACTGGAGACCCCCGAGTCCGTGGCGATCAAGAATTTCGCCGATTCCTTGGCTGCTCTGTCCACCGTGGATCTTGATTCGCTAGGAAGGTGGATCGAAGCGAACCCGGATACGGTGCCGATACTCGGGCTGGTCGTCGGACTGAGCCGAGAGAAGTTGAAGAACGCGCTTCCGCCAGCATCTCGGTTCGTCGTCCTGGACCCGGCTCGCCCGTGAGAATCCGACCGGTGTCGTCCGGATGCTCGACTCAGAGTTCTCCCTCGTTTCCAGCCTTGCGGCTCAACGGTCGCAGACTTATGGGTTCGGTGATTTGCTCGTCGCAAGGTCCGGAACGCGGGTGAACGCGACCTCGGCGGGCACCGCCGGCAGGCTCGTCGAGGACCGAATAGAGGCGATCGCCGCTGACCTCGGCGTGACGTACGTCACACGTGGTCGTTTCGAGGGACGCAACCGCCGGACGGCACCATGTGACCTCGCTGTCCCCGGCACCGGCAGCGCGGCCCAGATAGTGGTCGCGGCGAAGGCTTTCGACTCCACCGGCAGCAAGTTGACCGACGCTGTGCGGGAGATGGAGGAGATGGCGGACGTGCGAAGGCCGTCACAGTTCGTCATGACCGTGGTCGACGGCATCGGTTGGCTGTCTCGGGCCAACGACCTGCGCCGTATTCACGCCCTCTGGAGCTCGGGCCAAATCGACGGCATGTACACGCTCACCACACTCGACACATTCCGGACCGACCTGGAGCACGCGGCGCGGTTGCGCGGTCTGCTGCCCTGAACGTGAGCCGGAGGGCTTCGTGTTCCGGGTGTGGCGACGCCCTGTACGGATCGCCGCCTCACCCCCGGGAAGGACTCCCGGGCGGCCTGCGGATCATCCCGCCGGCACCACGTGCGCGAGGGGGGAGTTGAACCCCCACGTCCTTGCGGACACACGGACCTGAACCGTGCGCGTCTGCCTATTCCGCCACTCGCGCGTGACACTGCATCCTAGCGGCTCGCCGGACCGGGCGCGGACGGCGAGGCCGGGCGGAGAGGGCCCCTGCCACGCGCGGGACACTGCGGGGGAGACCCAGGGGACTCTCGGCGGTACCCTGCGCGCCAGCGGCCGTGCCGCCGCCTGTCCCGAGCCGACGGGTGCCCGCGCCCGGACCGTTCCGGGCGGCCCCGGTGGCGATGGGAGGTGCGATGGGAATCTTCGACCGATTCGAGAAGGGCGTGGAGCGCGCGGTCCGCGCGCCCTTCACCAAGGCGTTCCGCTCGGAGGTCCAGCCGGTCGAGATCGCCGCAGCGCTGCGGCGCGAGCTCGACGAGAACGTCGCCGTGCTGGCGCGCGGCCGCACCATCGTGCCCAACCACTTCACGGTCGTCCTGTCGCCCGACGACTACGACCGGTTCGCGGAGTGGGCGCAGACCCTGGCCGACGAGCTCGCCGAAGCGGTGCTCGTGCACGCCGAGCGCCAGCGCTACGAGTTCGTCGGACCGGTCCAGGTGACCCTGCTCGCCGAGGACCGGATCGAGGCGGGCGACATCGAGGTCGAGAGCCAGACGGTTCGCGGCGCCCTGACCCCGGCGGCCGACCCGGGCGGCGAGCCGGGCCGCCCGGTCGTCGAGGTCGAGGGTCATCAGTACGTGCTCGCCCACCCCGTCACGGTCCTCGGCCGCGACGAGACCTGCGACATCGTCCTGCCGGACTCGGGGGTCTCGCGCCGCCACGCCGAACTGGTCGTCGACAGTGCCGGGGATCAGAACCGGCTGGCCGTGCGCGACCTCGGCTCGACCAACGGCACGTTCGTCGACGGGGCCCGGGTCACCCACCAGGTGCTCGCCCCCGGCAACGTCGTGACGGTGGGGCGCAGCCGGATCGCGGTGCGGGAACTCGGGTGACCGCCGGTCCATGAGCGAACTCACTCTCACAGTCCTCCAGCTGGGACTGCTGGTCCTGCTGTGGCTTTTCGTGCTGGGGGTCGTCGGGGTCCTGCGCGGCGACCTGTTCGGCACCCGGATCACCACCCCGGCGACGCGCCGCCCGACGCGCGGGGTCACCCGGGAAACGGGTCGCGAGCGCCCCGCCCCGCCGCCGCCCAGGTCCGGACCGCGGCGGCTGGTCGTCACGGACGGCTCCCTCAAGGGGACCACCATCACCCTCGGTACGTCACCCATCACCATCGGCCGCTCGCCGGAGTGCACGCTGGTCCTCGACGACGACTTCGCCTCGGGCCGCCACGCCAGGCTCTCCCCGTCCCCCTCGGGATGGGTGGTGGAGGACCTCGGCTCGACGAACGGGACCTACCTGGGTCGGGACGCCGTCCTGCAGCCCAGGCCGGTGCCGCCCCGGACCCCGGTCCGGGTGGGGCGCACGGTGCTGGAGCTGCGCTCGTGAGCCGGGGTCCAGCGAGGGGCGGGCCGGGGACCTCCCGGGCTGCCGGAGTGGGCCGCTGATGGCGATCGCCCTTCACTACGCCGCCCGCAGTGACGTCGGGCTGATCCGCGCGAACAACCAGGACTCCGGGTACGCGGGACCTCACCTGCTGGTGGTCGCAGACGGGATGGGCGGGCATGCCGGGGGGGACATCGCCTCCTCGCTCGCCGTGGCGGAACTCGCCGGCCTCGACGGGGAGTCGCTGGGGGCACAGGAAGCCCAGAGCCGGCTCAACGCCGCACTCAGATCGGCCAACGCCCGGCTGCTCGACCGAGTCCTCACCGAGCCCGTCCTGGCCGGGATGGGGACCACGGTCACGGCCGTGCTGCGGGCCGGGAACCGCCTGATCCTCGCCCACATCGGCGACTCGCGGGCGTATCTGCTCCAGGACGGCCGGCTCCACCAGGTCACCAGCGACCACACGTACGTCCAGCGGCTCGTGGCCGAGGGGTCGTTGACGGCCGAGGAGGCCGAGCACCACCCGCAACGCTCGGTGCTGCTGCGCGTGCTGACGGGCGAGCACGGTGACGAACCCGACCTGTCGGTGCGCGAGGGCCGGCCGGGAGACCGGCTGCTGCTGTGTTCGGACGGCCTGTCGGGGGTGGTGAGCTTCGAGACGATCCACGACACCCTCGCCGCCGGCGCCGACCCCGCGATGACGGCGCAGCGGCTGGTGCAGCTCGCGTTGCGCGCCGGGGGCCCGGACAACGTCACCGTCATCGTGGCCGACGTCGTCGACCTCGACCGCCCGCCGTCGACGACCCCCCAGATCGTGGGGGCCGCGGCTGACGTCGACGACGACGGGGGACCGCTCGCTTCGGGGGCCGCCGCCCGGGCCGCGATGCTGACCCGGGCCGCGATGGAGCCGGACCACGCCGACCGGCGGCGGGGACCGCGCCGCGGACCCGGCCTGGCCTGGTGGGCACTGGTCACGGTGATCCTCCTGGGCCTCGCCGGCGGGGTCGTCGCGTCCTGGCAGTGGAGCCAGGACCAGTACTACGTCGGCGCCCACCGGGAGCCCGGTGGCGACGAGGTCGTCGCGGTCTACCGCGGCCTGCCGCAGGACGTCCTCGGCTTCGAGTTGTCGTCGGTGGTCGAGACCACGGACATCCAGGTCGCCGACCTCGCGGTGTTCGCCCGGGGCCAGGTCCGCTCGGCCATCGTCGTGGACGACCGAGGCCAGGCCGACGCCGTCGTCACCCGACTGCGGGACGACGGCGGGGCCTCGCCGTCCACGTCGCCGTCCGCCCCGCCGTCGAGTGGCACGACCACGTCACCGTCGCCCTCGCCCGCCCCTGCGCGCAGCCCCACCACCACGTCGGGGCCGTCGTGACGACCACGGTCGCCGCGCTGGCGTCGGGCAGCCGCCGGGCGTGGGAGCTCATGCTCATCGTCTTCGCGGTCGGCGTCACCGCGGCCGCCTACGCCTCGGTCGGGCTGGCCGTCCAGGGCACCATCCCCGCGGGGCTGCCGGTGCACATGGCGCTCATGGCAGGGCTGGGTCTCGGACTCCACGTCGTGACCCGGATCCGGGCGCCGTACGCCGATCCCGTCATCGTGCCCATCGCCTTGCTGCTCAACGGGCTCGGTGTCGTCATGATCTACCGACTCGACCTCGCTGAGGGGCGTGGTCTGGTGGAGGGGTTCGCCTCCCGACAAGTGCTCGGCGCGGCCGTCGGCGTCGCCGCCGCCGCGGCGGTCCTCGTCCTCGTCCGGGATCACCGGCTGTTGCGCAAGCGGACCTTCACCGCGCTTGCGGTGGGCGTTGCCCTGCTCGCCCTGCCCCTGGTGCCGGGCCTCGGGGTGACGATCAACGGGGCCCGGATCTGGGTCGACCTCGGCATCACGACCTTCCAGCCGGCGGAGCTGGCGAAGATCGTGCTGACGATCTTCTTCGCGGGCTACCTCGTGACGAACCGCGACACCCTGAGTCTCGTCGGCCCCCGGGTGCTCGGCCTGCGCCTGCCCCGGGTGCGGGACCTGGGTCCGATCCTGCTCGCCTGGGCCGTCAGCGTGGGTGTCCTCGTCTTCGAACGGGACCTGGGGACGTCCTTGCTGTTCTTCGGAATCTTCGTGGCCCTGCTGTACGTGGCGACCGAGCGGCTGTCGTGGATCATTCTCGGCCTGCTGCTGTTCGTGGCGGGGGCGGTCGTGGCATGGCAGCTCTTCGGACATGTGCAGCTGCGGGTGTCGACGTGGGTGGACCCGTTCGATCCCGACACCGTGTCGGGGGCGTCGTTCCAGCTCGCCCAGGGTCTCTACGGGATGGCTCAGGGCGGGCTGCTCGGCACCGGTCTCGGCCGGGGTCGGCCCGACATCGTCCCGTTCGCCGAGAACGACTTCATCATCGCGGCCCTCGGCGAGGAGCTGGGTCTGGCGGGCCTCTTCGGGATCGTCGTCCTCTACCTGGTCTTCGTGCAACGCGGCCTGCGCACGGCGGTCGGGGTGCGGGACGGCTTCGGCAAGCTGCTGGCCGCCGGGCTGGCGTTCTCGCTGGCTCTGCAGTGCTTCGTCGTCGCCGGGGGAGTCACCCGGGTCATCCCGCTGACCGGGCTCACGATGCCGTTCATCGCCTACGGCGGGTCGGCGCTCGTCTCCAACTGGATCATCGTGGGGATGCTGCTGCGGATCTCGGACCTCGCGCGCCGCCCCGACCTGCCGTCGACCACCGGGCCGGACGCCGCCCCGACCGAGGCGGTGCCGATCCGGTGAACGCCCCCCTGCGCCGGCTCGCCGTGGTCACCGCGCTGCTGCTCACCAGCCTGCTGGTCGCCACGACCTGGATCCAGTATGTCGCCGCGGACTCCATCCAGGAGGGTCCCGGCAACTCCCGGGCGCTGTACGCCCAGTTCGGCCGGGACCGCGGTGACATGTACGCGGGCGACGGCGACCGGCAGGTCGCGGTCGCGACCTCGGAACCGGTCGACGACGAGTTCGGGTACCTGCGCGTGTATCCGCAACCGGAGCTGTACGCGCACACCACCGGCTACTACTCCGTCCTGCTGGGCACGGCCGGCCTGGAGCGGGCCGCCGACGAGGCCCTCGCCGGCACCGCGGACGAGCTGTTCTACCGCCGCATCCAGGACCTCGTGACGGGGAGTGACCCGACGGGCGGCATCCTCCGGCTCACCCTCGATCCCGCCGTCCAACAGGCCGCCTGGGACGCCCTCGGTGACCGAGCCGGTGCGGTGGTGGTCACGGAGCCGGCGACCGGGCGAGTACTCGCCATGGTGAGCAAGCCTTCCTACGACCCCAACGTGCTGGCCTCCCACGACCTGGGCGCGGTCCAGGAGGCGTGGGACGCTCTCAACGCCGACCCGGGGCGCCCGCTGGAGAACCGCGCCGTCAGCGGTCGGCTCTACCCGCCTGGCTCGACCTTCAAGGTCGTCACCGCCGCGGCCGCACTGTCCGCCGGGCGCACCTCGCAGACCACCCTGCCGGGTCCGGAGGAGCTGGACCTGCCCCAGACCGACCGGGTCCTGACCAACGCCTTCGACAGTTCCTGCGGCACCGGGGGGCAGGTGAGTCTGGCCGACGCCCTGCGCGTGTCGTGCAACACCGCGTTCGGCGCGCTGGGCCTGGAGCTCGGGGACCAGGCGCTGCGGGAGCAGGCTGCCGCCTTCGGCTTCGGCCGCCAGTACGAGATCCCCCTCAGGGTGACCGCGAGCACGGTCCCGGACGAGATCGACGAGCCGCAGACCGCCTTCACCGCGATCGGGCAATTCGATGTCCGGGTGACTCCGCTGCAGGTCGCCATGATGTCGGCGGCGGTCGCCAACGGCGGGGTCGTGATGCGCCCCGAGCTGGTCGACAGCGTGCTCGCCGCAGACCTCTCGGTGGTCGCCCGGCCCGAGCCCGAGGAGGTCGGCCGGGCGGTCTCCCCGTCGGTGGCGCAGTCGCTCACCGACATGATGGCCCTGGTCGTCGAGAGCGGGAGCGGAACCGCGGCGGCGGTCCCCGGCGTCGCCGTCGCCGGCAAGACGGGAACCGCCCAGACCGGGGTCGAGGACGACGACCCGCACGCGTGGTTCACAGGTTTCGCGCCGGTCGAGAACCCGCGGGTGGCGGTGGCCGTGGTCGTCGAGAACGGCGGCGCGGGCAGCCGGGTGGCGGCGCCGGTGGCCGGAGACGTCCTGGGGGCGGCGCTCGCGGCGACCGAGCCGGGGGACGGGTCATGACGGCTCGCGTCACCGGACCCGGGAACGGCTCGGGTGTGCCAGTCTGGGGCGGCCTGCCCCACCGGACGAACGAAGAGGACGCATGACGGACGGACCGGGTTACCCTCGCGCGGGAGGTGACGGCTTCCAGACCGGTGGTGTCCCGCGGCTCCTCGGTGGCCGCTACCAGCTGGACCGCGAGATCGGTCGCGGCGGGATGGCAGAGGTCTACGCCGGACGTGACACCCGGCTGGGGCGGACCGTTGCCGTCAAGGTGCTCAAGACCGACCTGGCCCGGGACCCGTCGTTCCAGTCCCGCTTCAAACGTGAGGCGCAGTCGGCGGCCAGCCTCAACCATCCGGCGATCGTGGCCGTGTACGACACCGGGGACGAGCAGGTCCCCGGTGCGGGTGGCCACCTGCCCTTCATCGTCATGGAGTACCTCCAGGGCCGGACGCTGAAGGAGGTGCTGGCCGAGCACGAGCGGCTCAACGTCGAGGACTCGTTGCGGGTGACGGCCGGCGTGCTGGACGCCCTGCAGTACAGCCACCGCAACGGCATCGTCCACCGGGACATCAAGCCGGCGAACGTCATGGTCACCGACGCCGGCGAGATCAAGGTCATGGACTTCGGCATCGCCCGGGCCATCACCGACACCGGCGCCACCATGACCGGGACCAACGCCGTGCTCGGCACCGCGCAGTACCTGTCCCCGGAGCAGGCCAAGGGCGAGACCGTCGACAACCGCTCCGACCTGTACTCCACGGCCTGCCTGCTGTTCGAGCTGCTGACCGGCCGCCCGCCGTTCGTCGGCGACAGCCCGGTGTCGCTGGCCTACCAGCACGTCGGAGAGCAGCCGCAGCCGCCGAGCGCCCTGGTGCCCGACCTGCCCCCCGACCTCGACCGGGTCGTCATGCGAGGGCTGACCAAGGACCGGACCCAGCGGTACCAGAGCGCCGAGGACTTCATCGCCGACCTCGATCGGGTCGCCACCGGGGTGCCCGTCGGCGGGGCCGATGCGACCCAGGTGGTCGCCGCAGCAGCCGCGGGCGCGGGCCTCGGGGCCGCCACCGCCCGGCTCCCTCAGTCCGGAGCCGACACCCAGGCCTGGCCCGTCCAGGGGACGGCGCGCCCCACGGGATACGGCTCCCCCTACGACACCGGGACCCAGAGCCCTTACGACACCGGGACCCAGTACCCCCAGCCCGGTGACGACGAGCCGCCGCGCCGCAAGCTCGCCTGGCTGTGGATCCTGCTGGTGGTGCTCGCGCTGCTCGCAGTCGGCGTCCTCGCGTGGGCGTACTTCAGCGACGGCGGCGGTCAGGCCCAGCCGACCCCCACGACCACTGCGGCGGCTGAGGTCACCATGCCGGACCTCGTCGGTCGCACGTACGACGAGGCGGTCTCGGAACTCGAGGGGCTCGGGTTCACCGACATCCAGCAGCAGCCGCAGGAGACGGTCGAAGCCGAGCCGCAGACCGTTCTCGACCAGCAGCCGGCCGCCAGCTCCCAGGTCGCCACCAGCATCACGGTGGTCCTCACGGTGGCCGTCCAACCCGGTCAGGTCGCGGTCCCCGACGTGCGAGGGCTCAGCCAGGCCGACGCCCGCCAACAGCTCACGGACATCGGACTGCAGCCCGGCGACGTCCGCTTCGCCGAGGACCCGGAGATCGAGCAGGACGCGGTCGTGGGCACCGACCCGGCGGCCGGCAGTCAGGTGGCACCCGGCTCCACCGTGAATCTCATCGTGGCCAGCGGGTTGGTCGAGGTCCCGGGGGTCGAGGGGCAGCCGGTCAACGACGCCATCGCCGCCATCCAGGCAGCGGGCCTGCGGGTCGAGCAGATGGGCCAGGCGAGCAGCGAGCCACCCGGGACGGTGATCGACCAGAACCCGCCGCCCGGGGACCTGGCACCGGCAGGGTCCACCGTCCAGATCATCGTCGCGCAACCTCAGGCGACGACGGTGACTGCCACCCCGACGACCTCGCCGACGACCTCGCCGACGCCTACGGAGCCCGACCCCACGGCACCCTGACCGGGTCGTCTGTCGTCTCTCGTCTGCCGTCGGCTGGCGACGGGCGCTCAGGCGGGACCGGTGGACAGCAGCGGCGACCGGCCCTCGGCCGCAGCCACCGCACCGGCGCTGCCACAGATCGCCAGCCAGTTGGCCAGCAGGCGGTGGCCGCCCTCGGTGAGGATCGACTCGGGGTGGAACTGGACCCCGGAGAGGGGGGCTCCGACGGCCTCGACCGCCATGACCACCCCACCGGGCGTCCGCGCGGTCACCCGGATCGACGCCGGCAGGGTGTCCGCCACGACCGTCAGGGAGTGGTACCTGGTACCGGTGAACGGGGACGGGAGCCCGGCGAGGACGCCGGAGCCGTCATGGACGACGAGGCTCGTCTTGCCGTGGAGCAGCTCCGGGGCGTGGGTGACGCGGGCTCCGAAGGCCTCGGCCAGGGCCTGGTGGCCCAGGCACACCCCGAGCAGGGGGATCGCGCGTTCGGCGCACCGGCTCACGGCGGCGACGCAGATCCCGGCATCCCCCGGTCGTCCCGGGCCGGGCGACAGCAGGACCCCGTCGTAGCCGTCCACCGTCTCGACGCCGACGGCATCGTTGCGGACGACGTCGACCCGGGCACCGAGCTCGCGCAGGTACCCGACCTGGGTGTGGACGAACGAGTCGTAGTTGTCCACGACGAGGACGCGAACCGTCACGGTCCCTCCTCCTGCTCCACGGTCTGCTGGTTGAACGGCACGTACGGTGCCGCGACCGGGAAGACCCACACGAAGCAGGCGGCGACGGCCCCGAGCGCGAGCAGAACGACGGCGACAACCCGGAGGGGCCGGGGACCTGGGAGGCGACGCCAGAGGGCGGCGTACACGTGCTCGCCCTCAGCCCGCCGCAACGACGGCCGGGGGGCCCTCGGCCGCAGGCCGGAAGTCGTCCAGCACCCCGTGCACCACGTATCGCTCACGTGCGCTGTAGCGGGGATGGCAGGACGTCATAGTGATCATCCTCTCGATCGGGACTGCGCCCGGCTCACCGGGGACCGGAGCCACCACCTCGACCTGCTGCGGCAGCACGATCAGTGACTCGGTGATCCGGTAGGTGTAGTAGCCCTCGGCGGTCTGGACGATGACGGGGTCGCCCGGCTGCAGTTCGGCGATGCGGGCCAGGGGGGCTCCGTAAGTGGTCCGGTGGCCCGCAAGGGCGAGGTTGCCGACACCGCCCGGCCAGACGCTGCCGTCGTAGTGACCGATCCCCTGCCGCAGGTCGGCCTCGGAGGTCCCGGCGACGATCGGCCGGGCGTATCCGTCCCCGAAGCGGGGGATCCGGAGCAGCCCGAACGGCTCGCCGTCGGTCGCAGCCGTCGCGACCGGCACCTCCGTGAGACCTGACGGCACCGGGTCGTCGTCCGAGGCGACAGGTGGCCCGCCGGTGCCCGCCGCCCAGTCCTGTTCGAGCCGCTCCGTCAGCCGGTCCTGGTCGCGGTTGGCCTCGACGTCGGTCCACCACAGCTGCCAGACGACGAACAGCAGCAGGAGGACGCCCAGCGTGATGGACAGCTCACCGACGGTCCCGACGACCGACCGGACGACATCGCCGACCGTCGCCTGGCGACGTCGCGGCTGCCGCCGATGCCGGCTCTGCAGCGTCGCGCTCACGACCGGGCCGCCGCGAGGTCACCCGCGTCGGCGACCTCGGCGTGCTGGAGGTCGATCGGCCCGGTGTACTCGGGCAGGCTGAGGTCCTCGCGGGTCTCCACCGAGTAGCCGAGCCCGAGGGCATCGACGTACTGGAGGTAGACCCGGATCTCGGGGCTGGTCGCCAGGGCCGCCGTGAGCTGCTCGGGGTCGCCCACCGCGGTGACGACGTAGGGCGGGGAGTACGGGCGCCCCTGGAGGCTCAGGGTGTTGCCGACGCAGCGAACGGCGCTGGTCGAGATCAGCCGCTGGTCCATGAGCATGATTCCCTCGGCACCGGCCAGCCACAGGGCGTTGACGACCGCCTGGACGTCCTGCTGGTGGACGACGAGGTCGTCAAGGCTCTCGGCGCGCGCCCGGGTCGCGGCGTCCGACGGGGCGTCGTCGAGGGTAACGACCACGCCCCGACCGGCGACCGGGACGAAGCCGGCCTGCGGGGCCAGGTCATCGGCGACGGTCTCCACGGAGCGGATCCCGAAGTCACTGCGGCCGACGACGGCAGTCAGGTCCTCCACCTCGGCCCGTATGCCGGTGAGGCGCCCGGCGGTGCGGTCCGCCCGCGACTGCTCCTCGGCGACCAGGGAGCGCAGGTCCCCCAAGTCGGTCCGAAGATCCGTTCCCTGAGCCGTGCCGGAGCTGGCCACGAACAGGAAGCCGGCGAGGGCCGCCGTCATCGCCACCGCGGTACCGGGTCGTCGTCGCGCCACGGGTCCATTGTGCCGTCGCCTAGGCTGCGCGCGGGCGGTGCCGGGTCACCGGCGACCGGAAGGAGAGCCGAGGAGGCCGCAATGCCCGAGTCCAGACCTCCACGGAGGCGTCGCCGCCTCCTCGCCGGACGGGACGCCGATCCCGCAGCGGCGGTGCTCAAGGCCCCGACGGGTCAGACCCCACGCTGGTGGGCCCCGGTGATGGTGACCCTCATGGTGGTCGGCCTGGCGTGGATCGTCACTGCCTACGTCACGCGCCTGGCGTACCCGGTGCCCGGGATCAGCGCCTGGAACATCGCCGCCGGGTTCGGGGTGGCGCTGATCGGCTTCGGGATGACGACTCGCTGGCGCTGAGGTTCGTGAGCGGCTGAAACACACGCGTGTCATCCGTCCCCAGTGTTGTCCACAGCTGTGGACAACGGAGGCTTTCAGGCGAGCACCAACGGCGGGACGCTCGACCACCGGAGGAGGACGAACGCGACGAGCACGGCCGCGAGGGCGACCAGACCGATGATCTGCCACCGTGTCCGGGACCGGCGCGGCGCGGCGGCGAGCACGACCCCCGCGGCCACTCCGATCACCAGGCCACCCAGGTGCCCCTGCCAGGAGATGCTGGGCAGGACGATCCCGAGCATGGCGAACGCCAGCAGGACGACGAGCTGGCGGACGACCGGGCGGCCCTGTCGCCACTCCAGGGCGAGGGCGGCGCCGAACAGCCCGAAGACCGCGCCGGAGATCCCGACCGTCGGGACGCCGAACGACTCGACGGGAGTGAGCCACAGGATGGCCACGGATCCACCGAGGGTGGTGAGCACGAGAACCGCCACATAGCGCCAGGCCCCGAGCATGCGCTCGGCCTCGCGGCCGACCGACCACAGGATGAGACCGTTGAGCAGGATGTGGCCGAGGAAGCCGGGGGAGTGGACGAGGGCGACGGTGAGGAGCCGCCACGGCTCCGCCTGCGACAGCGCGGGGACGAGGGCCAGCTCGGCGGTGACCCGGCTCCCGCTGGCGAGCTGGGCGAGGAAGACGACGAGGAGGACGACCAGCAGGCCGTAGGTCAGGCGGGGCCGGCCGTCACCGAGCGGCGCACCGAGCGCGGTCCGGGCACTGGGGACGGACCGACGCTGCTCGCGGACGCAGTCGACGCACTGAATCCCAACCGCGGCCGGGACCTGGCACTGCGGGCAGGCCGGGCGCTCGCAGCGCTGGCACCGGACATAGCTCACCCGGTCGGCGTGCCGAGGGCAGGCGGGAGACCGCGCCCCCGGGGGCGATGGTCCGTCCGCGCCGTCCGACGGGGTCCCCGTCACAGGTCACACCGCGGCGACGGTGACCGACGTCATGACGACGTCGGTCGTCGGCCGGTCCTGCCGACCGGTGGGTGTCGCTGCGATGGCATCGACCACCGCCCGGCCCTCGGCGGACGGCACCGACCCGAAGATCGTGTGCTTGCCCTGCAGCCAGGGCGTCGGGCCGACGGTGACGAAGAACTGCGAGCCGTTCGTGCCACGCCCGCCCTGCTTCCCGGCATTGGCCATGGCCAGCAGGTACGGCTCCGTGAAGGCGAGTTCGGGGTGGATCTCGTCGTCGAACTGGAACCCAGGCCCACCCGTCCCGGTCCCGAGGGGGTCACCTCCTTGAATCATGAATCCGGGGATGACCCGGTGGAAGATCAGGCCGTCGTAGAACGGATCCTGGCGCTGGGCCCGGCTTCCCGGGTCGATCCACGGCTTCGCCCCGGTGATGAGGCCGACGAGAGTGTCCACCGTCCGGGGTGCATGGTTGCCGTACAGCTCGAAGGGGATGTCCCCGAGGGTCGTGGAGATCGTGCCGGTATGGGTCGCGTGCATGGCCGCAGTCTGTCACCGCGGCCCGGTCCCGCCTGCGGGGGGCGCACGACGCGCCGCCGCCGAAGGCGCGCCGGCGAGCCATTGAGGGCAGGATGGGGCCTGCGAGACCACAGGGACGCGCCAGTCGAGGAGGTTCAGCGGTGAAGACGAAGCAGCGCCCGACAGAGCGCTCGGTCCAGACCCCGGCCGGGACGGTCGCGGCCGTGATGTCTCCACGGATCGAGCAGGCCCGGGACTGGGCCGGCCCCCGCCTGGAGCAGGCGAAGGACTGGGCGACCCCCCGCATCGAGCACGCCCGGGACCGGGGGATCGAGGTCACCGCTCCGCGCATCGAGGCGGCCGCCACTCGCCTCGGTCCGGCCATCGACGCCACCCGGGACCGTCTCGTCGACGACGTCCTGCCCCGGGTGTCAGCGGCTGCCCGGGATGCCGCCGCCAAGGCGGAGGGGTCCCGGGCTCTGGTGGCCACCGCGGCCGCCGAGCGAGGTGCGGCGGCCGGCAGGCGGGTCGCCAAGGCCCGCCGGTCCGCCGTCAAGCAGGCCGCACTGGCCGCCGCCGTCGAGCGGAAGGCCGAGCGCAAGGCGGCGCGGAAGGCTTCGCGTGGGCGGGCGGGCCGAGTGCTGGGCATCCTCTCGCTCCTGGCCGCCGCGGCGGCTGTCGTGGCCGTTGTCGTCAGGCGCCGGCAGGCCGCGTCGGACCCGTGGGCGCAGCCGTACCCGACCTACCCCCCCACGACTCCCGACACCGAGCCGGGTGCCGACGAGCAGCGGCCGGAGACGGACAGCACCGACCCCGGTGCCGAGCCGGGCGGGACCAACGGGGGCGGAACGGCCCAGTCCTGACAGGCGGCGCCGACCTACCCTGACGAAATGATCACGGTCTTCTCGAAGTTCCGGCTGCGACCCGGGCTCGATCGGAAGACGGCGACCGCCGAGGTCCTCCAGACGGTGGCCTGGTATCGCCGTCGGCGTGGGTGCATCCGGAAGTACCTCGTCTTCAACTGGGACGAGGGCTACGGCTACGGGGTCTACCTGTGGCGCAGCCGGGCGGACGCCGAGGCCTTCTACGCCGAAGCTGTGCCCCTCATCACTGCCGAGGTGGGCCGCGCTCCGGAGATCACGTACTTCGACACCCCGGTGGTCCTCGACAACGCCTACGGGGTGGTCGTGGTGGACGGCGAGGTGGTGGAGCGTTTCGACCCGTCCGTGTCGGACCCGCACGGGGTGGCCACCTCCACGTGAGACCTCGCGGGCCCGCCTCGCCGGGCCCGCGAGGGAACGCCCCGCCCGGGCACGGGGTCCCGTGACGACGGTCGTCAGTTTCTGCCTGGTGGAGGCGACGGGACTCGAACCCGTAACCCCTTGCTTGCAAAGCAAGTGCGCTGCCAGTTGCGCCACGCCCCCGGGGCCGGGCACCAGGCCCGGTGGCTCCTCAGACCCGGTCGGTGGCCTCCGCCCAGAGCTGGGCATCGCGCCGGCGCTGGTTCCACTGGCGCCAAGCGGCGTACCCGCCGAGCCCGACCAGGGCGAGGACGATGACTCGCTTCATGAGTAGGCCTCCAGGTCCCCGGGGGACACGGGTGAGATGTGAGACCCGGCGGCACCGGGCGTGGGCCTAACTGGACTTGAACCAGTGACCTCTTCCTTATCAGGGAAGCGCTCTGACCAACTGAGCTATAGGCCCGTGCGCGGCTGTCGCCACCGGCACCCTCAGAGTACCCGAGGTGCACGGGTACCGGCGCCCTCACTCGTCCGTGAGGGTCACCCGGGTCCCGCCGACCAGCGCCGACCCCAGGTTGTACAGGAACGCGAACAGCGTGGCCAGGAGCGTGATGATCACCACGTTGACCACGGCGATGACCGTGGTCAGTGACAGGACCCGCTGCAGCCCGACGTAGTCGAAGATGTCGAAGGTGCTCTGCTCGCCCTCGATCTGACGCATGACGTCGTTGACATCGGTGAACACGCCCATGCCGTCGATGACGTTCCAGACGACGACGGCGGCCACCACGTGGACGATCCCCAGCGCAACCGCGAGCAGGAACGACAGCTTGAGCACACCCCATGGATCGACGTGGGCGATCGTGAGCCGGGCCCGCCGTACCCCACCTGGCTGGGTCGGTCGACCCCCCATCCGGGCGGGTGCGCGGCCCTGGGGTGCCACGGCAGGACGTGCCCCCGTCGGCCGGGCACTCGTCGGGCGAGGCGCCCGGGCGGGCGGGACCGCGGGCATTGCGTCCGTCGGCGACGGGGCCGCCGAAGGTGCCGAGGTGGCCGTACGCGGCATGGACGTCACGGTCGGGCGGCTCGACTGGTGGTCACGAGGGGGTTCCTGGGCGGGTTGGTCGTTCGCGTCGTCGTAGGCCGTGAACGTCTGCACGGTCGGGTCGCTCATGCTCACCCGTCACCTCCCTCGCCGGGGTCCTGGACCGCTCCCGGTCCCCCGCTGCTGTCCGGGTCGGTCGAGACCGACCCGGAGCCGATGCCGTCAGACGGTACCGGACCCTCCTCCGGGACGACCCCGCCCTCGCGGTTGAGAGCGGCCGCGATGACCGAATCCGCCGCTCCGGTTCGGGCCAGGATGACCCCCATGGTGTCGCGGCCGCTGGCGCGGATGTCGGCGACGTGGGACCGCATGACACGTCCCGACTCCATGATCACGAGGATTTCGTCACCCTCGGTCGTCACGATCGCCGACACCAGGTCGCCCCGCCCGTTCCCGGTCCGGGCCACCTTGATGCCTGTCCCGCCGCGACCCTGGAGACGGTACTGCTCCACCGGAGTGCGCTTCGCGTAGCCACCCTCGGTGACGACGACGACGTCCAGGCCCGACGCCCCGTCGGACTCCTCGCGGGACGACGCCGGCACGACGTCGGCGGCCAGGAGCTCGTCACCGCCACGGAACCGCATGCCCGTGACCCCGCTGGTGTCACGACCCATCGGCCGCAGCGTGGAGTCGTCGGCGGGGAACCGGATCGACTGGCCGTGCCGGGACACCAGCAGGAGGTCGTCGTCGTCCGACAGCAGCCGGGCGGCCACCAACTCGTCGCCGTCCCGCAGCTTGACCGCGATCAGCCCGCCCTGGCGGGGTGAGTCGTAGTCCCCCAGGCGTGACTTCTTCACCAGGCCGGTCCGGGTGGCCAGCACGAGGTAGGGGGCGACGGCGTAGTCGGCGACGGCGAGCACCGCGGCGATCCGCTCGTCCGGCCGGAAGGCGAGCAGGTTAGCCACGTGCTGCCCGCGGGCGTCGCGCGCCCCCTCGGGGATCTCGTAGGCCTTGGCCCGGTAGACCTGCCCCTGGTTGGTGAAGAACAGCAACCAGTGGTGGGTGGACGTGACGAAGAAGTGCTCGACGACGTCGTCGCTGCGCAGGGTCGCCCCGCGGATCCCCTTCCCGCCGCGGCGCTGCGCTCGGTAACTGTCCGCCCGGGTGCGCTTGGCATAGCCGCCCCGGGTGATCGTGACGACGACCTCCTCGTCGGCGATGAGATCGGCCATGCTGACCTCGCCGTCCGCGGGCACGATCCGGGTGCGCCGGTCGTCGCCGAACCGTTCGACGATCTCGGCGAGTTCCGTCGAGACGAGCTGTCGCTGGCGGTGCGGGTCCGCGAGAATCGTCTCGTATCCCGTGATGAGGGCCGTGAGCTCGTCATACTCGTCCCGGATCCGCCGCCGCTCCAGGGCAGCGAGCTGCCGCAGCTGCATCGTGAGAATGGCCCTGGCCTGGAGTTCGTCGATGTCGAGCAGCGTCATCAGCCCGTCGCGAGCGTCGTCCGCGGTGGCCGACGCGCGGATGAGGGCGATGACCTCGTCGAGGGCGTCCAGCGCCTTGAGGTAGCCGATGAGGATGTGCTGGCGTTCCTGAGCCTGGCGCAGCCGGTAACGGGTGCGCCGCACGATGACCTCGAGCTGGTGGACCACCCAGGCGCGGACGAACCCGTCGAGGCCGAGGGTCCGCGGTACGCCGTCGACCAGCGCGATCATGTTGGCGCCGAAGGTGTCCTGCAGCTGAGTGTGCTTGTACAGCTGGTTGAGGACGACCTTCGCGACGGCGTCCCGCTTGAGCACGATGACGAGCCGCTGACCGGTGCGCCCGGACGTCTCGTCGCGGATGTCGGCGATCCCCGACAGCCGGCCCTCCTTGACCAATTCGGCGATCTTGAAGGACACGTTGTCCGGGTTGACCTGATAGGGGAGCTCGGTGACGACGAGGCAGGTCCGGTTCTGGATCTCCTCGACCGCCACCACCGCGCGCATGATGATCGAGCCCCGACCGGTCCGGTAGGCGTCCTCGATCCCCCGCCGGCCCATGACCAGGCCGTGGGTGGGGAAGTCGGGGCCCGGGATCCGCTCCAGCAGCGCGTCGAGCAGCTCGGCGTCGGAGGCGTCCGGGTGCTCCAGCGCCCACTGCACGCCGGCCGCGACCTCGCGCAGGTTGTGCGGCGGGATGTTCGTCGCCATCCCCACCGCGATTCCGGCCGAACCGTTGACCAGCAGGTTCGGGAACCGGGCCGGCAGCACCGACGGCTCCTGGGTCCGGCCGTCGTAGTTCGGGGCGAAGTCGACGGTGTCCTCGCCGATGTCCCGAACCAGCTCCATGGCCAGCGGCGCCATCCGGCACTCGGTGTACCGCGGGGCCGCCGCCCCTTCGTTTCCGGGCGAGCCGAAGTTCCCCTGCCCGTCGACCAGCGGATACCGCATCGCCCACTCCTGGACCAGCCGGACCAGGGTGTCGTAGATCGCGGTGTCGCCGTGCGGGTGGTACTGGCCCATGACGTCGCCGATGACCCGGGTGCACTTGGAGTACGCCCGGTCAGGCCGGTAGCCACCGTCGAACATCGCGTAGAGCACGCGGCGGTGGACCGGCTTGAGGCCGTCGCGGACGTCCGGCAGCGCCCGCGACACGATGACGCTCATCGCGTAGTCCAGGTACGAGCGCTGCATCTCCGTCTGGATGTCGACGGGCTCGATGCGGGACACGGGCACGGGGGCGTCGGTGGGAGTGTCGGTCACGTGTCAGTCCTTCGGGCCGCGGTTCGGCTGCCGGGTGCGGCGGCTCAGATGTCAAGAAAGCGGACGTCCTTGGCGTTGCGCTGGATGAACCCCCGGCGCGACTCGACGTCGTCGCCCATGAGGATGCTGAACACCTGGTCCGCGGCCGCCGCGTCCTCGAGTGTGACCTGCAGCAGGGTCCGGGTGTCGGGGTTCATCGTGGTGTCCCACAGTTCGTCGTAGTTCATCTCGCCGAGACCCTTGTAGCGCTGGACGCCGTTCTCCTTGGGCAGGCGCCGCCCGGTTGCCCGGCCCGCCTCGATGAGGGCGTCGCGCTCGCGGTCGCTGAACGCGTACTCGTGGGGACCGTTGATCCACTTCAGTCGGTACAGCGGCGGCTGGGCGAGGTAGACGTGGCCTTCGTCCACCAGGGTGCGCATGTACCGGAACAACAGGGTGAGCAGCAGGGTGCGGATGTGCTGGCCGTCGACGTCGGCGTCCGCCATGAGGATGATCTTGTGATAGCGGAGCTTCGCGAGGTCGAAGTCCTCACCGATCCCCGTCCCGAACGCAGTGATGAGGCTCTGGATCTCGGTGTTGCCGAGCGCCCGGTCCAGGCGGGCCTTCTCGACGTTGAGGATCTTCCCACGAATGGGGAGGATCGCCTGCGTCTCGGGATTGCGTCCCCTGATCGCGGACCCGCCCGCCGAGTCGCCCTCGACGATGAAGACCTCAGAGCGTTCGGGATCGGTGGTCTGGCAGTCCTTGAGTTTGCCCGGCATGCCCATCGACTCCAGCGGGCCCTTGCGGCGCGTGGCGTCGCGGGCACGCCGGGCAGCGATCCGGGCGGCTGCCGCCTGCTGGACCTTGCGGACGACGTCACGGGCCTCGCGCGGGTGGCGGGCGAACCAGTCGCCGAGGGACTCACCGACCACCCGCTGGACGTGCGAGCGGACCTCGGTGTTGCCGAGCTTTGTCTTGGTCTGACCTTCGAACTGGGGCTCGGCCAGTTTGACCGACACCACCGCGGTGAGCCCTTCACGGACGTCGTCCCCGGTGAGCTGCTCGTCCTTCTTCAGCAGGTTGTTGTCCCTGGCGTAGCGGCCGACGAGACCGGTGAGCGCGGCCCGGAACCCCTCCTCGTGGGTGCCGCCCTCGTGGGTGTTGATGGTGTTGGCATAGGTGTGGACGCTCTCGGAGTACGACGTCGTCCACTGCAGCGCGACCTCGACGCCGATTCTGCGTGCAGCGTCCTCGGATTCGAACGACACGATGTCGGCGTGCACCGGGTCCGCCTTCTTCGCCCCGTTCAGGTGTGCGACGTAGTCGACGAGGCCACCCTCGTAGCGGTAGGAGTCCACCCGGGGCGCCGGTGCGTCGAACCGTGACCGCTCGCCGTCGGCGTCGGCGTCGGCGACCTCGGCCGTCTGGGTCGTGTGGTCCGGCCGCAGGTCGGTGAGGGTCAGCCGCAGCCCCTTGGTGAGGAACGCCATCTGCTGGAAGCGAGTCCGCAGGGTCTCGGCATCGAAGTCCAGGATCTCGAAGACCTCCGGATCCGGCCAGAAGGTCACGGTGGTCCCGGTCACCTCGGTCTGCTCGCCCTGCTGGAGGTCGGCGACCGGAACGCCCCGTTCGTACGCCTGCCGCCACACGCGGCCCTGGCGCCGGACCTCGACCTGCAGCCGCCGCGACAAGGCGTTGACCACGCTCACCCCGACACCGTGGAGCCCACCGGAGACGGAGTATCCACCGCCGCCGAACTTGCCGCCCGCGTGAAGGACCGTGAGGACGACCTCGACCGCCGGGCGTTGCTCCACGGGGTGGAGATCGACCGGAATCCCGCGCCCGTCGTCCACGACCCGGACGCCACCGTCCGGCAGCAGGGCGATCTCGATCTCAGTGCAGTAGCCGGCCAGGGCCTCGTCCACCGAGTTGTCGACGACCTCGTAGACGAGGTGGTGCAGACCCCGTGGACCGGTGGAGCCGATGTACATACCGGGCCGCTTGCGGACCGCCTCGAGCCCCTCGAGGACGGTGATGTTCCGGGCGTCGTACCCGCCGTCCGTCGAAGCAGCGGGACGATCCGTCACGGACGTGGGCATGATGGCGTCGGCCAAGGAACGGCTCCTTCGGTGGATTGACCCCTCATCCTACCGGGCCGTCCTCGGGCAGACGTGCGCATCGGCGCTCCTGTGAGGCACTCAGGAGGTCCGAGCGGAGGCTCTCGTACCCCCCCATGAGGGCCGCCGCCGGAGCAGGGCGCGACGGACACTCACCCGTAGGTGTCCCGCGGTCCCCTGGTGCCCGTCACCCGCAGCCGGCCGTGTCGCCAGGACGGTCCGGCCGGACCCAGCACCTCGATGCGGTGGACCACACCCTCGCCGACCACGTCGGCCAGACGCCGCCGGAGGTCCCCGGTGAGGTAGGAGAGCTGGGTGGCCCAGGCGGTGGTCATGGCGCGGACGACGAGCACACCGTCGGCGAAGCGTTCCGGAGTGCACCGGGCCGCGACGTCCTCGCCCACGACCTCGCCCCATCGGCCCATGACCCCGGCGACCCCGATCCGGTCCTCCCACCCTGCCTCGTGGACCATGCCGGCCGCGAGGTCTCCCAACCGCTGGGGGTCCCGGGGGCCGGGACCGGCACCCGACAGGACGGCGGCCCCCCACGCCCGGGTCCCGGCCCGCCGCGTCCCGGCCGCGTCCCCGGGCCGGTGGCCCCGTGCCCGGGCAGCTGCCACGGCCCGCCGCCACGCCGCGTCCACCGCGTCCACCGCGTCTGCATCAGGTGGGTCCACGGGGTCCACGGTCACGCCGCCTCGAGCCGTGACAGACCGGTCCCCGGATCCCGGACCACGGAGACGGTCCGACCACCGGCGGCCGGCGGGACGTCCTTGCCGACGGCCGCCGAGACGAGGGCCTGTTCCGCCCGGGCGGCCCGGTCGGCCAGGTGCTGCCGGCGGGCCTCGTCGAGCTCGGCGAAGACATCGTCCAGGACGAGGACCGGCTGGGTGTCCGGGTCGTCCTCTGCACCGAGCAGATCGAACGCGCCGAGCCGCAGCGCGAGCGCGAGCGACCATGCCTCGCCGTGGCTGGCGTACCCCCGCGCGGGCAGACCACGCACCCGCAGTTCCAGCTCGTCCCGGTGCGGACCGACAAGGCACGCGCCGCGCTCGACCTCGTCCCGGCGCCGCGCCACGGCGGCTGCGGCGAGAGCTTCCCGGACCTGATCGCGGACGTCGGCCGCCCCGGACTCCACGAGGAGATGGTGCGCGTCGGCCGGGCCGAGGTCCAGCACTCCGGCTCCCGAACGCGACAGCCCACGGGCCTCGTAGCGCAGGTCCAGCATCCCGTTCCCCCCGGACACGTCGTGGTAAGCCGCCACGGCGTACGGCGTCAGGGCCGCCAGCGCCAGGCAGCGACCCACGAGCAGGTCCGCTCCGGTGTCCGCCAGGTGGGAGTCCCAGACGTCCAGCGCGGCGGCAGCCGCCGTTCGGGCCCCCGGCGCCGCCGCCCGCAGCGAGCGCAGCAACGCCGAGCGCTGCCGGAGCACCCGCTCGTAGTCGCTGCGGACACCGGCGAGCCGCGGTGCCCGGGCCACCGCCAGCTCGTCGAGGAGGCGCCGACGGCGGTCCGGCTCCCCGCGGACCAGCGCCAGGTCCTCCGGGGCGAAGATCACGGCGCGGAGCAGGGGCGCTGAGCGGCGGGGCCGGGCCACCGGGTGACGGTTCACGTGGACCCGAAGCGCCGACCCAGGGGTGATCTGGACGTCGGTGGTGGCCATTCGGTCCCCCCGCCGGACCCGCGCCCGGATCACGGCCGCGGGCGCACCCTGGCGGACCAGCGGGGCGTCCCCCGCGACCCGGTGACTGGCCATGGTCGCGAGGTATCCCACGGCCTCAAGGAGATTCGTCTTGCCGTTGCCGTTGCCGCCGAGCAGGACCGTGACGCCCGGACCCAGGTCGAGGTCGGCAGCGGGGTAGCTGCGGAAGTCGACGAGCGACAGGTGCTCGAGGTGCACGGCCGACCAGGCTCCGTGGGCGCTGAGGACGGGCTCAGTCGCCCGAGGGGCGGGCACGTCCGGGCGCATCGGTGACCGCCCGGACGCCGTGTCCGCCGAACTTCGCCCGCAGGGCCGCCACGGCCTTCATCGTCGGGCTGTCCGGCTGCCGACTGGCGAACCGCGCGAACAGGGCGGCACTGATGGCGGGCATCGGGACCGCGTGCTCGACGGCCTCGATGACCGTCCACCGGCCCTCGCCGGAGTCCTGTGCGTACCCTCGCAGGCCCTCCAGTCCAGGGTCCTCCTGCAACGCCTCGACCAGGAGGTCCAGCAGCCAGGAGCGGACGACCGTGCCGCGCCGCCACCCGCCGAGAACGGCCGTGACGTCATCGACGACATCGGTGGTCGTGAGGAGCTCGTATCCCTCGGCGAAGGCCTGCATGACGGCGTACTCGATGCCGTTGTGCACCATCTTGGCGTAGTGGCCGGCACCGACGGGCCCCGCGTGGCTGAGGCTCTCCTCCCGCGGGCCGTCCGGCCGGAGCGCATCGAACACCGGCATCGCCCGGGCGACGTCGGCGGCGCTGCCGCCGACCATGAGGGCGTATCCCTCGGTACGACCCCACACGCCACCGGACACTCCGCAGTCCACGTACCCGATGCCGCGGCCGGCGAGCGCCTCGCCGTGAACCCGGTCGTCGTGCCAGCGGCTGTTGCCGCCCTCGATGATGAGGTCTCCCGCCGCCAGCAGCTCGCCCAGCGAGGCGACGGTCTGCCGGGTGGGCTCGCCGCTCGGGACCATCACCCACACGATCCGGGGAGCCGGGACGGCCGCCACCAGTTCCGCGAGGGACCCGACGTCGGTCGTGGCGGGGTCCGGGGCGAACCCGGTCACCGAGAGACCGCGCTCGCGCAGCCGGAGCCTCATGTTGCCACCCATCCGGCCGAGACCCACGAGGCCGATGTGAGGGGTCGAGTCAGTCATGGGACCAGCCCATCACAGCCGCTCAACCCGCGAGGCGGATCGGCATCAGGAGATACGTGAACCCGTGCGGGTCGGCGTCGTCGCTGGCGGAGTGGCCGGTCAGCAGGGCTGCCTTGGTGGGCTCGGTGAAGGAGAACCGGACGACGGGCGACTGGACCGCGCCCAGCCCGTCGAGCAGGTAGGCGGCATTGAAGGCGACTGTGATGTCCGGCCCGGTCACCTCGGCCGGCACGGTGTCGCTGGCCTGGGCGTCCTCACCGGCGCCGGTCTCGAGGAGGACCTGGCCGGTTGCGAAGGAGAGCCGGACCGGCGAGCGGTCACCGACGAGCGCGACCCGACGGACGCCGTCGACCAGCGCACCGGTCTCGACCGTGGCGAGGGTCTGGGACGTGGTGGGCAGGAGCTTTCGGACGGGCGGGTACTCCCCGTCCATGGTGGGAAGGGTGGTGCGTCGCCCGGCGGTGCCGATGCCGAGCATGGATCCGCCGTCCGGGTCGATCCCGAGGGTCACCTCGCCGGGGCCGAGCGAGCGGGCGATGTCCTGCAGGGTCCGGGAACGCACCAGGAAGGCCCGGTTCTCTGCCGGTCGGGCGGGGTGCCACGTGAACTCCCGCAGGGACAGGCGGTAGCGGTCGGTCGCCACCAGGCTCACGTTCTGACCCTCGATCTCGATCTTGACCGCGGTGAGCACCGGCGGCGTCTCGTCCCGCGCCGCGGCCACGGCAACCTGGGCCACCGCGGTCGCGAACACGTCTCCGGGGACGGTGCCGGCTGCCCCGGGCGAGCCCGGGAGCTGGGGGTAGTCCTCGACAGGCATGACCGGCAGGGCGAAGCGAGCCGCACCGCAGCGGACGACCGCCTTTCCGCCCTCAAGGACGAGGGACACCTCGCCCGCGGGGAGGGTGCGTGCGATGTCGGCGAGCAGGCGCCCCTGGACGAGGACCCGTCCCGCCTCGGCCACGACAGCAGCGGCGTGGCAGCGTGCCGACACCTCGTAGTCGAAGCAGGCGAACTCGAGCTCGCCGGTGTCCGGGTCGCGGGCGTCGAGCAGCACGCCGGCGAGGACGGGCAGCGCCGGGCGGCCAGGCAGGACGCGAGTGGTCCAGGCGACGGCGTCGGCGAGGGCATCGCGATCGATCGTGACGCGCATGGGCCTCCTCCCGGGTGAGGTTGCGGGGTGCCTGTGGGGGCTCCGCGACCCTAGCGCCCTTGTGCGGGTACGCGATGGGTGTGGAAGGAGAGAGGACTCGTTGTCGTCGTCGGGGGTGTGGATCCTGTGGGCAACGGGCTGTCGTCGCAGGTGAGGGCGGACAAACGGCTGGGGGTACAGCTGTGGAGGAAGGTGGGACAACAGCTCGGAGGGTGTGGAGGGCGTGGCGACCAGCGACTTCGTGTGGGTGACGTTGTGGACGACAGGCCGCGTTTTTCACAGGCCCACGGGGTTGTCCACAGGGTTGTCCACAGGCTGTGGGGAAAGTCGACGGTGCGCTGAGGCGAGGACACTCTCAGTGACATAGAACACACGTTCGATGACGGTGCCGAGAGTTGTCCACAGGTGTGGACAGGCATGGGGACAAGTAGCCGACACGATCGCCACTCGGGGCGAGTCGGGACGGAATGACGGGACCGGCGGGCTCAGCCCAAGGAGTGCCGCTTGATGCGGTTCGTCAGCTCCGTCACCTGGTTGTAGACGGCCATACGCTCGCCCATGAGCGCCTTGATCTTGCGCTCGGCGTGCATCACCGTCGTGTGGTCTCTTCCCCCGAAATGCTGTCCGATCTTGGGCAGCGACAGGTCCGTCAGTTCCCGGCACAGATACATGGCGATCTGTCGGGCGTTGACGAGTACTCGCGACCGGGAGGAACCGTGGATGTCCTCCACCGTGACCCCGAAGAAGCTAGCCGTCTCGGCGACGATCTGAACCGCGGTGATCTCGGGCCTGCCATCACTCGGGATGAGGTCGCGCAGCACGACGTCGGCGAGTGGTGTCGTGATGGGCTGCCGGTGGAGGCTGGCAAACGCAGTGACCCGGATGAGCGCGCCCTCGAGCTCCCGGATGTTCGTCGTGATTCGACTGGCGATGTACTCCATGACGTCGTCCGGTACCGCGAGGGCGTCGCCAATCGCCTTCTTGCGGAGGATCGCGATACGAGTCTCCAGGTCAGGGGGTTGGACGTCGGTGAGGAGCCCCCATTCGAACCGGCTGCGCATGCGCTCCTCGAAGCCCTGGAGCTGCTTGGGAGGAACATCGCTCGTGATGACGACCTGCTTGTTCGCATTGTGCAATGCGTTGAACGTGTGGAAGAACTCCTCCTGGGTTTGAACCTTTCCCTGAAGGAATTGAATGTCATCGATCAGGAGGACGTCGACGTCGCGGTATCGGCTGTGGAACGCTTGGGCGCGGTCGTCCCGGATGGAGTTGATGAAGTCATTGGTGAATTCTTCGGAGTTCACGTATCTTACCTTGATCCCCGGGTAGAGACTGCGCGCGTAGTGCCCGATGGCATGGAGCAGGTGGGTCTTTCCGAGACCCGACTCACCGTAGACGAACAGCGGGTTGTACGCCTTGGCGGGTGCCTCGGCGACAGCGACCGCGGCGGCGTGGGGAAAACGATTGCTGGCCCCGATGACGAAGGTCTCGAACGTGTAGCGGGGATTGAGCCGCGCCCCTGGGTCTTCGGCTTCCGGTCCGGAGCCGACGGCCGGCGGGGTCAGGTCGAGCACGACCTGGCCGAGCTCGCCTGCGTCGGTGGCCGCGGGTGGTTGTCCGGGCGCGATGGATTCGGTGGCGAGGGCGTCGATGGTCGGGTCGACGACGACCCGGACCCGGACCGGGCGTCCGATCGCGGTGCTGAGGGCTGTGGTGAGGGGGTCGAGGAGACGGGTTTCGATGGTCTGCCGGTCGTAGTCACTCGGCACCGCCAGCACGGCCATGCCGTCCACCAGCCCCAGGGGCTGAGCGGTCCTCAGCTGGCCGAGCTGCAGTTTCGGCAGCACGGGCTCGAGTTGGGTGAGGACGGCTGACCATGCCTGTGCGAGGTCGTCACCGCCGCCACCGCCCAGGTGTGATGCGGGCTGATCGGTCGACACGGGTTCACCCCCTCTCGCCCTGTCCACAGTGATGTCCACAGATGTGGAGCACGGATCGGCGAACGCCGACCCAGCACCTCGGGGCGATAGTCGTCGTCTCGCTGCAGTGTTCGGGTCTCCATCCCGAGTCGTTCACCCGCGGGTGCAGGCCCGACCGAGACGAGTGGCGAGCGTAGACCCTCGGGGCACTGCCCGTCAGCCCGGACGGACAGTCAACCAGGCAACAGACGGCCGAGGTCGTTGACCTGGCCCCAGCACGTGCGTATCTTATTGTGGTTGGCCCCTGTGGTCGCTGGTGCGTTAGCCTTGCCCGTAAGACCGGACCACCCCGTCGTCCCTCGTTCGATCAGGAGATCTCCCGTGAGCAAGCGAACCTTCCAGCCGAAGAACCGTCGGCGTGCGCGCACCCACGGGTTCCGGTCGCGGATGGCGACGCGTGCGGGGCGGTCGATCATCGCCGCCCGCCGGCGCAAGGGCCGCGAGGAACTGTCGGCCTGACGTCATACGGGCGGGAGCGGGGCGGGCAGGACCCGGCACATGGGAATCCCGCGGTCGGCACGCATGCGACGGGCCGACTTTCGTGGGTGGACGTCCGGCCGGAGTCGGCGAGTGACAGCCGGCCCGCTGGTCGTGCAGGTGATGCCCGTGGCGTCGGTGGGGTCCGGCCCGAGCGGTCCCGCCTCAGCGGGGGTGCGGGTGGGGTTCGCCGTGGGTCGGCCCGTGGGAGGCGCCGTGGTCCGGAACCGAGTCCGCCGCCGACTGCGCGAGGCTGCGGGAGCATCCCTTCCGGTGGCCGCGGGGCGGGTTCCCGGGGAGACTCTCGTGGTCGTGCGTGCGCGTCCGGGCGCTGAGTCCCTCGGCGTTCCCGAACTGGCGACGCTGTTGGCGCAGGCGTGGCGGCGCATCGAGGCACGCCGGGCTCCCCGCTCGTGACGACGGCGCGGGCGGGCGATTCACCGAGCACCGCGCCCGAGTGGCGGCGCCCGGCGATGTGGCCGCGGTACGCGGTCATCGGAGTCCTGCGCCTGTACCAGCTCACGTTGTCCCCCTTGGTGGGGCCGGTATGTCGATTCGCTCCCTCCTGCTCGTCGTACGCTGTCGAAGCCGTTCGGATCCATGGTGTCGTGCGTGGCGGCTGGCTCACGGGTCGGCGGCTGGTCCGGTGCCATCCCTGGAACCCGGGGGGGTGGGATCCCGTCCCGCCCGGGCGCCGACACACCCGCCCGTCCCCGACCACGACCCGCTGAGGGTCGCGAGGAGCACCCGACGCGATGTCCCTGTCGAGCATCCTGTACCCCCTCGAGTGGGGCGTCGCCTGGATCATGGTGGCGTGGCACACCCTGTTCACCTGGCTCGGGATGCCCGCGGCCAACGGGTGGACCTGGGTCCTGTCCATCGTCGGCCTCGTCCTGGTCATCCGGACGCTTCTCATCCCGCTCTTCGTCCGTCAGATCCGGTCCTCGCGGAAGCTCCAGCTCCTGCAGCCCGAGATCAAGAAGATCCAGGACAAGTACAAGGGGCGGACCGACCCCGACTCCCGGCAGGCCATGACCCGGGAAACTATGGATCTCTACAAGACGTCCGGTACGAATCCGTTCGCGTCCTGTTTGCCGATCCTGCTTCAGATGCCGATCTTCTTTGCGCTGTTCCGCGTGCTGAACGGCATCCCGCAGGAGGGCTTCTCGGTCGGCCCGTTCACGTCGGAGCTCCGGGCACAGGCCGACGCAGCAACGATTTTCGGGGCTGAGCTTTCGGACACGTTCCTGGCGGCGTCGGTCGGTTCGTCACCCCAGATCATCGCAGCGATCCTCGTAGTGCTCATGACGTTGACGCAGTTCTGGTCGCAGCGTCAGCTGTTCATGAAGAACATGCCCCCTGCCGCGCTGGACAGCCCGTTCGCCAAGCAGCAGAAGCTGCTGCTCTACGTCCTCCCGGTGGTCTTCGCCATCAGCGGGCTCTGGTTCCCGCTGGGTGTGATCATGTACTGGTTCACGAGCAACCTGTTCACGACTGCCCAGCAGTACGTCGTCATCCAGCGGATGCCGTCCCCCGGTTCACCCGCCGAGAAGGCACTAGAGGAACGTCGCCGTCGCAAGGCGGAGCGGAAGGCACTGCGCCACGGTTCGCCGAGCCTGCCCGCGGTGTCACCGGGTGAGCTGCCCCCCCCGAACGGGGCATCGGCCAACGGCGGAGGCTCGTCCGGGACGAAGGCACCACGGCCGACCTCTACCCCGACGTCGGCGAAGGGTGCTCGGGACGGCAAGGCCCGGGGACGTTCCACGGCGGCAGGCACGCCGGCGAGGGGGGCCGGTGGACGGCCTGGAGGTCCCACGGGGCAGCGGAGCCAGCCGAAACGTGGCTCGCGGTCCAGACGCAAGCGAGGCTGAGACGGGTCGACCGTCGCAGGCTGCGCGAGACGACAGATGAGGAGTCAGGGTGGGAGCGGACGTGGACACGACGGCAACAGACAGGACGGCAACAGACACGACGGCAACGGGCCGGGGCGATGAGGCGTCGGAGTCCCAGGGCGGTGACGTTCCGGGCGCCAATGCCGGTGGTGCGGTCCTGGTCGACGAGCTGGAGGCAGAGGGCGACGCGGCGGCGGACTACCTCGAGGAGTTGATGGACATTGTCGATCTCGACGGCGACATCGACATCTTCATCGAGAACGAGCGCCCCTCGGTCGCCATCGTCGGCGACGGGCAGGAACGGTCCCGGCTCCAGGTCCTCGTGGGTCCGGATGGCAAGGTACTCGAGGCCCTGCAGGAGTTGGCGCGCCTGGCGGTCCAGTCGGCGACCGGGCGAAGGAGCCGACTCATTCTCGACGTCGGCGGATGGCGTGAGGCGCGCCGACGGGAGGCGGCCTTGATGGCGGAGCGAGTCATCGCAGAAGTCCGGGGCGGGTCGGTCGGCGGGGCTGGGGTGCCACTCGATCCCATGCCGGCCTACCAGCGGAAGGTGGTGCATGACCTCGTGGCCGAGGCCGGACTGCGGAGCGAGTCGGCAGGTGTCGAGCCCGAACGGCACGTCGTCGTCTTCGTCGGGTGACCGACCGTCCTGGTGCCAGGACGTGTTCCACGTGAAACGGCCTCAGGGCTTGGCATGACAGGCAGCGACATGGACTACCCGTCGGCCGTGGCGGTGCTGTTCCCCGATCCCTTCCCGGCGCTCCGGTACGCGGAGCTGCTGAGGGGGCCGGGCGTGGCACGTGGAGTCATTGGTCCACGCGAGGCCGCTCGGGTGTGGGAGAGGCATGTGCTCAACTCCGCCGCCGTGCACTCGGCCTGCCCGCCGGGCAGCCAGGTCGTCGACCTCGGCAGCGGGGCCGGCCTGCCGGGGATACCCCTGGCTCTGGCCCGAGCCGACTTGAGGGTGACCTTGCTCGAGCCGTTGGCCCGGCGGGTGGCGTGGCTCGAGGAGATCGTCGACCTGCTGGACCTGAGGACTCGGGTCCGAGTGGTCCGCGGCCGGGCGGAGACGGAGGACGTCTCCGGTGACGTCGTCGTGAGTCGGGCGGTTGCGCCACTGGATCGGCTGCTCCCCTGGAGCGCCCGCCTCGCCCGTCGGGGCGGTTCTGTCGTGGCCCTCAAGGGCAGTACCGCGGAATCGGAGCTGTCGGATGTCCGGGACCGGCTCGTCGGGTGGGGGCTGGAGAGGGCGCACGTGGCACGATTCGGCGAAGGGCTGCTCACCGACCCGACGACGGCCGTCGTCGCCGATCGACAGGAACGAGGAGGAGCGAGTGACGACACGACCGTCCCCGGCGCGACTCGACGACAGCGGATCGCGACTCGACGACAGGGCCTGGGGCCCGGTCGGCGGGGTGGCCGTTCCACGTGAAACGGGTGCTGCCGAGACCGACTGGACAACGGATCTCGCCGACGAGGAGGAGTACCGGCGCCGCCTGGCGGATGCCGTCCCTCAGATCGACGAGGACACCCCACTGGCGCGCGAGCTCGCCGAGGACGCGAGGCGCCGGATCGCTCTCGTCGGGCGGTCGCTGCCGCGGCCGTCCCGGCCGCGGCTGGTGACTCTTGCGAACCAGAAGGGCGGGGTGGGAAAGACCACGACGACGGTCAACCTCGCCGGTGCACTTGCCCACGGTGGACTCGAGGTCCTCGTGATCGACATCGATCCGCAGGGCAATGCGTCCACGGCGCTCGGAGTCGATCATCACGGTGGAGTCGCCGGGATCTACGACGTTCTGGTCGACGGCGTCCCGATGCGGGACGTCATTCAGACCTGCCCCGATCTGCCGGGGGTGACGTGCGTGCCCGCCACGGTCGACTTGTCAGGTGCCGAGATCGAGCTCGTGCCGGAAGTGGCCCGGGAGTTCCGCCTCCGCAAGGCGCTCCAGGCCTACCTCAGCGGTCTCGAACGTCGACCCGACTACGTGCTCGTCGACTGTCCTCCCAGCCTCGGTCTGCTGACACTCAACGCGCTCGTGGCCGCCGACGAGGTCCTCGTGCCCATCCAGTGCGAGTACTACGCCCTCGAAGGGCTCGCTCAGCTCCTTCGCACCGTCGAGCTCGTCCAGGCGAACCTGAACCCGACTCTGGTCATCACGACGGTCCTGCTCACCATGTACGACGGCCGGACACGGCTGTCGTCCGATGTCGCGGCTCAGGTCCGGGAGCTCTTCGGTGACCGAGTCCTCCGTTCGGCCATTCCCCGGTCGGTCCGGCTCTCCGAG
This sequence comes from Kineosporiaceae bacterium, assembly GCA_050329415.1. Classification (GTDB taxonomy): domain Bacteria; phylum Actinomycetota; class Actinomycetes; order Actinomycetales; family JBBAYJ01; genus JANNOG01. Next base: position 86,988 of record JBHJOS010000015.1, read on the forward strand.
GCCCCCAGCCACCTGCAGACGGTCATGACCTACGACCCGACCTCCAGCGGGGCCCTGTCGTATCTCGAGGCGGCTCGCGAAATCAGCGAACGGACGGTGAGCGACCATGGCTGAGCGACGCCGAGGTCTCGGTCGGGGAATCGGGGCGCTGATCCCCGATGCCGGCGCGCCTGGGGTGTCCACTCGACACCGACAGCCCGTGGACGTCTTCTTCGACGAGCGACCTGGTCCCGCCTCGGAGGATGGGAGTGACGCAGCGAACGGGGGCGGGATGCCCGGAGCGGGAGAGGCCATGCAGCCCCAGAACGCGACCGTGGGCCTGGTCGACGTGCCAGGCGCGCTGCTCATCGACGTCCCTGTGGACGCCATCACGGCGAACCCCCGGCAGCCCCGGCAGGTCTTCGACGAAGATGCGCTGGCTGAACTCGTGGCGTCGATCCGCGAGGTCGGTGTTCTCCAGCCGGTCGTCGTTCGCCGAGTCCACGACCGAGGGGACGTCGGCTACGAGCTCATCATGGGCGAGCGCCGCTGGCGGGCCTGTCAGCTCGCAGGGCTGGCGACCGTCCCCGCGGTGGTCCGCGACACGACCGACGATGCCCTCCTTCGTGACGCCCTGCTCGAGAACCTCCACCGGGTCGACCTCAACCCGCTGGAGGAAGCCGCGGCCTACCAGCAGCTCCTCCAGGACTTCGGATGCAGTCAGGAAGAGTTGTCGCAGCGCATCGGTCGTTCCCGCCCCCAGGTGAGCAACACCCTGCGACTGCTCAAGCTGCCGGCGGCCGTGCAGCGGCACGTGGCCGCCGGCGTACTGTCTGCAGGGCATGCCCGGGCTCTGCTCTCCCTGGAGCCGGCCGCAGCCTCGGCCCTGGCGTCCCGCATCATCGCGGAGGGTCTGTCGGTTCGCACGGTGGAGGAGATCGTGGCCGCCGGGAACGCGCCCACTCGCCGACGGACGTCGGCGCGAGCCGGGAGGCGGATGCCTCTGCTCGACACGATGGCCACCCGCCTCTCGGACCGACTCGACACCCGAGTGACGGTGAGCCTGGGGAAGAACAAGGGCAAACTCACGGTCGAGTTCGCGACCGTCGACGACCTCAACCGGATCGTCGGAATCCTGGACCCGTCGGGTTCCGGCTTCCCCACGGCAGCACCCGACGCCGACCTGACCTGATCAGGTCAGTGGCCGGGCACTCGTCGCAAGGGCGTGCAGCACGTCCGGCAGCGGGCCCATCTGAGCAAGTCCCATGGGAGCCGTCGACGTCGGGGTCATCCCGGGCGAGGTGTTGACCTCGATGAACCACGGTGTGCCGGAGTCGTCCACGATCCAGTCGCTCCGGCTCAGCGCCCCGAGGGCGAGGCGGCGGTGCACCAGCACCGCCTCCCGCTGAAGGCGCTCTGCGGTGCCGGGTTCGACGCGGGCGGGCACGTGGAACTCGATCGCCCCCGCTGTGTAGCGGGCGGAGAAGTCGTACTCCCCGGTCACGGGCCGCACCTCGATGGGCGCACACGCCCGGGCTCCGTCGACCGACTCGACGACCGTCACCGTCACCTCACGCCCGAACACGGCCCGTTCCACGCGGCACGCCGAGTCGTGACCGAACGCCGACACCAGTGCGTCCGTGACACCGTCGATGTCGCTGACCACGTGAACACCGAACCCGGACCCGCCGCGCTTGGGCTTGACCGCAACCGGCAGCCCGAGCCGCCCGACGAGGGACTCGACCAGCCGGTGTGCCCCCAGGTCCCGGAAGAGGTCGGCCGACACAGTGACCGCCGACGGCACGTTCACCGCCGAGGCGGCCGCGAGCGCGGACGCCACCGACTTGTCCCAGGACAGCCGGCACCCGTCCGGGCCGGTCCCGACCACAGGCACCCCGAGCAGGCGGAGCACTTCGGCCAGGGAACCGTCCTCGCCGGCGGCACCGTGCAGTACCGGCCACACGATGCCCGGCGACTTCCCGACGAGTTGCCCCATGACGTCGGGTTCCGCATCGACGATCTCGACGCCGCAGCCGGAGTCGGCGAGGACGGCGGCAATGCACTCGGCCGAGCGAAGGGAGACCTCGCGTTCGGCGGACAGACCACCGGCGAGCACCAGAACCGAGGTGTCCGTGGCATGGTCGGACAAGCGCTCCATCGGGTCCGACGGCATCGCCGTCGAGCCTTCGCCCGTGTCCGCCCTCATCGTCCGGCCGCCGCTCGCATTTCCCGTTCCGCCGTCACGACGTCGGCGAGGCGCCGGACACCTTCGACGATGTCGGCGGGGGGTGGCAGGCAGAAGGACAGCCGGACGTGATCGCGACCCTGGTCGTTCGCGAAGAAGGCGGACCCGGGGACGAAGGCCACCCGGGCCGAGACAGCCCGGGGCAACAACGCGGACGCATCCAACCCTCCCGGCAGACGTGCCCACGTGAAGAACCCGCCACGGGGTGCTGTCCAGCCGGCGTCCGGGAGATGCCGGCGCAGGGCGTCCCCCATCGCGTCACACCGTTCGCGGTACCTGACGCGCAGTCCCTTGACGTGCTCCCGCCAAGGATGCTCCCGCAGATACGTGGCGACGACCCGCTGGCTGAAGGCGCTGGGACACAGCACAGCAGACTCGGCGGCGAGCACGAGCTTGTCCCGCAGCGCGGACGGAGCGACGGCGAAGCCGACTCGCAGCCCCGGAGCGAGCGTCTTGCTGAACGACCCCAAGTGAACGACACCGCCGGGGTCGCGTTCCCGCAAGGACGCGATCGGTCCGCCGTCGAAGCCCAGCAGGCTGTACGGGTCGTCCTCGACAATCAGGAGGCCGGTGGCCGCCGCGGCCGCCACGAGGGCGTCGCGGCGACTCGCCGGCATCGTCGCGCCGGACGGGTTCTGGTGGTTCGGGACGACGTACACGAGCTTGACGCGGTGCCCAGCCGCTCGCTCCTCGGCAGCGGCTGCCCGCAACCCGTCCGCGGACATGCCGGAGGAATCGGTCTCGACATGGCGCACTCGCGCCTCGTACGAACGGAACACCCCGAGCGCCCCGACATAGGTCGGTGCCTCGACGAGGACGACGTCCCCGGGATCCAGCAGGATTCGGGCCAGCAGGTCGAGGGCGTGCTGAGAGCCCGTGGTGACCACGACGTCCCCCGGGTGGGCGTGCACCCCGGACTCGGCGGCAACCTCGACCACCGACTCCCGCAGCAGGGGGTCGCCCTGGGCACTGCCGTACTGCAAGGACGCCGCGGCGTCGGTCAGGACCAGCCGCCCCGCGATGTCCGACAGCAGCTCCAGAGGCAGGCTGTCAGGGGGCGGCATGCCTCCGGCCAGACTGATCACCTCAGGGCGGCTGGCGACGGCGAACAAGGCGCGAATCTCGGACGCGGTCATTCCCCTGGCTCGACGGGCGTACAGATCGTGCCAGGGATCCACCCGGGTGCTCGTCACGATCCCAGTCTCGCCCAGCCAGGCCGACCCAGGCACCGATCGGACCGGACGACGTGGATCGACGACCGGCCCAGGGGACTCAGCCGATGATGTCGGCCAGCTCCTTGAGCAGGGCCGGCTTGGGCCGGGCCCCGACGATGCTCTTGACCAGCTCGCCGCCGGTGTAGACGTTGAGCGTCGGAATGCCCGTGATGCCGTAGGAGGCCGCCGTCCGGGGGTTCTCGTCGGTGTTCATCTTGACCACCTTGAGCGTGTCCGCGTACTCGGCGCCGATCTCCTCGACGATCGGCGACACCTGGCGGCACGGCCCGCACCACGGTGCCCAGAAGTCAACCAGCACAGGACGCTCCGACTGCAGGACGTCGGCGTCGAAGGTGGCGTCGGTGGTCTCGGTGACGGACACGGTTCTGCTCCTCGGGTCGGCGAACGGGGCGTGAGACGGACGGTCGGCTGCTCAGTCGGCTGTGGCCGCGGCCAGGGCATCGGCGGCGTGAGTGGGCTGCTGCACCACATCGTCGAGGGAGGCGAGATACCGCTCGGCGTCCAGAGCTGCCGCACAGCCCGTGCCGGCCGCTGTGATCGCCTGACGATACGTGTGGTCAACCACGTCGCCGGCAGCGAACACGCCGGGCAGGGTCGTCCGGGTGGACGGGGCCTGGACGACGACGTAGCCCTCCGGATCGAGGTCGATCTGGCCCCGGACCAAGTCCACACGCGGGTCGTGCCCGATGGCGACGAACAGACCCGCCACCTCCAGGTCCGACTCCTCGCCGGTCACGGTGTCGCGCAGCCGCAGGCCGGAGACGCTGTCCGTGCCGTGCACACCGACCACCTCGGAGTTCCACCGGAACGAGATCTTGGGGTCAGTGAAGGCTCGCTCCTGCATGACCTTCGATGCCCGCAGCGAGTCCCGGCGGTGGACAACCGTCACCGTCCGCCCGAAGCGACTGAGGAACGTCGCCTCCTCCATCGCCGTGTCGCCGCCCCCGACGACGGCGATGTCCCGGTCACGGAAGAAGAACCCGTCGCAGGTGGCGCACCACGAGACCCCCCGTCCGCTGAGCCGCTTCTCGTCCGGGAGTCCCAGCTCACGGTAGGCCGAACCCATGGCAAGGATCACCGTGCGCGCCCGGTACGTGGTTCCGCCCCCGGTCACGACCTCCTTCACCGCACCGGCCAGCCTGACCTCGACAGCGTCGTCGGTCACCAGCTCGGCGCCGAAGCGCTCGGCCTGCGCCCGCATCTGCTCCATCAGCTGGGGACCGAGGATCCCCTCGGGGAAGCCGGGGTAGTTCTCGACTTCGGTCGTGTTCATGAGTGCACCGCCACTCGTCACGGAGCCCTCGATGACGACCGGCGCCAGCCGGGCCCGGGCTGCGTAGACCGCAGCGGTGTAACCCGCGGGACCCGACCCCACGACTATCACGTCACGGACGTCTTCGCCCGCGACGGCCGTGCCGTCCATCTGTTCTCCGGACATGTCGCCTCCGCTCCTCGCGCGTGCGTCAACCACCAGGACCGGTGGGGTGTTCCCGGGCGCCGCGTGCCTGGGCGGTGACCCCGGGGCGTGATCAGGGTGCCAGGACCGTCGCAGTGGCGCGCTGGGACCCGGGATCGCAGGCTCGGTCGGTGACGATGACCTCGTACCCGTCTCCGGCCCGGTTGGGCAGAACGACCACCGCCGCGTCCGTCCCCTCGAAGGTGGCGAGGTCGATGGCCACCGGCAGGATCCCGTCCGGCGCGCCCAGACTCTGCGCGCAGGCCCGGAAACCCGCCGCCGAGGCCAGCGGCCCGGCGGCGGGCGTCGCCGCCGCCCTCGGGGCGTCCGCCTCCGCGGTGGCCTCGTCCAGCCCCTCGGCGACCGTCGTCGCCTCACCGGTGCCCACTGCTGCGACGAGGGCGAGCGCCTGGTCGGCGAGGCCCTCCTCGGAGTAGGCGGTGCCCGTGCCCACCAGTCCGTTCGGCGGCGGCCCCGGCTCGGCGGCGGCCTCTGCGGGTCCGGACAGGGTCGCCTCGTCGGCCGCGTCCTCCTCACCGGTGGTGAGGTTGACGACGACGGTGACGGCGATCCCCAGTGCCGCGACGCCGGCAGCCACCGGGAGCAACCGGTACAGAGTGACGTGGCGGCGGGCCTCGGCAGCCTCCTCGCGACGTCCCCTCCGGGAGCCCCCCCGGCGCGCTCCGGTCGCGGACTGCCGACTCGTGTCGTCACGCGCGGGCTCCGCGCGCCGACTCCCGGACGGGGAGGCGAACGGGGACGGCCGAGCCGGCGACGAACCGCCGAACACCCGCGGGCGTTCCCCGGTCTGGGTGACTCCGGCCGCCGCGCGCAGGGAGTCCTCGATCCGGCCCGCGACCGCGGGCGGGATGGGTCCGGGCGCATCGGCGGCGAGCAGTCGTGACACCCACTCGTGCCCGTCGTCGCCCAGGTCGGTTCCGCTCACCTCGTTCACCTCCGTCCCTGCCACGGGTACTCGGATGTGACGTCGGGGGCCGCCCCGGGGTTCCCGTGCCGCCGGGTGGCGGCGTCGCGTCCGGGACCACCCAGTTCCTTGGCGAGGTGAGCCCGCGCCCGGGCACACCTCGACTTCACGGTGCCGACCGGAACCTCGAGAATCTCGGCGACCTCGGCCACGGGCAGGCCGTGGGCATCCACGAGGACGACCGCGGCACGCTGTCCCGGCGACAACGTCCCCAGCGCCCGGAGCAGGTCGACCCGGTGCCGTGTCGTCGCCATGGCGTCGGAGGGATCGGCCGGGTCGTGATCGGTCAGCGGCACCGCCGGACGGGCGGCGGAGCGGCGCAACCGGTCCAGGCACGCGTTGACGACGATCCGGTAGAGCCAGGTCCGCACCGCCGATCGGCCGCGGAACGTCGCCGCGCCCCGCAGCGCGGAGAGCATGGCGTCCTGCAAGGCGTCCGCCGCGTCGTCCGGGTTGCTCGTGGTGCGCAGCGCCACCGCCCACAGGACGTCACGGTGGCGGCGGAAGAGCTCGGCGAATGCCTCGGCATCACCCGCCACGTGGGCCGCGACGAGATCGTGATCGGACGGCTCCCCGCTCACGACAGTGCGACCTCGCTGATGAGCCCGCGCCACTGTCCCTCGTTCTGGGGCAGCGCCGTGAACCAGATGATCAGGTACTGGGTCTCGACCGGATCCCAGGTGAGGGGCACCGGACCGGCGGTGGAGGTGGTGCCGTCGGCGAGGGGAGTGGCACCGTCGAACACCGGCTGGGAGGCGGCGAGGACCTGGAAGGTGCCGCCGTCGCCGGGTGCGGTGACGGTGAGGCCGGACGTCGGGACCACCTCGCCGAGGTTGACGACGAGCCCGACCCCCGACTTGAGGTTGCCGAAGTTCTGGGTCTGGTAGGCCGCCGTGCGCCAAGCGGTGGCGGGGTCGCCGTCGATGGCCCGGGGGGCGTCCGCGTCGTTCTCCTCGTCGTCGCCCTCGGGGTCCAGCGGCTGGACCCCGACGGGGGTCGCGGGTGGTCCGGCGGGCGGGGTGGGCTCGGTGACCGCCGACGGAGGGGCGGACGGCGCGGGATCGGGAGCGGCCTGGGTGGCCGGGGGCTCGGCCTGCTGGTCGGGACCGACCGACGACAGTCCCCACACCGCGCCCACGCTCACGGCGACGACGAGGGCCGCGATGACGCCGGCGGCCACCAGCGGGCGGCGGGTCGAGGCGCCCCGCAGTTCCCGGGCCGGTGCCCGCCTGGGCGGGACCGGGGGCGCTGCTGGGCTCGGTACCGGGTCACTGCGTCGGCCGGCGTCCGGGGGTCCGCCGTTGGGGAGGTCGACCGGTTCATGGACTGGGGCCGGGGGTTCTGGGACCGGGGGTCTGCGATCGCTCACCGGAGGCTCCGGCTCGATCTCGGGGACCCACCTCACCTGGTCGTAGGGCCCGGCGTACGGGTCCAGCTCCGCGGGTGCCTCAGCCACCTCGGTGGGCAGCGGCAGGATGGACCAGTCGTCGTCGAGGGGCGAAGAGGAGCGGTACCGCTCACCCCACCCGCCCCTGTCGCGTCGGCGTGGGGACGGGTCTTCGGGAGCCCCGCCCCCCAAGCGCCGCCGGGCTCCGTCCGCGTGCGTCGCGAAGGAGTCCCGGAGCGCGACGACCGCCCGGCGTGAGCCGGTGCGGACCGTCGCCAGCGCACCGCCGGCGCCAGCGGCACGAGCCGGGACGGACGCCTCCACGAAGTGGTCCGGTGAGGCAGTGACCGATGGCGGCCGGGGGTCCGGGAAGGCTGAGAACCCAGGGACCACATGCGGTGGCTGACCGGCGGGAGCCGACGGCGCGAGGCCGGCGTCGTACGGCCGGAGGTCGATGTGCTGCGGTGCGTTCGGCTCGGCACCGGCGGACCTCGAGGCGAAGGCGGCCTCGTCCGGCAGGGCAGCCGTGACCGGGGTGTCCGCCGCCGCCGTGGTCCCCGGCAGCCCGTCCCCCACGACCGCGACCAGGGGGCCGCCGCCAGGATGGTTCGACGGTGTCGCCCGCTCGGCCAGAAGTGCCGCCACCTCGCCTGCGGTGGCGGGCGGAGTCCCGGCGAAGGTGCGCAGGCACAACTCGTCGATGTCGGGGGACGCGTCGGGACGCAACTCGTGCACCGGCACCGGTCGCCCGGCAGTGCTGGGGGCACCGAGCAGGCCCTCGACGAAGCCGATGGGGTGGTGTCCGGTCACGAGTGCATAGAGGACAGCGACCAGGTCCGTGGGGTCCGCGCTGTCCGGTCCAGCCAGATAGGGCAGGCCGATGGTGGCGGCATCGACGGCCAGCCCGAGCACCCGAACCCGACCGTCCGCGGTCCGCCGGATGTGACCGGGCGTCAGCCGACCGTGACGCAGTCCCCGGGACCGCGCCGCCTCGACGGCCTCGGCGGCCTCCCGGACGATGCGGCGGGCCTCCCGCTCGCCGACCCGGCCGGCGAGTTCACTCCCCCCCGGCCCCTCGATCCACTCCAGGATGACGTAGCCGCAGCCCGCCTCGACTCCGACCCCCAGGACCCGCTGCAGCCGGTGGTCGTCGATGATGGCGGCCCGGCGGGCGGCGTCCAGCGTGGCGTCCACGTGGGAGTGGCCCGCGGCGAGGACACGGACGGCCGCCGCCCGGTCGAGGGTGACGTCCTGGGCACGCCAGAGCGTCGCGACGGGGTCGGCGTGCACCTTTTCGGCCAGCCGGTAGCGACCGGCGAGCAGGGCGCCGTCTCCGATGCGCTCCACGGGCGCCTCCTCCGCCTATCGCCGGCCCGACCGGAGACGCCTCCGCCCCGCGGTGGCGCCGTGGCTGTCGACGTCTCAGTCTAGATGTCCGCGGACAGCGGCTCGCCCAACCCGCGCGCGGGTCGGGCGAGCCGATCACTGCCGCGGGCCACGGTCCGGGCGCACCCGGTCGAGGAGTCGACGGGCCAGAACGACGAACCGGGTCGCCTCGCGCAGGTCGAGCGCCCACGCGGCACCCGCGTACCCGGCGACGCAGAGCAGGCCGCCCGCGACCACGGGGACCAGGGCGGACCACCGGTCGGCCGCCGTGGGAAGCGGCCAGTTCCCGGCCGCGGCATCGGTCCCAGTGACGAGCAGGACAGCCGCCGTCACCGTGCCGGCGGCCGCCGCAGCCAGCAGCGCCCGAATCGCCACCCAGGCCGTCCCGCGGGCCCCGAAACCACCCAGCCGACGGTGGAGCACGACGACCAGCAGGACCGCGGACAGGATCTGGGTTCCGGCGAGGGTGAGCGCCGCCCACGGCACGACGAACCTGGGTGGGGCGGTCTGGGCGACCACCACGAGGGCGAGAATCCAGGCCACGCTCGTTCCACCGCTGATCAGGAACGGGGTCCGGCCCTCGGTCAGGGCGTAGAAGACCCGCTGCATCTGGTACGTCGCGCTGAAGGCGGGCAGGCCGAGGGCCAGCGCGGCCAGCACCAGGCCGACGGCGAGTCCTCGTCCGGCGTCCCCTCCGAACAGGAGCATGGCGACCGGCTGGGCGAGCACCACGAGGGCCACGGCGGGCAGCGCCATGCCCACGAGGAGCAGCCGCACCGCCGCCATGGCATCGCGGCGCAGCCGGTCGAGATCGCGCTCGCCGGCGGCGTGGGCGAACCCGGTGAACTGGGCGGTCACGACCGAGACGGCGATCAGACTGTGCGGAAGCATGACGATGACGAAGGCGAAACCCCAGGCCGCGACGCTGGCGGCCCGGTCGGCAGTGCCGTCGAGGCGGGCCGCCTCCTCCGCGGCCGTGGCGACCCGGTTGAGGACGAGATAGGCCACCTGGGACAGGACCAGTCCCGCGAAGGTCCACGCGGCCACCCGGCCGGCGCTGCGCAGCCCGGCGCCCCGCCAGCCCCACCGTGGCCGCAGACGGAACCCGGTGGCTCGCAGGAAGGGCACCAGCACGAGCGCCTGGACGACCACCCCGAGCGTCGCGGTGCCGGCGAGCGCCGCGACCAGCAGCGGCCCGAAGGCCTCGGGCGGGCGGTCCGCGAGGGGCCCGGACACCGCGAGCACACCGATCAGGCCGAGGACGACGACGACGTTGTTCGCCGCCGGTGCCCACATGTAGGGGCCGAAGGACCCCCGGGCGTTGAGTACCTGGCCGAACAGCGCGTAGAGCCCGTAGAAGAAGACCTGGGGGATCGTCCACACGGCGAAGGCCGCGGCCAGGCCGACCTGGGCGGGCCCCAGGTCCTCGGTGTACAGCTCGATGAGCAGGCCGGCGGACAGGGTGAGCACCACCGTGAGGGCGGCCATCCCGGTGACGCTGATCGTGAACAGCCGGTCCAGCCGCGCTCGTCCCGCCTCCCCTTCGCCGTCGGCCCGGACGATCTGCGGGACGAGCACCGCATTGAGCGCGCCGCCCGCGATGAGCAGGTACAGGGCGTTGGGGATGGTGTTGGCCACCGCGAAGGCGTTGGCGGCCAGGTTCTCCGCCGTCGCCCCCAGGACGGCCGCCAGCAGCGCCAGGCGGACGAACCCCAGGACCCGGGAGGTCCCCGTCCCCGCCGCCATGATCGCGCTGGCCCGGGCGACGCTCGGACGGGGCGGTCGCGGGCCGTCGGTGGCCGCGCCGTCGCCATCCGTCATCGCTGGTCCCCCTCGTGACGCGACCGACGACTGCGGCGGACGGTGCGCCAGGTGCCCATGACGAACACGACGGCGGCGGCCGCCGCAGCCACCCAGAGGACGCCCGCCTCGGCTCTGGTGGCGACCCGGACCTCGGTGTCCGCCGCCGGTCCCCAGGGGGTGTCGTCGGGGGTGAGCAGGCGCAGCGTCACCTCGGCGGGGCCGTCGGACACCGCCTCGACCGGCAGGTCCACTCGCAGGCGCCCACCGGCCGGAACCTGGACGCTCACCGTCGGCTCGGGGATCCGCAGCCGCGGTGACCGGGACCGGGCATGGAGGACCAGGGACGCGCTCTCGTTCAGGTCGTTGACGAGGGTGACCGGCAGGGCCGCCTCGGCCGCCGCGAGGGTGACGGTGGAGCCGGGGATGATCTGGACACCCTGCACCCAGGTGGTGGTGGCGTCCCGGGCTCGCGCTGCCGCGGTCGCCATGGCCGTGGGCCCGGCGGCAACGGCGGCGGCGGCTCGCCGCCGGTGGTCCGCCGCGCGGTTCTCCCGACCGCCCAGGACGCCCTCGAAGGACTGGACGAGCGCCAGTGACGCCAGCAGGTCCTCGGCTGCCGCCGCCGCCGCCGGGTCGGGCTCCATCGGTGGCGGCGCCCGGCGGGACTGGGGTGCCGTCGGGACGTCCCGCCACTGGGCGAGGCCGATCGGCCTCGCCCAGGTGGTCTTGGCGAGCACGTCGGCCACCGCGGCGGTGGCGTCGGCGTCGGCGTCGGCGAGGTCCGCCGCAAGCATGCCCACCACCCGCTGGTCGCTGGGTCGCTGGAGGGCGGTGGCTGCGAGGTCGGCCAGCAGTCCGGTGGCGGACAGCGCGTCGCCTCGGACGCCACCGGAGAGCCGTGCCGACAGCACGGAGTCCGTGATGAGCAGCTCGGCGGTACCGGCGGCCGAGGTGACGTCTGCCCGAAGGTCCGGGGTGAAGGACAGGGCGAGGTCGACCAGCGGGACCGCACTGTCGGGCACGACGACGGGCCGGCCGGCCCGGGCGGCCAGGGCGAGCCCGCCGGCGCTGACGTCGGAGGTGACCATGGCCACGGGCGTGGCGTCCCGTCCCCCCGGTTCGGCCCCGGCCGGGGTCGTCAGCGCCAGCAGGTCGAGCAGTTCCGCGCTGTGCCCTGAGGCGGCCAGCATGTCGAGGTCGGGGGAACCGCGCAGCTCGCCGGCCACCTCCCGGTCCGCCGCCGCCCGCTTGAGGTCCTCCCACCACGACCGGGTCTCCGGCCCGGCGGTCCCCGCATCGAGGGCGGCGGTCACGGAGGCGGTGACGAGCGGGTCGACCACCCACGTGCCGGGCAGGACGGCCGCGGCCTCGGCCGCAGTCCGCAACTGCCCACCCTCGGAGGCCGCGCTCTCCAGCGTGTCGGACGGGACCAGCCCGGTCGCGGGGTCCGGCTCCAGGGACGGCAGCCGGATCACGGGCGCCACGAGCAGCGGGTCCTCCAGGATCGGCGGTGACCACACGGCGAAACCGCGACGGGTGGCAAGCGCGGGCCCGCTCGGGTCGGCGGTGTCCCGCAGCTCGACGACGAGGCCGTACGGACCGGCCGCAGCCAGGGTTCGCCGCAGCCGAAGACCGTCCGCCGGGACGACGACCTCGAACGGCACGGACTGCCCGGCCGGCACCGGACCCAGCGCGACGGTGGCCAGCGGGACCAGGTCGGGCCGTTCCGCTCCGCCGGCCGGGCCGACCCACTGGTCGACCTCCGAGCGGGTGTCGAAGCGCTGCACCGTCCGGTGGACCTCGACGACGGCCTCGACCGCCGGGCCGGCGCCCGCGGTGGCGGTTCCGCGCAGCGTCACCTGCTCCCCGGGGCGGAACTCGAGCGGGTCCACCGAGGTCACGACCAGCCGGGCGTCGACCGGGGCAGCCGGCGGGGACGATGAGGTCGCCGCGCGCCCACGGTCCGGTGCCGGCCCTCGGGTCAGGCCGTCGACGGCCGCGGTGGCCGCCGGGTCCCGGCCCGCCTCGGTCGTCCCGCGGTCGGGGAGCCCCCCACCCGTCATGGTCAGCGTGGCGACGGTCACCGACAGCGCACCCAGCAGTGCGCCGGCCACCACTGTCGCCCGGTTCGCCCTCACGGGGCGGCGAGCAGCCGCTGAACGACGGTCCGTGCCACCCGCCGCTCGTTGGCGAAGGTCAACCGCTCGGTGAGCTCGCCGACCGGCACCCATGCGGCCTCGATCGCCTCCTCGTCCGGGTCGTTCCCGACGCCGATGGTCCCGCCGACCGCCTCGAGCAGGAACAGGTGCACGGTCTTGTGGACCCGCTGGCCGTCGGCGAAGAACCAGTAGTCGATGGCGTCCAGGAAGTCGACGACCTCGCCGCGGATCCCGGTCTCCTCGGCGATCTCCCGGACGGCGGTCTCGGCCAGCGTCTCCCCGGCCTCGAGGTGGCCCTTGGGCAGGCACCACTCGAGGCGTCCGGCCCGGTTGATCCGGGCGATGACGGCGGCCCGGGGACCGGTGCCGTCGACCTCGATCACGATCCCCCCGGCCGAGACCTCGACGACGGTGCCGCCACCGCCGGAACCCGCCGCCACGCCGTCAGGGTACGCACGGCGGCGCCCGCGTCGGGTGCAGCGCTCCCGGCGCGGGATGGCACCCTGTCGGGTCGTGCCCGAGACCGCGCCCGCCGCCCGCCGCCGCGCCGCCGCGGCCTTCGCCCGGCTGGCACCCGTCGTCGGGGAGCTCGGCCGTCGCTTCGCCGCCGCCGAGCACCAGCTCGCGCTCGTCGGTGGCCCGGTGCGCGACGCGTTCCTGGGCCGCAGCGCGCCGGACCTCGACTTCGCCACCGACGCGGTCCCCGAGGTCACGGAGCGGCTGCTGGCCGGGTGGGCGGAGGCGACGTGGGACGTCGGGCGGCGGTTCGGCACCATCGGGGCGCGCCGGGGGGACCTGGTCGTCGAGGTGACGACGTACCGGACCGACTCCTACGACGGAACCAGCCGCAAGCCCGAGGTGGTCTTCGGGACGTCCCTCGTCGACGACCTGGAGCGGCGCGACTTCACGATCAACGCGATGGCGCTGCGGCTGCCGGAGATGGAGTTCGTCGATCCGTTCGGCGGGGTCGACGACCTCGTCGCCCGCCGACTGCGGACACCGGGTCCCGCCGAGCGGTCCTTCGACGACGACCCGCTGCGCATGATGCGGGCCGCCCGGTTCGTCTCGCAGCTCGGCGTCGGGGTCGACGACGACGTCCGACGGGCCGCGATCGCGATGGCGGGCCGGCTCGGGGCGGTGTCCGCCGAACGGGTGCGCGAGGAGCTGGTCAAGCTCGTCCAGGGCCGTTCGCCCCGGGCCGGCATCGAGTTCCTGGTAGAGGCCGGGCTGGCCGACCATGTCCTGCCGGAGCTGCCCGCGCTGCGCCTGGAGATCGACGAGCACCACCGCCACAAGGACGTCTACGAGCACAGCCTGGTCGTCCTCGACCGGGCCGTGGCGCTGGAGGACGACCACCGGGACCCCGAGGCCGAGGTCCCGGGACCCGACTTCGTGCTCCGGTTCGCCGCGCTCATGCACGACATCGGCAAGCCGGCCACCCGGCGGTTCGAGCCGGGCGGCAAGGTGAGCTTCCACCACCACGAGATCGTGGGCGCCAAGATGACCGTGGCCCGGATGCGGGCGCTGAAGTTCGACAAGCAGACGACCAAGGACGTGGCCCGCCTGGTCGAACTGCACCTCCGGTTCCACGGGTACGCCGAGGGGCAGTGGTCGGACTCCGCCGTCCGGCGCTACGTCACAGACGCGGGGCCCCTGCTGGCGCGGCTGCACCGGCTCACCCGCAGCGACTGCACGACCCGCAACCGGATCAAGGCCGACCGGCTGGCGCGGGCCTACGACGATCTCGAGCGGCGGATCCGCGAGCTGGCGGAGCAGGAGGAGATGTCGCGGGTGCGCCCCGACCTCGACGGCAACCGGATCATGGAGCTGCTCGGCCTGGCGCCCGGGCCGGTGGTCGGCCGGGCGTATCGCCACCTCCTGGAACTGCGCATGGACAAGGGTCCGCTCACTTCGGAGGAGGCGGAGGCCGAGCTGCGGCGGTGGTGGGCGGAGCAGCCGGAGTTCGCGGCCGGGTGAGTTCCCGCGGCCTCGACGTGGCATACCCGACGGCCGCCAGCGCGTACCACCCGGCCAGCGCCGCGAACAGCCACGGCGAGTAGCCGTCGGTGGGGACCACCACCGCCGCGAGGGCAGCGGCGGCGACGAACGCCGCGTTGTACGTGACGTCGTAGAACGCGAAGGCGCGGCCCCGCACTCCGTCGTCGACCCCGGTCTGCACCAGGGTGTCGACGCAGATCTTCACTCCCTGCCCGGCGAAGGCCACGACGCCGGCAGCCGTGGCCAGCAGCGCCACCGACGGTGGCACGACCGCCAGGATGGCTACCGCGAGAGCTGCGAGCCCCAGGCACACCGTCAGCCACCGGCCGACGCCGCCCACCGCCCGGGCGGCGCCCGGGGCGAGGACTGCTGCCAGCACGGCCCCGGCTCCGGCCGCTGCCCCCGCCGCCACCAGGACACCGACCGCCTCGTCGATGTCGTCGGTGAGGTACCCCCGGGCCAGGACGACGAGCGTGATGGTGAGCACCCCGAAGGCGAAGCGGTGCGCCGCCATCGCCGCGAGCCCGTCCCGGGGTGCCGGGCGCCGCCAGAGGTGGAGGGCGCCCTCCCGCAGGCCCGCGACGGCGGCGACCGTGGCGACCCGCAGGCTGGCGGCGGTGCGCTCGGAGGGACCGAGCGCCGCCCTGGGCAGGCGCCCGGCGAGGCCGGCGGCGAGCAGCCACGCCACGAGTGCCGCGGCGAGCAGGCCGGCGTCGGTGGCGACCCCTGCGCCGACGCCGGCGCGCCAGGCTCCGCCCGCGGCCAGACCCGTCGCGAAGGCCCCCGTCCCGGCGGTCGGCGTGACCGCGTTGGCCGTGACGAGGACGGCCCCCGGCACGGTGTGGGGCAGCGAGGCGCCGAGCCCGGCCAGGAGGAACCGGTTGACCGTCAGCGCGGCCAGCACGAGCGCATAGAGGATCGCCGCCCAGGACCCGCCGAGGGACCCGCCAGCGGCTGCCACGACCCCGATGCAGAGCAGAGCCAGGACGGCGCGCCCGAGGTTGGCGACGAGGAGAACCCGCTGGCGGTGCCAGCGGTCGAGGAAGACCCCGGCCAGCGGCCCCACGACGGTGAACGGCAGCACCGCCACGGTGAGCGCCCCGGCCACCAGCAGCGGGGTGGCCTGCTGCTCGGGGTTGAACAGGACGAGGCTGGCCAGCCCGGCCTGGAACAGCCCGTCGCCGGTCTGGCTGCTGAGCCGGGTGGCGAGCAACCGCCGGTAGTTCGGGGAGCGGGCCGCCGAGCGCAGGTCACCCAAGGTGGTGGCACCGGTGGCGTCGGCGGCGCCCATGACCGGGCGCACTCCCCGAGGGTAGGACCCGCCGACAGCGCCACCCGCACCGCGCGCGCCGTCCCGGGGGCCGCGGTCACCCGGTGTCACGAACCGGCGATGAACTCCTCCAGCAGCCGCCGGGCCTCGTGGTCGGGGTGCTGCACCGGGGGGGACTTCATGAAGTAGGCGGACGCCGCCTCCACCGGGCCACCCAGGCCGCGGTCAAGGGCGAGCTTGGCGACCCGGACGGCGTCGATGACCACGCCGGCGGAGTTCGGGGAGTCCCAGACCTCGAGCTTGTACTCCAGGTTGAGCGGGACGTCACCGAACGCCCGGCCCTCCAGCCGGACGTATGCCCACTTGCGGTCATCGAGCCACTGGACGTAGTCGCTGGGCCCGATGTGGACGTCACGAGCGGCGATCTGGTGCGTGACGTTGCTGGTGACGGCCTGGGTCTTGGAGGTCTTCTTCGACTCCAGCCGGTCGCGCTCGAGCATGTTCTTGAAGTCCATGTTGCCGCCGATGTTCAGCTGGTAGGTCCGGTCCAGCACCACCCCGCGCTCCTCGAACAGCCGGGCCAGCACTCGGTGGGTGATCGTGGCCCCGACCTGGGACTTGATGTCGTCGCCCACGATCGGCACCCCGGCGGCGCGGAACCGCTCGGCCCAGCCCGGGTCGGAGGCGATGAACACGGGCAGGGCGTTGACGAACGCCACCCCGGCCTCGAGGGCGCACTCCGCGTAGAACTCGGCCGCCGCCTCGCTGCCGACCGGCAAGTAGCACACGAGCACGTCCGCCCGGGTCCGGCGCAGGGTGGTGACCACGTCCACGGGCTCGGTGTCGGCCTCGGTGACGGTCTCGCGGTAGTAGCGCCCGAGGCCGTCCAGCGTCGGGCCGCGCTGGACCAGGACACCCGTGGGTGGCACGTCGGCGAAACGGATGGTGTTGTTCTCGCTGGCGGAGATGGCCTCGGCCAGGTCGAAGCCGACCTTCTTGGCATCGACGTCGAAGGCTGCGACGAACTCCAGGTCGCCGACGTGGTAGCCGCCGAGGTCGACGTGCATCAGCCCGGGCACGGTCGACGCCGGGTCGGCAGTGAGGTAGTACTGCACGCCCTGGACGAGGGCGGAGGCGCAGTTGCCGACGCCGGCGACGGCGACGCGCACGATCCCCATGGTCTCTCCTTCGATTCGTCCGGCTTCGACGGCCGGCCAGGCAGTCGCGCCCGGGGCGGGTCGCGACGAGCGATGCGACGATCCAGGTGGTCAACACCACTGGCGACGCCCGCATTCCGGGAGGGTCTGGGACGAGTGACCGCCGCCCCCTGCGAGGGCTGCGACACTGTGCCGGGCACTCGGCCGCCTCCGGGTGTCCGATGGCCCGGACGACTATCGAATCCTCAGCCGCATCCCAGTCGAGGGAGGACGGATGGCCACTCCTCACCCAGAGGCCTTCCCCTCACGCGAGCCCTCCCGTCGTCACGCGAGTGACGCCCCCGATCCCTCGCCGTTCCCGAGCCGGCCCCGGCCGGTTCGGGCGGTGCCGTCGCCCGAGGCCCGGACCGGGTCCCGGGCTCCTGGGCCGTGGGACGTTCCGGCTGGTGGCCGCGGTGCGCGCCCGCCCGTCCACGGGACGGCGCCGCCTGGCTCGCGCCGACCCGGTGGACGCTCCCGGTTCCTCGACCCCGGTGGACCCGGTGGGCCCGGCGGACCCGGCGGGCCCGGCGGACCCGGCGGACCGCGTCGCCCCGGTGGTCCGCGCGGCGCCCCGGCACCGCCACGCTCCCCGCGGTGGCGCCGGATTCTCGTCCGCAGCCTCCAGGTCGTCGGGGTGGCGACGTTCCTGGGCGTCGTCCTGGGCTCGGCGGGGCTGGCCTACGCGTACAACGCCACCGACGTCCCCGAGCCCCGGGACCTCGTCACCGCGCAGACCACGTCCGTTCTCTGGGCCGACGGCACGCCGATGGGCGAGTTCAAGGCCCAGGACCGCCGGATCGTCACCAGCGACCAGATCCCCGACCACGTGAAGGACGCCTTCGTCGCGGCCGAGGACCGCTCGTTCTACGACAACCGCGGCTTCAGCGTGGTCGGGATCGCCCGCGCCGTCCTGGGACAGCTGACCGGCGACGACGCGGGCGGAGGGTCGACCATCACCCAGCAGTACGTCCGCAACTACTACGCCGGCCTGGACGAGCGGTCGTGGCAGCGCAAGGCCCGCGAGATCCTCCTCTCCGCCAAGATCGAACGGCGGCTCGAGAAGGACGAGATCCTCACCGACTACCTCAACACCATCTACTTCGGGCGCCAGTCGTACGGCATCCAGGCCGCCGCCCTGTCGTACTTCGGGGTCGGCGTGGACCAGCTGACGCCCGCCCAGGCGGCGGTGCTCGCTGGGATTCTCCCGGCTCCTGTCACCCTCGACCCGGCGGTGAACCCGGACGGCGCCCAGGCTCGGTTCGACTACGTGGTCGGCGGGCTGGTCGAGACCGGGGCGATCACCGACGCCGACGCCGCGTCCTTCACCTTTCCCGAGGTCCAGCCGCCGGCCGAGGGCGACGCCAACGCCGGGCAGGAGGGTTTCCTCCTCCAGATGATCCGGGACGAGCTGGAAACGACGCTCGGGTACTCGCCCGAGGAGATCGACACGGCGGGTCTCACGGTCACGACGACGTTCAGCCCGGTCGAGCAGCAGAAGGCGCGCGACGCGGTCTACGCCGGGCTGGCCGAGGCACTGGCCCCGACGGGAGGGGTCCTCCCGCCGGGACTGCGGGTCGGCATGGCGGCCATCGACCCGGCGACGGGGGAGGTGCGGGCGGTCTACGCCGGCGACCAGTTCATCGTCGACGGGACGGTGCAGCGCAGCTCGGTGACGTTCGACAAGTACCAGGCGGGGTCGACCCTCAAGCCCTTCGCGCTGGTCGCTGGTCTGGAGCAGGGGCTCACCATCGGCGAGCGGTACGACGGCGAGAGCCCGCAGACCTTCGGCGAGAATCCCGAGGTCGAGATCCAGAACTTCGGCGGCGAGAGCTTCGGGCGGATCGACCTGGTGGACGCCACGGCCGACTCGGTCAACACGGTGTACGCCCAGCTCAACGAGGAGGTCGGGTTCGCCACCAGTTACGACGTCATGGTGCGGGCCGGGCTGCCGCCTGGCTGCGACACCGAGGACGGCCAGGCCGTGGCGCCCCGGTGCACTCAGGACCTGGCGCCGTTCGAGATCACCAACATCCTTGGCAGCGCCGCTCCCCGGGTCATCGACACCGCCCAGGCGTACGCCACCCTCGCGGCGCAGGGGGTGCGGCGGGACTGGCACGTCGTCCGTGAGGTGCGTGACGCCGACGGCCAGGTGGTCCAGGTGGCCGACACCAGCGGGACCCCGGTGTTCGAGGCCGGCGTCATGGCGGACACCACGTACGCACTCACCCAGGTCGTCGAGGAGGGCTCAGGTAGTCGCAACGTCGGGCGGGTCGTCGACCGCCCGATCGCCGGCAAGACCGGCACCGCGTCGAACAACGTCGGGGCCAGCTTCGCCGGGTACACCCCGCAGCTGGCGGCGGTCGTGGCCCTCTACCAGGAGGGAGTCACCGAAGCCGGGACGCCGGCCGCGCTGCCGGTGGTGCTGCCGGGGGCCGAGAGCGGCGTCACGGGCGGGTCCTACCCGGCGCGGATCTTCGGCGAGTACATGCTGCGGGCGATGGAGGGCGTGCCGGTCCTGGAGTTCCCCGAGCCGACCGGCCGGCAGTCCGAGCGCGAGATCGTCGAGCAGCAGGAGGCCGAGGAGCGCGAGGCGGAGGAGCGCCGGCGCGAGGACGAGGAGGAGCGGCGCCGGGCCGAGGAGGAGCGGCAGCGCCAGGAGGAGGAGCGCCGCCGGCAGGAGGAGCAGACCCCGACCCCGACGTCGATGCCCAGCCCGGAGCCGATGCCCAGCCCGGAGCCGTCCCGCACTGTCGTGACGGTGCCGCCGTCGGATCCGACGGTCGCGTCCGCGGTCCAGCCGTGACGTCCGATGTGACCGATGTGACGCCACGATGACCGACCCGGACCGGAGGAGTCCGCCCGCGGGCGGCCGGGCACCGGTCGTCCACCCGACCCGTGACGACCCCGTCGCCCGCTGGGCGTCGGAGTCCATCGGCGGGCCCGCCGGCCGCCGGCTGGGGTTCCCCGCGCACCGGTGGTGGACCGCGACCCGGGTGCTGGTCCTGGTGGCCGTCGTCGCCGTCGGCCTCGGGCTGGTCCAGAAGAACGACTGCCGCGACCGCGGCTGGACCAGCCCCCACCAGTTCGTCCACGCCTGCTACTCGGACCTGCCCGTCACCTATGCGGTGGCCGGGTCCACCCCCGCCGGGGTCCTCGGTCTCGGAGACGTCCCCGAGGGGGTCGGCCAGCCGCCGGTGTCCGCGGCCGCTCTGGCCGCGGTCGCCGGGGTCACCGACGGGCTGGTTGCGCTCACCGGCGACGAGGCGGGCCGTAGCCGGATCTTCCTCGACGTCTCGGCGGTCCTCCTGGCGGGGGCGGCGGCGGCCATGGCCGTCGGCCTGGTCGGGCTCACCCGGCGTCGGCGCTGGGACGCTGCCCTGGTGGCGGGTTCGCCCGTGCTGGTCCTGTCGGGCCTGGTCAGCATCGACCTGCTGGGGGTGGCCCTCGGGGTTCTCGCGCTGTGGATGTGGGGCCGATCCCGGCCGGCTGCCGCGGGCGCGCTGCTCGGCCTGGCGGTCGCCGCCCGGTGGCATGTGGCGCTCATCGCGCTCGCGCTCGTCCTGGTGAGCCTGCGGGTGCCCCGGTGGCGCGAGGTGCGGACCACGCTGCTGGTCGCGGCGGTCTCGTGGGGCGTGGTGAGCGTGCCCGCTCTGCTGATCGCCCCCCAGGCGTGGGCGGCCCCGATCCGGGCGTGGTGGCGCGCGGACGCCGGGTACGGCTCGGTCTGGATCGTCCCCCGGCTGCTGGCCGAGGAGGGTGTTCCCGGGGTGGGAGCGCTCACGGCGGGGGAGGTGACCGCGCTGAGCCTGGCGGCCACCGTCGCGGCCGTCGTGGTCGTCGTGATCTGGGTGCTGTCGGCCACCCGTACGCCCCGACTGCCCGCGGTGGTGCTCCTGCTCGTCGTCGCCACCCTCGTCGTCGGCAAGGCGGTGCCGGTGCAGGCGGCGCTCTGGGTGCTCCCGTGGGCCGCCCTCGCCGTCCCGCGCTGGCGCCACCACCTGTGGTGGTGGGCCGTGGAGGCGGTGTACTTCGTGGCGGTCTGGCAATACCTGGTCGGTCTCAGCGAGCCGGACCGGTCACTGCCGGCCGGCTACTACGCCGTGACCATGCTGGCCCGGCTGGCAGTCCTCGCGGCCCTGGCGGTGACGGCCTGGCGGTGGGGCTGGCGGTGGCAGGAGGACCCCGGCCGGGACCCCGGGCAGGTGGCTGCCCCGACCCGTGACGACGACCCCGCAGCCGGCCCGTTCGGCCGACCCCGGACCCGCGAATCGCCCGTCGGCGCGGCGACCGCCCCCGTTGCGGTCGTGTCTCTGGAGTCCCCCGTCGCCGGCTGAACGTTGCGACGGTGGCACACCCGGCGGGTGCACGGTGACCGGCCGGGCTCCCGGACAGTCCCCCACACGCTGTGCAGAACCTGAAAGTCGGAGCAAGCGTGGAGTCTCAGGGGAAATGCCCTGCTCCGTGGCCTCGAGTCCCCGTGCGCACGAGTCTGTCCACAGCCCCGATTTCCGAGCCGACCCCCTCCCGGGGTACCGTCTGCGCCGTCCACGCGGCCCAGACGGCCCCGACGGACAAGGTGCCTGCCTCCTGCCACGGACCGACCGTGGCCGCTCAGCCCACAGGAGGTGATCGACGCATGCGCCACTACGAACTCATGATCATCCTCGATCCCGAACTCGAGGACCGCACTGTTGCGCCCAGCCTCGAGCGCTACCTCACCGTCATCAGGAACGGTGGCGGTACGATCGACAAGGTCGATGTCTGGGGTCGCCGCCGCCTCGCTTACCCCATCCGGCACAAGTCCGAGGGAATCTACGCGGTGGTCGACATGCACGCCGAACCGGCCGCCGCCCTCGAACTGGACCGTCAGCTCGGTCTCAACGAGTCGGTGATGCGGACGAAGCTCATCCGCCCCGACATGCGCTAAGCCGCAGGACTGGAGTCGACATGGCCAACGACACCGTCATCACCCTCGTCGGAAACCTGACCTCGGACCCGGAGCTGCGGTTCACACCGTCCGGCGCCGCCGTCGCGAACTTCACCGTGGCCTCGACACCCCGCTCGTTCGACCGGCAGTCGAACGAGTGGAAGGACGGCGAGACCCTGTTCATGCGGTGCGCGGTGTGGCGCGAGGCGGCGGAGAACATCGCCGAGTCGCTGACGAAGGGCACCCGGGTCCTGGTCACCGGCCGGCTGCGAAGCCGTTCGTTCGAGACTCGCGAAGGCGAGAAGCGGACGGTCATGGAGATGGACGTCGACGAGGTCGGCCCCTCGCTGCGGTACGCGACCGCCAAGGTCTCCCGCACCAGTCGGGACGGCGGCGGCAGCTTCTCGGGCGGTGGCGGTGGCGGTGGCGGTGGCGGTGGAGCTGGCGCTGGCGGTACCGGCGGCGGCTTCGGCGGCCGCGGATCGTCCGGCCAGTCCCCGGCCGAGGCGGACCCGTGGGCCACCGGCCCGGTCGCGGGCGGCTACTCCGACGAACCGCCCTTCTGATCACCAACTTCTGCGTCGAGAACAGATACCCGGAGGACTCATGGCCGCACCGAAGAAGGCCGTGCTGCGCAAGCCCAAGAAGAAGGCCAACCCGCTGAGCTTGGCCAAGATCAAGTACATCGACTACAAGGACACCTCGCTCCTGCGGAAGTTCATCTCCGACCGTGGGAAGATTCGCGCCCGACGGGTGACCGGTGTCTCCGTCCAGCAGCAGCGCCAGATCGCTCAGGCGATCAAGAACGCCCGCGAGATGGCGCTGCTCCCGTACTCCAGCTCGTCACGCTGAGGGGACGTTCACGTGAAGCTCATCCTCACCCAGGAGGTCTCCGGCCTCGGTACCCCCGGGGACGTCATCGAGGTCAAGGACGGCTACGGCCGCAACTACCTGCTCCCCCGCAAGCTCGCGACGCCGTGGACGCGGGGCGGGCAGACCCAGGTCGACGCCATCCGCCGGGCGCGGTCCTCGCGGGAGCACTCCTCGCTCGACGACGCCGCGGCTGCCCGGGACCGGCTCCAGGAACTCGTCGTCTTCCTGCGCAAGCGTGCCGGGACCAGCGGGCGGCTGTTCGGCGCCGTCACTCCGGCGGACATCGCGGCGGCCATCGAGGAGGCCGGCGGGCCCGCGATCGACCGCCGGGTCGTCGCGCTGCCTCGGCCGATCAAGTCGCTCGGCGTCCACGTCGTGACCGTGCGTCTCCACCCCGAGATCACGGCCAGGGTCGATGTCGAGGTCATCGACGAGGACACCGACACCGAGGCGCTGCTCGCCGCTCGACGCGAGGCGGAAGCGGCCGCCGCCGCCGAGAGCGCGCAGCGGGCAGCGGACGACGCAGCCCGGGTGGCTGAACTCGCGGCCACCGAGGCGGCGGCGACCGCCGACGCCGGAGTCGAGGACGCGGCCGGCAACGACGTCGAGGACGACTCCGGCAGGCGGTGACCGGCTCGCCCACGAGTGGTCGGACGCCGTCGCGTCAGCGGCGTCCCCTACCCGGCGGGATCGGTCCACGCCACCTGCATGACCGCCGGCTGCTCCCCGCGCCGGACGAGACGGGCACGGCCCGGGAGAGCGGGGACCGGGCGCACCCGGTCCAGGAGCGGGCCTTCGTCGGGGTTGCCGGACAGGAGCAGACCCGGCGAACCGAGGTCCCGTAGGGACTGGATGATCGGTTCGTGAAGGGCTCGGGACGCCCCGCCGGCCCGCCTGGCCAGCACGACGTGCAGGCCGATGTCGGTGGCCACCGGGAGGAGATCGGCGAAAGGCAGCAGCGGGGAGCCCTGTGAGGTGGCGACGAGGTCGTAGTCGTCGATGATCAGGAACAGCTCCTTGCCGGTCCACCACGAGCGGGATCGCAACTGCTCCGGAGTGACGTCCGTCCCGGGAATACGGCGCCGCAGGTATGAGGCCATGTCCGCGGCCTGCGGGGCGGCCGTGGCCGCATTGGCCGCGTAACCCACGAGGTACGACTGGAGGACCTCTCCGAGCAGGGAACGCCGGTAGTCGACGACCATGATCTGCGCCTGGTCGGGGGTGCGGGTCCGCATCACCTCGCGCAGGTAGGTCCGCAGCAGCCCGGACTTGCCGGAGTCGCGGTCGCCGAAGACGAGCAGGTGGGGATCGTCATCGGCATCGAGCCAGACCGTTTCGAGTGCCCGCTCGTCCACGCCGATCCGCAGCCTCCGGTCATCCCTGCCCGGCGAGGACAGCTGTCCCAGCTCGATGCGGTCCGGCAGCAGCCGGAGCTTGGGTCCGGGCGGTCCCGACCAGGCGGTCGAGACCGCCCGCAGGAAGTGGGCCATGCCGGTGCCGAGCGTCCCCGCGTCGTGCCGGGCATCGATCCGCGGCAGGGCCGTGAGGCAGTGGTGGCGCGAGGGGGTGAGGCCGCGGCCGGGCCGGTCCCCGGGGACCAGGATCGCCAGGCGGCGGTCGATCTCGGAGTCGATGGGATCGCCCAGGCGAAGCTCGATCCGCGTCCCGAGCACGTCCCGCAGTCCGGAGCGGAAGTCGGTCCATCGGTTGCTCGTCACCAGCCCTGGCCGCAGGACGTGACGTGCGCGCAGCTCATGACCGGAGCGGAGCAGGTGCCCACGGTGACGCTGGCGCTGCCGTTGGAGGGCGCCCCGGAGCCGCTGGCGGGGGGCGGCGTCGTCGTCGAGCCGGGTTCAGGTGCCGTGGTGCGGGCCGTCAACGGGTCGATCGTCAACCGGGGCACGCTCTATCTCGTGGACGGGATCGGGCGCCGATACGCGCTCTCGGGAGGGGCGGCTGAGCGACTGGGGTACTCGGAGGTCGCCCCGGTGCCGGTACCCCTCACGTGGCTGGCGGGCCTGCCCGAGGGGCCGGAGCTCAACGGCGCAGCTACGGCGATCCCACCGGGAACGACGTGAACGGTCGGCGTGCGGTGTCGCTGGCGTTGCCCGTCGCTGTCGCGTCGTTCATGGCCCCGGCCGCGTCGGCGAGCGGTCCCGCCCCGGCCGTCCCGTGCGGCGTCGGCGAGCCGCAGTGGCTGACGGAGGACCCGTTCGCCCTGGCTCGGCTCGGGGTGGCGGACGCGTGGACGGTATCCCGGGGGGCCGGCGTGACGGTTGCCGTCGTCGACTCCGGGGTGGAGGCGGACAACCCGCACCTGACCGATGCCGTCGTCCCGGGAATCAGCCTCATTCCGGGCGACCCCGAACCATCGGGGACCGCAGCCGTCAACAACCACGGCACCGCGATCGCCTCCCTCGTCGCGGCGCGTCCCGTGGCGGGCTCGCGCCTGCGGGGGGTCGCGCCGGAGGCGGTCATCCTGCCCGTCCGGGTCTTCGCCTCGACCGACGAGAGGGACGCGGCCGAGGGCAACGGCCTGCGGACGGACCGCATGGCCGACGGCATTCGGGAGGCCGTGGACCGGGGTGCGGACATCATCAACGTCTCCATCAGCTCCCCTCGGCCGGACCCGTCGCTGGAGTCCGCGGTGCGCTACGCCGTCGACAACGACGTCCTGGTCGTGGCCAGCGCCGGCAACCGGGGGGACGGCATCGATGACGGGCTACGCTGGCCGGCCGCCTACGACGGAGTCCTCGCAGTGGCCGCGACGACGACGAACGACGACGTCGGCCGTTCCGTGGCGAGTCCCGCCGTCGACGTCGCCGCACCGGGTCAGCAGGTGCCCAGCGCCTGGTTCGACGGCCGGAACTGCATGAACGCACCGGGCGACAGCGACCCCCAGACCAGCTGGGCGGCGGGCTACGTCTCGGGCGTTGCTGCGCTCGTCGCGGCGGCCCGTCCGGACGCCTCCGCCGAGGACATCGCCTACCGCATCATGGTGACGGCGGACCGACCGGTCCGGGCGCAACGGGACGACCGACGAGGGTGGGGGATCGTGCAGCCCTACCTCGCGATGACCATCGTGACGGACCCCGGACTGGCGGGGCCTGCGCCACCGGGAGGGCGGTCACAGCCTTCTCCCGCCCCGTCGGCGGTGGCCCTCACACGCGCCCCCGGCGTCGATGCCGTTGCCCCGGCCCGTAGGGCAGCGGGCTGGTGGCTCCTGGCCGGGCTGGCAGGAGTCGGCCTCCTCACGCTGGCGCGAGTGGTCACGGGCCGGCGGCACCGCCCGCGGTGACCCGCAGCCGGCGACCGGCACGCAGCACGGTGTCGGCGGCCAGGCTCTCGACGGAGTCGACGACCGCGGGGTCGGCGAGCAGGGAGTGTTCCCCGGCGGCCACGGACAGCTCTGTGCACCCGAGGACGACGATCTCCGCTCCCGCCGCGCGCAGGTCGTCGATGACCGTCCGCAGCGCCCCGCCGTCGCTGGGCAGGCCGCGCTTCACCTGACCGTAGATGACCTCCGTCACCTGGGCTTGTGCCCCGGGTGACGGGAGCACCTGCTCCAGTCCGTGGCGGCCCAGCTCGTCGCGGTAGACCCCGACCGCGACCGTCCCGTCCGTCGCCAGGACGCCGACCCGGCCCGATGCCGCACCTCCAGGGCGGGCGAGGCGGGCGGCGGCGGCCATGACCGTGCGCTCCACGATGCTGACGACAGGCACGCCGACGGCGTCGACCAGCTGCGGGCGGAAGGCGTCCGCGGTGTTGCAGGTCAGCACGACGGCCGAGACGCCCAGCCGCTCCAGCCGACGCACGTCCTCGACGAGGACCGGCCCGGGGTCGTCGGTCGAGCGGCCCAGCAGGAAGTCGGTGCGGTCCGGCACTCCGGCGTGCTGGAGGACGACGAGGTCGACGTGGTCCTGGTCCCGGGCAGCATCGGTGAGCCGGACGACACGCTCGAGGAAGTGGACAGTGGCCAGGGGACCGATGCCGCCCAGGACACCGATCACCCCCGGCGGGGCAGCGGGCACGCGCTCAGGACGTGCCCGCACCGACCGCGGCGGCGGCCCGGGCCTCCGCGAGTGGGTGGTATCGGGCGAACTTCCGGAACTGGTTCGCGCGCGCCGCGGCGACGTACGCCAGCCGACGGGGGTCGCGCTCCGCGGGATTGCGCAGGGGGTCGTAGACGAGCCGATGGCGATAGGCGCCGTCGATCCGGGCGCGCACCTGCGGGTCGTCGACGTAGCGCTCGAGGAGTCGGCGCGGCAGGACCGTGAACAGCCGCCCCGACCTGCCGTGCCGGTCGCTGCCGCCCGGGAAGGGGTCGAGTCCGTGCACCGTCTCCCGGACGTAGGGCAGGACGGGATTGAGACCGGCGGCGGTGACGTAGTGGTTGCTGCGCCCGAGTCGGGGATTGAGCTCGAAGAACACGCA
Source organism: Kineosporiaceae bacterium (assembly GCA_050329415.1). GTDB lineage: Bacteria > Actinomycetota > Actinomycetes > Actinomycetales > JBBAYJ01 > JANNOG01. Next base: position 114,324 of record JBHJOS010000015.1, read on the forward strand.
CCGGCCGGTGCGCGGGTCGAGTTTGAGGTCGAAGTTCGACCACCCTCGCCACCCGATTCCCGCGAGCAGCCGGCGGGCGTCCTCGACGACCTCCTCGTCGTGGTCGGTGAGGATCGCCGCCGGGTTGCCGAGCGCCGTGGGGGCGTGCTCCTCGAGGAGGACGTGGCCGAAGGCGGCGTACCGGAGCCGACCCGATTCGTCGCTGTAGCACGAGAGGATCCGCATCCCGAGGTCGCCGCCGGGGATCCGGTCCTGCACGACGAACCGGCCGCGCCAGCCCGACGCCGCGGCCCGGCGGACGAGGTCGGCCAGCTCGGTGGGGGCCCGGACGACGAACACCTTGCGCTTGCCCTCGAAGCGGGCGGACTCGTAGGCGACCGTGCTGGCTGCCTTGACGACGGCCGGAAACGCGATCCGGGCGATCGCCCGCTCGACCGCGTGCGCGACCGCCGCGTCCCCCGGGTCGTCCGGGACGTCGACGACGACGGTGTCCGGGTGCGGGACGCCGACGTCGGCGCACAGCCGGGCGAACTCCGCCTTGTCCGTCACCCTGGTCAGCAGGTCGACGGGGGCGTACGGCACCAGATAGCGATCCTCGAGGCGGTCCCGGTGCTCGACGAGGAAGCGGACCAGCCGGTCGGCACTGGCGAGGAGCAACGGCCGCTGGAGGTCTCCGGAGGCGCGACGGCCGTCGGCCAGGTGCCGCAGCCGGCGCAGCGTCACGTCCGGGTCTCGCAGCCCCGGCTCGGCGACGTGGTCGAGCACCCGGGAGTGGCCGACGAGCGCGGAGCGGACGGCTGACACCACCGTCGTGCGGACGCCGTACCCGTCGTGGAAGGCCCTGGCCAGGGAGTACGCCCCGATGTCCCCGCCCAGGACGACCGGGGCCGTTGCGAGGCCGGGGCCGTCGACGGCAGGCACCTGGGGGGTCACGCGGCTCACCGTACGGGGACGGGGACGGTGTCGCGAACCCCCCCGCCGGGCGGGTCTCGTCTCGCCATCCGGAACGACAGGCGTCGGTTCTCGGCGCAGTCGGAGGACAAGACGGTCCACACCCTGGGGATGCCTCCCTCGCACGTCGCGGGGCACCCGGGTCTCCGCTCGTGCACAAGGGACAGCCGGTACCTGTGCACGACGACGGCGTGGCGTCCACAGGATTCCTGTTGCTGTGGACACGGCTGTGGACGAGCAGTTCCCCACGACACGCGCGTCCGTGTCCGGCCCTCGGTGTAGGACTGCGAGGGTCGCCGAGGGGACTGTCCGAGTGGTCGGCGACGGGTGATGCGGGCGAGGGAGGTGCGGGGTCGATGGCGACGGGTCAGGTGGACGTCCCCGTGGTGCGCGGGGCCTCGGCGGGTGGGGTCGGCGTCGATGCGGGGCTCGAGCGGATGCCCCCCCAGGACGTCCTTGCCGAACAGTCGGTTCTCGGCGGCATGCTGCTGTCGAAGGACGCCATCGCCGATGTCGCCGAGGTGCTCCAGGCCGCGGACTTCTACCGCCCCGCCCACGAGATGATCTTCGGGGCGATCCTCGACCTGTTCGCCCGCGGGGAGCCGGCCGACCCCGTGACGGTCGCCGACATGCTCGCCCGCCAGGGGACGCTGTCCCGGGTCGGCGGTGCCCCGTACCTGCACTCCCTCGTGGCCACCGTCCCGACGGCCGCGAACGCGGCGTACTACGGCCGGATCGTCCGCGACAAGGCAGTGCTGCGCCGCCTGGTCGAGGCGGGGACCCGGATCGCCACCATGGGCTACGCCGCCGACGGCGGCGAGGTCGAGGACCTCGTCAACCGCGCCCAGGCCGAGGTGTACGGCGTCGGCGCGTCCCGGGTCCACGACGACTACCGGCCGCTGTCCGAGACGCTGGAGGCGACGCTCGCCGAGCTCGAGGAGATGAGCGGCCGCGACGGCGCCATGACCGGCGTCCCCACCGGCTTCACCGAGCTCGACCACCTCACCAACGGGCTCCACGCCGGTCAGATGATCGTCATCGCGGCGCGCCCCGCGATGGGCAAGTCGACCGTCGGCCTCGACATCGCCCGCAGTGCGGCGCTGCATCACGGCCTGCCCACCGTGATCTTCTCGCTCGAGATGGGCCGGACCGAGATCACCACCCGCCTGCTGTCGGCCGAGGCCGCCATCAAGCTGCAGGCGCTGCGGACGGGCCGGCTCGCCGAGGACGACTGGACCAAGATCGCGCGGGTGATGGGGCGGGCGAACGACGCGCCCTTGTTCATCGACGACAGCCCCAACATGACCCTCGCCGAGATCCGCGCCAAGTGCCGCCGGTTGCGCCAGCAGCACGGCCTCAAGCTCGTCGTCGTCGACTACCTCCAGCTCATGACGTCGGGTAAGCGGGTGGAGTCCCGCCAGCAGGAGGTGAGTGAGTTCTCCCGCGCCCTCAAGCTGCTCGCGAAGGAGCTGGACGTCCCCGTCATCGCCATCAGCCAGCTCAACCGCGGACCGGAGCAGCGCACCGACAAACGGCCTCAGATGTCCGACCTCCGCGAAAGCGGCAGCATCGAACAGGATGCCGACATGGTCATCCTGCTGCATCGCGAGGACGCGTACGAGAAGGAGTCACGACCGGGCGAGGCGGACTTCATCGTCGCCAAGCACCGCAACGGGCCGACGGACACCCTGACGGTCGTCTTCCAGGGCCACTACAGCCGCTTCGTCGACATGGCCCGCTGACTCCGGCGACGGACCGTCGTCCACCGCGACTCCGCCCCGACGCCGTGCACGACTGATCCTGGCCGCGGGACCGGGACGGCAGCCCGCGCCCGGGGCAGTTCGAGGACTCGAGCAACGTCATTGGTTGGGCAGGCGTGCGGCTGGGTATCCACCCGACGTCCATGACCCCCCACTCCCACCCGACCCCGCCAGGGGTCACAGGAGGTATCGATGACCGCCCAGTCCGGATCCGGCGGCGGCGTGACGGAGCAAGTTCGCGAGCGGGCCGGCGACACGGTGTCCCAGGCGCGCGACCAGGGCCGCGAGGCTGTCGAGGGCCAGGTCGACACTCGCAGCACCCAGGCCGGACAGCGCCTGGGCGACGTCGCCGACCAGGCCCACGAGGTCAGCTCCACGCTGCGCGACCAGGGCAACGACACCGTCGCCCGGCTCGTCGACACCGCTGCCCAGTACACCGATCGGGCCGCCGGCTATCTGCGCGACTCCAGCGCCACCACCATCCTCGACGATCTCGAGGACCTCGTCCGCAAGCAGCCGTGGGCCGTCGCGGCCGGCGGCCTGGTCCTGGGGTTCGCCGCGGCACGGGTGCTGCGCGCCTCGCGCAGCAGCGGAGACCGTGCCGGGACCACGGCGGAGGGGTATCGGCGTGACCGGCTCTGACCACCGCGGCAGCCAGCCTGTGTCGGCGCAGGACACCCGCGACGACCGGCCTGCCCAGGCCGACGAGTCCTTCGGCACACTCCTCAAGGAGTTGGCTCAGGACACCTCCACCCTGCTCAAGCAGGAGATCGCCCTTGCTCGGGCGGAGCTGACCGACAAGGCCAGGGTTGCCGGCAAGGGCGCGGGGATGCTCGCCGGAGCGGCCGTCTTCGGGCTGCTCATGATGATCGCCCTCACCGCACTGCTGATCATCGTCCTCGACGCCGGGCTGGAACTGTGGCTGGCGGCTCTCGTCGTCACGCTGCTGTGGGCCGGCGTCGCGGTCGTCCTCGCCCTCGCCGGGCGGAGCCAGCTCAAGACTGCCATCCCGCCCACCCCCGAACAGACCATCGAGACCGTGAAGGAGGACATCCAGTGGGCCAGTCACCTGCACCCGACGAGATCCGCCAGGACATAGCGGACACCCGCGAGCGCATGAGTGAGAAGGCCGACGCGCTCGCCTACAAGGCAGACGTCCCGGCTCGCACCAAGGACCGGGTGGAGGACGCGAAGGAGTCCGTCATGTCCAAGGTGCACGCGGTCACCGATCGGATGACCGGCAGTGCCCACGAGGCGCAGGACCGGCTGAAGGACGCCGCCAGCGAAGCCCAGGGCGTGGCCGGCGAGCGCGCGGATGAGGCCAGGCAGAAGGCGCGTCGCGCGAAGGGCATGGCGCAGGGCAACCCGCTCGGCCTCGCGGTCGGGGCGGTGGCCCTCGGCTTCTTCGCCGGACTGGTCGTGCCCACCACCCGGGTGGAGGACGAGCGGCTGGGCCAGGTCGGCGACCAGGTCCGAGGGCGGTCCAAGGCCCTCGGAGAGGAGGCGGTCGAGCGGGGCAAGGAGGTCGCCGAGACCGCCAAGGATGCCGCCAGGGAGGCCGCCCACGGCCAGGTGTCGGACATGCGGTCCTCGGCCGGCGGTCAACACGCCGCCACCGACGCCGACTCCCTCCCCGAGGCCCGCTCCGTCGTCACGCCGTGACGTCCAGCCCCACCCGCACGACCGACCGTCCCGGCGCCGGTGCCGCCTCCCCCAGGGAGGTTCCGGCGTCGGGGTGGCGCCAGATTATGGTCCGGGCCTGGCAGGAGCAGAGCCGCGACAAGATCGGCCTGCTCGCCGGAGCCGTCGCGTACTTCGGCTTCCTCGCGATCTTCCCGGCGCTCATCGCCGCGATCTCGATCTACGGCCTGGTGTACGACGCCGACGAGGCGGCCGAACAGGTGGAGTCGTTCGCCGGTCAGCTGCCCGACGAGGCCGCCGCGATCCTCGAGGAGCAGCTCACCACCATCGCCGGCGGCTCCTCGGGAGCCCTGACCCTCGGTGTCGTCACGTCGATCCTGCTTGCCCTGTGGGCTGCCTCCGGTGGCATGGGCGCGATGATCAAGGCCATCAACATCGCCTACGCCGAGCAGGACGAACGGAGTCTTGTCAAGGGCCGAGTGCTGGCGCGCGGGCTGACCCTGGGGGCGATTGTCGTCGTCCTCGTCGCGTTGGTGCTGATCGCGGTGCTGCCCCTGGTCCTCGGTCTGGTCGACCTCGGCCCGGTGGCAACGCTGGCGATCCAGGCGGGGCGCTTCGCGGTCCTCGCCGGCGTGGTGCTCGTGGCGTTGGCCCTGCTGTACCGATGGGCCGCCGACCGGGCGGACCCGCGCTGGCGGTGGGCCTCGCCGGGGGCCGTAGCCGCCGCCGTGGGGTGGCTCGTCGTGAGCGCGCTGTTCAGTGCGTACGTCACGTACTTCGGCAGCTACAGCGAGACCTACGGCTCGGTCGCGGGGGCGGCGATCCTGCTGCTGTGGCTGTACTACTCGGCGTTCGTCGTTCTCCTCGGAGCCGAGATCAATGCCGAGTCGGAGCGCCAGACCCAGCGAGACACCACGACCGGTCCGGAGCGTCCGATCGGTCGGCGCCGGGCGCACGCTGCCGACGACAAGCCGGCCTCCGGAGCGTGATCCGTCCCTTCGGCTCGTGGCGGGGCGCACCCGCCAGCTGACCTGCGCCGTCGGGGAGGCGGGGGGCGGGCCAGGGTGATGGGTCAGGCGGCGTCGGCGTCGCCCGGCAGGCCGAGCCGCGCCGTGAGGCGGTGCGGTGCCGTGGCCGCGTAGTCGGCAAGCGCCGCGGCAAGGGTCTCCAGCGACGGTGGACCGCCGACGGTGACGCTCAGCAGACGGTGGAGTTCCCGGGAACGCGCATCGGCCGATTCCCACGAAGAGTCACCAGACATACACGGACGGTAATTGGGTTGTCGGGCCCAGGTGGGGCGTCCTGAGCTGCGTCGCAGTGTCGGCCGGGACAAATCATCCGTTCGTGCGAGGCCCGCTTCCGCAATGGATGTGGCGTGCCGTCCGACTTTCGCCTACGGTCACATACCGACGTCACGGACGAACCGGTCGTGGTCGGACACCGGTTCGCCGGTCGGCGCGAGCCTTCGACGAGACCGATGACATCCCGGGTGGGAGGACCGAAGAGTGGTCGCCCTCGGCCTGGATCCCGGCGCCTCCGGGACGACAGCCGCAGCTTGGCGTGATGGCGCCGTCGCGTTGGTCCCACTCGGCGCGGCCGGCCGGGGCCGCCCCCTCGACCTGGTGACCGGCACTGCCATCTGGTCGGCAGTCGAGGCCGCGGCGCGCCGCGGCCCCCGCCCCGACGTCGTGGTGCTCAGCGTCCCGGCCACGTGGGAGCCACCCCGCGCCCGCGAGCTGCTGGCCGCCTCGGCCGCCGCAGGTGTCGCGGCCCCGCACGGAGTGCACGCCGTGCCGGCCCCGGTGGCCGTCGCGGAACTCGTGCTGCGCACCGGATCCGTCGCCGACGGGGACCGGCTGCTCGTGTGCGACGCCGGGGCCGGAGAGGTCCGCGTCACGGCCGTCGATGCGTCCTGGTCGGGATCGCGACCGCTGGGCGCCGCCGTCCTGGCGGTGCCGGCGACCATCCCCGGGTCCCCGGACGACCCCGACCCCGCTCCGGACGCCGCGGCCGTCATCACCGCGGCAGCGCGCTCCACGCAGGTGGTCCTCCAGGCCCTCCCCGAGTCCGCACCCGTCGTGGTGGTCCTGGTCGGCGGCATGGCCGGGATCCCGGGCCTGCGCACCGAGCTGGCAGCCCAGGCGCACGTGGAGGTGCTGGTACCGGACGACCCGGTCGAGGCGGCAGCGGTGGGAGCCGCCTGGCTGGGCGCACGTCTCGCGGGCCTGGCTCCGGTGGGGGCGGATCGCACCCTCGAGATCGGGCTGGGCTCGGTCGATCACTCCGCCGAGGCGGCGGGACGGGTCCCCGAGCGGGTCGCCGCGCTCGCAGCCATGACGGCGACGACAGGTCCCCTGCCGTCCGTCGGGCCCGGTGACCCGCCGGTGGCGACGGGCCGTCCGGTGGCGAGCGACGAGGGCGTTCCCGCCGCCGTCGTGCCGCAGCCACGGGACGGCCGGTCGCGCCGGCTGGGCCCGGGCCTCGCGGTCGCCGCCGTTTCTTGTCTCACTCTCGTGGCCGGGGGTGTGGCGGCCGTGTCGCTCGGCGGTTCCCCGGTCGCCGGCGCCCCCCCGTCGTGTCCCGCGGCGGAGGACCCGCCGCCGTGGGTGTGCATCGAGGACGCTGAACTCACGGGAGACCTGCTGTCCCTGACCGTGGTGGCGCGAGGCGCCGGCTCGGTGGGCGCGGAGGTGGTGGTGTTCGGTGCCGACACCGCCTACCCCGACGACCCCGGTGAGGCCGCCATCCCTCTCGGGCGGCTGCAGGGCGAGAACGTCGTGACCGTGGACCTCGCGGACGACGGGGTGCCCTCGGCCGGCCGACGCGCGGTCCGCTCCGGCGACCGTCTCTGCGCCCAGGCGGCAGGGGTCCCGTTGCCCCACTGTGTCCGCCTGATCCGGACGTCGGGTCCCACCGCCGGGCCGTCTCCGACCCCTTCCGCTCCTGCGGAGCCCTCCGGTGGGGTGACGTCGACCACCCCGGGTGCCGGGGTGGTCGTCGTTCCGGTGCCCTCGGCGTCGTCATCACCCGACCGGTCGACCCGGCGCAGTGCCCCCCCCGTCCCCGACCGTGACCCGCCGGCTCCGGGCGGCGGCCTTCCGGCACCTCCCGGTCCGGCTCCGCCACCTCCCCCGCCGCCGACGTCGGCGTCCCCGACCCCGTCCGTGACGCCGACCACGCGCACCCCGACGACGACTCCGACCCCGCCGACCTCGCCCAGCCCGAGCGACGAGCCCACGACCACGGCCTCGGCCTCGGTGAGCCCGTCGGTCGGGCCGACAACCTGACCCGCATTCGGCCGTCGCTGCGAGGTGGTGCCGAGGGCCCGGTGGCTATCACCCTGCCGGGCCCTCCCACAGACTTGAGGTGCTCGGCTCAGCCCACTGTCGTCGGCCCCAGCCCTGGCCCGGAGCCGATCTCGCCCCGCCACGAACCGGTGGCCGCCCCGCGGGACTCGATGAACTGCTTGAAGTTCGCCAGGTCCTTCGTCGCCTGACGTTCGATGATGCCCATGGCGTCCCCGACCTTCTCGACGAAGCCCTCCGTCTGGTAGTCCATGCTCAGCCGGACCCGGGTCCGGGACTGGTCCAGCGGCTCGAAGCGCACCGAGCCGGCGTGGGTCGGGCCGTCCACGGATCGCCACGACACACCCTGGTCGGGCTGCTGCACCAGGACGTCGGCGTCGAATTCGCGCGTCACGCCGCCGATGCTCAGCCTCCAGTGCGTGCGGCCGTCGCTGAGCTGGCGGATCTCCTCGATGCCGCTCATGAACTGTGGGAAGTCCTCGAACTGCGTCCACTGGTCGTAAGCCACCTGCAGGGGCACGTCGACCTCGATGCTCTTCTCGATGACGCTCACGTGATCCTTCTTTCGGTCTCGCTGCGGTGTGACGACCGACGTGCGCCGACGTCCACCGAACGAGTACCCACGCACCGCAAATCCCAGTCCCGCCGGGCGCCCGCGACGGGGCATGCAGACGGCAGGCACCCACCGGCGTGTCCGTCGAGTTGCCGGTCCTCCGGGCCGCTCCTACCGTCGGTGACGTCACCCGGTTGAGCAGACAGCCGTGGCGGTCGTCACAGACCCTCACGCTGTCATCGCGACCGCCCCGGCGAGGGAGGTCGTATGCTCCAGGCAGCGGAAGGGCAACCCCGCGCGGGCGCGTCCAGTTACCCCTTTCCCCATGATCCCGTGGGTGAGGCGCTTGTTGCGCGGGCCGCCTCCCTGCCGCCCGGCCACGCTGACCAGGCCGACGCGCTGGCGGTCGCCGTGGCGCACTGGTCCCCGATGGCCATGCGGCTCGCCCGGCCCTTCCGGCGCCGCACCCGCGAACCGGAGGACTTGGGCCAGGTCGCCATGACCGCTCTCGTCCAGACGATCGTCCGGTACGACCCGGTCCGCGGCGACTTCCCCCCGTACGCCGTCCCCACCATCACCGGAGAGATCCGCCGGTGGCTGCGCGACTGCCGGGACCTGGTCCGGGTCCCGCGGCGGCTGCGCGAGCTCGACGTCCAGGCCCTCGACCACGCCGAGCGGCTCGAGAAGGCCCTGGGCCGCAGCCCCACGGTGACAGAGGTGGCCGACCGGATCGGCGCCCCGGTCGGCGAGGTCTCGGCCGCTGCCCAGGCTCGGGCCGCTCGCTGGCCCGGTCCGCTCGACGCCGAGGCGCCGACCCAGCAGCGCGCCGTCGCGTTCACCGACGACGGGTTCGACATCGTCGAGCGCCGGCACACCGTGGTGCCCCTCATCGCCGATCTCGACCACCGCAGCCGGCAGGTCCTCGTCCTGCGGTACTTCCACGACATGACCCAGACCGAGATCGCCGAGCAGGTGGGCGTCTCCCAGGTCCAGGTGTCGCGGATCCTGGCCCGGACGCTCGACCGGCTCCGGACCCGGGCCGCCGCTTGAACGGCCCTGCTCAGCATGGCCGCGCCACTGCTGCGCGCGCGCAGCAGTGACGCGCGGCCGATAGTGAGGCCATGACGTCCGCAGCGCCCGCCGTGACTCCGGGGGACCTCCTCCCCCGGCGCTTCGTGGCCCTCGCCGCGGCCGCAGTGCACACCGGACTTCCGCACGCCGTCGGTATCGGGATCGACGTCCGGCGCACCGCCGCCACCGGTCCCTCGCTCAGCAGCGGGACGGACCTCGCGCTGCGGATCGAGGCGGCCCTGGCCCACGGACCCGCCCGGGAGTCCCCGCTCGACGCGGTCGACCGGTGCCGCCGGGACCGCCGCCCCCAGGCCATCACCCTCGGCCGTCCGGCGCGGAACGCGCTGGCCGCTGCAGACCTCGGGGACGTGCGCTGGCTCGCCGCTGCTCCCGCACCGGAGGCTGACGCCGTGGTGACGGCCTGGCTGCGCCGCCCGGCGCGCCCGCCCGACCTCGTCGCCCTGGAGGAGTCCGGTCCGCTGGTGGCCGACGCGGTCCGCTCCGCCGAGGACCTCCATGAGCACCTCGTCGTGCCACCCACCCGCCTCCTCATCGAACAGGCGAAGGGTGTCCTCATGGCCCACCACGGGGTCGGGCCGGACGACGCCTTCGACCTACTCCGCGCCGTCAGTCAGCGTCGCAACGTCCCCGTCCGGGAACTCGCCCGGGTCGTCGTCGACGGCCTCGCCCCGGCGGGACGCGGGCGACACCGGCCGCCTGTCCTGGATGGCCCGTCTTGATCGAGTCCGTGTCGCACGCCGGGAGTGCGCAGTTCCCGGATTACCGTGCCGAGATGACAGCGGATCCGGACGGGCGGGGCCGGGCGGTCGAGCGGGCGTCCGCCGGGCGGCGCCGGGGCACGGCCGACACCCGACCGAGCCTGCCCTGACGGGAGGGGAGACGCATCCTGAGCGACGACCGACCCGTCTGCCTCGTCCGCCAGGCGCTCGGCCTGGGCGACCTCGTGGTGGCCGTGCCTGCTCTGCGGGCGCTGCGGCGCGCGCTCGGCGGCCACCGGCTGGTGCTGGCGGGCACTCCGGCGCTGCTGGGTGCGGCCCAGGCCTGGGACCTGGTCGACGAGGCCGTCCCGACCGTGCCGTGGGAGCCGCCGGCGGGCGCCGACGTCCCGGACCTCGCCGTCAACCTCCAGGGCGAGGGACCGCGGCACGTCGAGGAACTGGCGGCGCTCGGTCCGCGGCTGCTCGTGACCTTCGGCGCCCCGGAGCTGGCGGGGCCGGGGCGGGTGGTGCTGCCCTGGGTCGCGCCCGACCTCCCCTACGCCGGCGAGCACCAGGCCGATCGGTGGCTGCGTCTGGTGCGCGCCGGGGTGGGCGCGGACCGGCAGCCCGGCGACTCGGTCATCGTGCCGCCCGAAACCGTCCCGGAACCCGGCGTCCCCCGCGGATCCGTCGTGCTCCACCCGGGTGCCACCTCGGGGGCCCGCCGGTGGCCAGGCCGCCAGTTCTCCGAGGTCGCGGCGGTGCTGGGGGACCGTGGCATCGATGTCGTCGTGACCGCCGGACCCGGCGAGGAGCGCCTCGCCGAGGCCGTCGTCTTCGGTGCCGTGTCCCGGCGGGTCCGGGCGTGGGCGCCGGAGTCGGTGGTCGAGCTGTCGGCCGGACTGGCCCGGGCGTCGGCGGTCGTGGTCGGGGACACCGGGGTCGGCCACCTCGCGGCGGCCCTGCGGGTCCCGGCGGTCCACCTCTACGGGCCCAGCGACCCCGCCGAGTGGGGTCCCTTCGACGACCGTGCGCACCGGCGGGTCCTGCACCCGGTCCTCTACGGCGACCCCACCGACCCCCACGCCCGGGCGACCCACCCGGCGCTGCTGCGCATCACCCCGGACGACGTGCTCACCGCACTGGACGACCTGCTGGGTCCGGCGCTCGTCACGGCCTCCGGCTGACCTCGGGGGCCGGCCCCGTCGTCGTCCCCACCCGGAGGCCGACCGGGAGCACCACGTCCGGTGGCCGCCGCCCGGCCAGCAGCTCGGCCACGGCCCGACCCGCGGTGCGGCCCTTCTCGGCCGTCGGCTGCACGACGGTCGTGAGGACGACGGGGGCGATGGTCGGCAGCTCGACGCCATCGAAACCGGCGACGGACACCTCGCCCGGCACCGCTAGGCCGAGGGCGTGGGCCGCCCGGACCACGCCGAGGGCCAGCAGGTCGCTTTGGGCGACGACGGCGGTGGGCCGGCGCTCCGGCGGCGCGTCGAGCAGGGCCCGCCCGGCGATCTCGCCCTCCTCGACGGCGTTCGCCGCCACCTCCCACGCCGGGATGTCCCCGCACACCTCCGCCACCCCACCCAGCCGTTCGCTCACGGCCTGGTAGTGCGGCCGGCCGAGCCGTCCGGCATCGATTGGTCCCTGCCGCCCGTCCAGCCGCAGCGGCAGGGTGACGACCGCCACCCGGCGGTGGCCGAGGTCGGTGAGGTGCCGGGCGAGCCGCGCGCTGCCGGCGCGATCCTCGGTCCCGACGAACACCGGGCCGTCGCCGAGGCGGTCCTCGACGGCCACGACCGGCACACCGCGGCGCAGCAGCATGGGCAGCACCGGATCGTCGGGCAGCCCGCCCATCGTGTAGACCGCGGCGTCGAGCGGCACCCGGCCGATCTGCTCGAGCGACGGGCCGTTCCGCTGGTCGTCGCCGGGCAGGAGCAGCAGGCCCACCCCCAGCGGGCCGAGCACCTCGGCGATCCCGTCGAGCAGGAGGACCGCGACCGGGTCCCGGAAGGCGTACCCGAGGCGTTCGCCCACGACGGCCCCCACCACCCCGCTGCGGCGCGACCTCAGGGACCGGGCGAGCGGGTCCGGGCCGGCGTATCCGAGCGCGGCCGCGGCGGCGACGACGCGCGCCCGTGTGGCCGCCGCCACTCGGGCGCCCCCGGACAGCGCCAGCGACGCCGTGGACACCGCGACCCCGGCACGGGCAGCGACATCGGACAGCGTCGCCCGGACCGCGACGTCGGGGCCGGGCGTCGACCGGGCGGTCGGGGGCATTCGCCCACGGTGGCATCCCGTCGGCGCATGGGGCATCCTGACGATGTGGTCGAAACGATTCGACACGGTCGTGCGGACGAGTTCGACGACCGCCGGCTGCGCCGGGCCCGGACTGCGGTCACCGTCCCCTTCGTCGTCAACGGGATGGTCTTCGCGTCGTGGATCTCCCGGGTCCCCGCGCTGCGCGACGCCTTCGATCTGACCGGGGCGCAGCTGGGCATGCTGTTGCTGTGCCTGTCCGCGGGCGCCGTCGCCGCGTTGCCCGCGGCCGGACCCGTCGTCCACCGTTTCGGGGCGGCACGCATCGTCGCCGCCGGGTCGGCGGTGGTCGCGATGGGCTTGTGGGGGGTGGGAGCGGGGATCCTGCTCGACGCAGTCGCTCTCAGCGGCGCGAGCCTGATCGTCGTGGGGGTCGGCATGGGTGCCTGGGACGTCGCCATGAACGTGGAGGGCACCGAGGTCGAACGCGGCATCGGTCGCACGATCCTGCCGCGCCTGCACGGGTGGTTCAGCGTGGGCTCGGTGCTGGGCGCCGGCGTCGGCGCGCTCGCCGCCTGGACCGGTGTGCCGTTGGCGGCCCAGGTGCTCGTCGCCGGCCCGCTCGGCCTGGTGGCGGTCGCCCTCGCGGCCCGCTGGTTCTTCCCCCAGGTGCCCGCCGCCCGGCGCGCCGGAGCCCGCCCGTCGTCGGGTGTGGGCCGAGCCTGGCGAGAGCCGCGGACACTGCTCGTCGGCCTCCTGACGCTGGGCTTCGCCTTCACCGAGGGGTCGGCCAACGACTGGCTCGCGGTGGCCCTCGTCGACGGCTTCGACGCGAGCGAGGCCGTGGGGGCCGCCGGCTTCGCGGGGTTCGTCGCGGCCATGACCGTGGGACGGATGGTCGGAGGCGGCCTCGTGGAGCGCTGGGGCCGGGTCCCGGTGCTGCGCGCCAGCGCCTTGGCGGCTGTCGCCGGTCTGACGCTCGTCCTCGTCGGGGGCGACCTGGTGATCGCGCTGGTCGGGTCGGTGCTGTGGGGTCTCGGTGCGGCACTCGGGTTCCCGGCCGGGATCAGTGCGGCGGCGGACGACCCCGCGATGGCGGCGGCCCGGGTGTCGGTGGTCAGCGCCATCGCCTACACCGCGTTCCTCGCCGGTCCACCCGTCGTCGGACCGCTGAGCGACGCCGTGGGCATGCCGGCCGCGTTGGTCGTCGTGGTCGCGGCGCTCGGGTTGTCGCTGGCGACCGCCGGTGCCGCCCGGCGCCCCCGGGGCTGCCTGGAGTCGAGGTCGTGAGCGGCCGGCCGGGCCCCCCGCGTGGGGTGGCCGGGTGGCTGCTGTGGTGGCTCCGGTCGGGGCTGCGGCCCGCCGTGGGCCGGGTGCGCATGAGCCTGTGGGCCGTCGCCCAGATGTCAGCCGGAGCGGGGCTGGCGTGGTGGATCGCCACCGAACTGGTCGGCCACCCGTTCCCGTTCTTCGCCGCGGTCGCGGCCGTGGTGTGCCTGGGCCTGGCGGCAGCCCACCGGCTGCGACGGGTGGCCGAGCTGGCGGTCGGCGTCACCGTCGGAGTGGCGCTCGGCGAGGCGCTGGTCGACGTCATCGGCCGGGGAGCCTGGCAGATCGCCCTTGTCGTCGCGCTCGCGCTCGCGCTGTCGCGCCTGCTCGACAGCGGTGCCCTGCTCGCGACGCAGGCGGCGGTCCAGGCGGTCCTCGTCCTCGCGATCCCCGAGCAGGCGTCGGGGAACGTCGACCGCTGGGTCGACGCCATGGTCGGGGGCCTCGTGGCTCTCGCGATCGCGTTGCTCACCCCGCCCGACCCCCGGTACGCCGCCGACGCCGGGGCCCGCAGCGCCATCCTCGCGCTGGTCCGCGTCCTGCGATGCCTGGCGACGGCCGTCCGCGACGCCGACCCGGACGAGGCCGGCCGGGCACTCGGCCTCTCCCGCGCGACGCAGCGCGACCTCGACGAGTGGGAGGCGGCCGTCGCCACCGGCGAGGAGATCGTGCGGTTCTCGCCCCTTCGCCGGCACCGGGCACGCGACATGGTCCACCGGCGTCGCGCCCTCACCGGCCTGGACCGGGCGGTCCGCAACGCCCGGGTGCTGGCACGGCGGGTCGCCGGGGCGCTCGACGACGGTCGCCCGGTCCCGGTGCCGGTGGCGGCCGTCCTCGACGATCTCGCCACCGCCCTCGAGCGGCTGCGGGGCCCGGTCGGTGCCGGCGAAGCCGGGTCGCTGGTGGCCGACCTCACGGACCTGGCCCGTCGGCTCCGGGTCGCCGAGACCGGGTCCACCAGCTGGGCCGGGGCGGTCGCCGTCGCCCAGCTGCGCTCGATCGTCGTCGACGTGCTGACGGCCACCGGGATGCCGGCGCGGCAGGCCCGGGCGCTGCTGCCGGACCCGGGCCGCGCCATCGGCTGAGCTGCCGGGTCCGCCACACCGCTCATGATCGGGACTTCCCACCGGTTCGATGGTCCACACCGTGATTCGATCATCAGAACGGGTGGACAGCCGTGATCATGCGGGTGGGGCGGGTGGACCGTGTTCGCGGCGGCTCGACTCGGCCCGGGCTCCTCCAGTCCCGGCTCCGGTGATCATGGGAAATGTCGGGAGTCCGTCAGGAATGGAGCACCGAGTCCACGGCCCGGCGGATGCGCTGCTCGCTCACCGGGTGCGCGGTCCCCAGGGACTGGGCGAACAGCGCCACCCGGAACTCCTCCAGCTGCCAGCGCAGCGCTGCTGCGCCCGGGCGTCCGGCGGTCCGGGCGACGTCGTCGGCGGCCGACCGCCACCGGGCCAGCAGGGCGGCGTCCCGGCGCGGGTCCTCGATCAGGGCCGTGACCCGCCGACGGGCCGCGGTGACGTAGCGCAGCAGGTGCGGCAGCCGCTCCCGTCCGGTGGCCGACACCCATGTCGGCCCGAGCAGCGTGTCGAGGTGACGCTGCTCGTCGGCGAGGCCGCCAGCGAGCGCCGGCTCGGTGCGTCCGGCCGCGCGCGCCTGCGCTACGGCCAGCTCGCCGTAGGCCTCCCCGGCGGCCGACGACACCCGCACCGCCAGGTCGAGGATCTCGCGCGCCGCGTCGTGCACCCCGGCCCGGACGCTCCCGGCGAGCTCGTCGAACCCCTCGGGCGTCCGCGGCCAGCCGTTCCGCGCCACCCAGCGACCAGCCAGGTCGGCCATCGCGGCCCGCATGACGTCGAGGAGCAGGCCGGCGGTGTCCGTGCCCGGCGGCGCCGCGAGGGCGAGCTTCGCCGGGGTTGCCAGCGCAGCCACCAGCTCCCGGACCGGCGATGCCACCGTGAGCAGGAGCAGGGCGAGGATCCCGCCCGGCAGTGCCCGGTCGGCCTCCGCCCGGGACGGCAGGACGCGGACCCCGACGGTGCCGCCGGGCTCGGCCACCAACGCTGGGTACGCCGTGACGGGCCCGGCGGGGCCGGGCACCGTGATCTGCTCCGGCAACGGCCCGACGCTCCACTGCCGAAGCCCGTGGCGCTCGAGGTCGCCCGCCAGCTCGGCCACCGCGGTGCGCTGGCGGGTGCCCATCTGAGCGCGCAGTGCCACCGGGTCCCGACCCGCGGCCACGACCGAGCCGTCGGCGGCCACCACCCGCACCCGCATCCGCAGGTGCGCGGGCAGCCGCGCGGCGTCGAGGTCGTCGAGGGTCACCACCGTCCCGCCCAGGCCGCTCAACCCGCGGGCCACCTCGTCGACCAGCCGGCCTCGCGGGACCCCGCCGCGGCTGCCGTCGCTGCCGTCCCCCAGGACGCGGGCCAGCACCCCGGCGGCGTGCGTGGCCGCTGGGGCGAAGCTGCGGCGCACCCCCTTCGGCAGGGTCCGGATCAGCTCCGCCACCAGCTCCTCGCGCAGCCCGGGCACCAGCCACTCCAGCGCCGCCAGGTCCGCTCCCGCGAACTGGGACAGCGGGACCTCGACGCTCACCCCGTCATCCGGCTCCCCGGGCGCGAACCGGTAGGTCAGCGGGAACCCCGCGCCGGTGCCGGGGTCGTGCCACTCGTCGGGGAAGGCGTCCGCCGCCGGCCCGCGCCCGCGTCGCACGACGGTGTCGAGGTCGAGTGCGAGCAGGTCCGGGGACTCCCGCCGAGCCGACCGCCACCAGCGGTCGAACGTCCGGGCCGAGACGACGCCGTCCGGCAGCCGGGCGGAGAAGAACGACACGAGGTCGTCCTCGCCGATGACGGCGTCGCGCCGCCGCGCCCGTTCCTCGATCCCCTCCGCCTCGGCGAGCACCTCACGGTTGGCGGCCAGGAAGGCGTGCGGCGCGTCCCACTCGCCGTGGACCAGGGCGTGGCGCACGAACAGGTCCCGGGCGACGGGCGGATCGACCCGGCCGTAGTCGACGGCACGGCCGGTCACGACCGGCAGCCCATACACCGTGACCCGCTCGGTCGCGAGCACCTGTGCCCGGCGGCGGTCCCAGCGCGGCTCGCTGTACGTGCGCACGGCGAGGTCGCCGGCAGCGGCTTCGACCCACGGGGGCTGGACCCCGGTCACGGTGCGGGCGAGGACCTGAGAGGTCTCGACCAGCTCGGCGGCCATCACCCACCTCGGTCGTCGGCGGCCCAGCCCGCTGCCCGGGGCGATCCGGAACCGGACGCCCCGCGCGCCCTGGTACTCCTCCGACCCCGGTCGGGGGCGGGCCTGGCCGCCCGGTGCCCGGCGGTCGCCGGACCCGACCCGGGCCGGCTCGTCGAGGCGCAGCCCGACGTGGGACAGCAGGCCGGCGAGCACCGCGCGATGGACCCGGTCGGCGGCGTCGGCGACCGGCGAGCCGCCCACACCGGTCGACGGCTCGCCGTCGCGCGTCGGCTCGGTCAGTCCCACGGTGCTGGAGGTCCAGCCCAGCTCCCGGGCCGTCTGCCGGAGCTGTCCGGCGAGGTCCCACCACTCCCTGGTCCGCCGGAAGCTCAGGTACTCGGTCCGGCACCGCCGTCGCAGCGCCGACCCCGACAGGGCGGCGCGGGCGGACTCCAGGTACCGCCACAGCGCCAGCAGGCCGAGGAAGTCGGAGTCCGGGTCCGCGAACCGGCGGTGGGCGGCGTCCGCCGGGCCCGGATCGTCGCGGGGCCGCTCCCGTGGGTCGATGATCGACAGGGCGGCCGTGATGACGACCATCTCGTCGAGGCAGCCGGTCCGCTCGGCCTCGACGAGCATCCGCCCCAGGCGAGGGTCCACGGGGAGGCGCGACAGCGCCCGCCCGATGGCGGTGACGCGAGGCGCCGTGACCCCGGGGGCGGCCACGGCGGCGGGAACCCCCGGTTCCACGGCGTGCAGTTCTTCGAGCAGGGCGACGGCGTCGCGGACCGCCCGTCGGTCGGGCGGGTCGACGAAGGGGAAGTCCTCGACCGCCCCGAGATCGAGCGCCGCCATCCGGAGCACGACGGCCGCCAGGTTCGTGCGGAGGATCTCCGGTTCGGTGAAGGCCGGGCGGGTCTCGAAGTCCGCCTCCGGGTACAGCCGGATGCAGATCCCGTCGGCCACC
Source organism: Kineosporiaceae bacterium (assembly GCA_050329415.1). Lineage (GTDB taxonomy): Bacteria > Actinomycetota > Actinomycetes > Actinomycetales > JBBAYJ01 > JANNOG01. The sequence continues at coordinate 132,077 of JBHJOS010000015.1, forward strand.
CGGCCGCACCGCCCCGCCCGCTGGCGGGCCGACGCCTGGGAGATCGGCTCCACCGGGAGGCGCTGGACCTTGGTGCGCCGGCTGTAGCGGGAGATCCGGGCCGTTCCGCTGTCGACGACGTAGCGGATCCCGGGGACGGTGATCGAGGTCTCGGCGACGTTGGTGGCGACGATCGCCCGTCGGCCGGTGCGGGGCGCGAACACGGCGTGCTGTTCGGCTGCGGTCAGCCGGGCGTACAGGGGCACGACCTCCAGCCCGGTGAGCATCCGGTCGTCGTCGGCGCGCCGGACGAGCGCGTCGCACGCCTCTCGGATCTCGCGTTCCCCGCTGCAGAAGACCAGCACGTCGCCCGGACCCTCGCGGGCCAGTTCCGACACCGCGTCGGCGACCGCGTCCGGCAGCTCGCGGTCGTCGTCATCCCGGTCGTCGTCATCCCGGTCGTCGCCATTGCCGTCGTCGCCCGCGTGGCCGGCGTCCGCCGCGGCAGCGCCCGGCCCCCACGGCCGGTACCGGACCTCCACCGGGTAGGTGCGGCCCGACACCTCGATGACGGGCACGCCGTCGCCCGGCAGCCCGAGTGATCGCGCGAAGTGCGCGGCGAACCGGCCCGGGTCGATCGTCGCCGACGTCACGACCACCTGGAGGTCCGGGCGCCGCGGCAGCAGCCGGGCCAGATAGCCGAGCAGCATGTCCACGGTGAGGGACCGTTCGTGCGCCTCGTCGAGCACGATCGCGTCGTAGCGCAGCAGAGCCGGGTCGTCGTGGATCTCGGCCAGGAGGACGCCGTCCGTCATGACCCGGACCAGAGTGGTGTCGCTGACCTGCCCGCTGAACCGCACCGAGTAGCCGACCGCGCTGCCCAGCTCGACCCCGAGCTCCTCGGCGAGCCGTTCCGCCACCGACCGGGCGGCGATCCGGCGGGGCTGGGTGTGGCCGATCATGCCGCGCACGCCGCGCCCGGTCTCCAGCAGCATCTTCGGCAGCTGCGTCGTCTTGCCGGACCCCGTCTCGCCGGCCACGACGACGACCCGGTGGTCGCGCAGCGCGCGCAGAAGCTCCTCCCGGCGCTGCGAGACCGGGAGGTCGGGGTAGGTGAGCGGCGGAACGGTGGCGCGGCGGCGGGCCAGGCGGTCCTCGGCCACCGACACCGCCTCGGCAAGGCGCAGGAACCCCAGCGCCCTCCGCTGCGGGTCGTCGACGGTCGCGAGGGCCCGGATCCGGGGGCGCAGGCGCTCGGCATCGCGCGGCATGAGGTCGTCCAGCAGCGGCAGCAGGCGGCCGGCCTCGCCTCCCGGATCGGTGGCCGGCCGCCGCCCTCCGGCCTGCTGGGTCATCGCCCGCAGAGTACGGCGCGCCACGCCGCGCGACGTGATCGCCGTCTTGTTGACCGGGGCCGTGCGCCCCGAGCCGTGGGACGCGCGGAAGGGCACGCAGGCCGAGGTGATCGACGGTGGCGTCGGCCGGCGTCCCGAGCGTCCCGGGGGCGTCGTAGCCTCAGGTCGTGCCCCGGGCCTATGACGTGGCGCTCCTCGGGGCCGGTGGTGCCGGACACCTTGTGCTCCTTGCTCTTGCCGAACACGACCCGGACCTCCGGGTGGCGGTCGTCGACCCGGCCGAGCGGTCCGGGTGGGACCGGACGTGGTGCTTCTGGGCGGCTGGGCCGTCCCAGGTGGACGAGGCGGTCGAGGGCCGGTGGCGGCGGCTGCTGCTCGCCGGGGGCGGGCGGGAGCCGCAGGTGCTCGATCTCGAGCCGCTGACGTACCGCCTGGTCCGCTCCGACGCCGTGTACGGGCTCACTGCCCGGCGCCTCGCCGCGGCGTCGCGGCTGCGGGTCGACCGGCTCCGGGCGAGTGCCGGGCGCGTGGTCGAGGACTCCCGGGGTGCCGTGGTGGAGACCTCGGCCGGCGCCCTGCGCGCCTCCTGGGTACTGGACTCCCGTCCCGCCCCGCCCGCCCGTCCCGCGACAGTGACCTGGGTGCAGTCCTTCGTCGGCCGGGTGCTGCCCGCGGCGGCGGCGCCGGACCTGGCCGGCACGCCCGTCTTCATGGACTTCCGGACCGCCCAGCCGGCGCGCGGGCTCTCGTTCGGCTACTGCCTGCCGCTGGCCGACGACACGGCCCTCGTCGAGTACACCGAGTTCGCGCCCCGCCCGCTCGACCCCGGTCACGCCAGGCGCGCCCTCGACGCCTATCTGCTCCTGCTCGGCGGCGACCCCGCGGCTCGACCGATTCACGTGGAACGGGGGGCCATCCCCATGACGGACGCCCCCTTCGCCCGGCGGGCGGGCGGGCGGACCGTCCGTCTCGGGACCGCCGGCGGCGCCACCCGGCCCTCGACCGGCTACACCTTCGCGGCGATGTCCCGCCAGGCCGAGGCAGTGGCCGCAGCGCTGGCGGCCGGGCGGCGGCCGGTGCCACCCGCGGCGTACCCGAGCCGGCACCGCGCCATGGACTCGACACTGCTGCGCGCGCTCGACGACCGGCTGGTCGAGGGCCCGGCGTTCTTTCGCCGGCTGTTCGACCGGCACCCGGCCGAGCGGGTGCTGCGCTTCCTCGACGGCGCCAGCACCCCCGCTGAGGAGCTGCGCATCATGGCGTCGTCACCGCATCTGGCGATGGTTCGGGCAAGCGCCCGCGTCCTGGCCGGCGCGCGCTGACTCTCGCCAGGTCCCAGACCTGACCCGAGCCGCCGGCCGGTCGGCCGAGATCGGATCGGCCGCGGGCTGTCCGTCGGCGGCCCGCTGCTCTGTGTCGCCCGGAAGCCGGGGAGGCCGGCGGCCGGCGCTCACCCCGGTGCGTTCCTCCCGGACGACGCCCCTTCCACTGCCAGGTGGTCGGGAGTGAGCGCAGTCAGGAAGTCGAGGGCGTCGAACGCCTCTCCCGGGGCGACCGCCCCCGCGGACTCAGCCCGGCCGTCGAGTAGCCGTTCGGTGGCCTCCACGAGAAGGGGTGCTGTGACCGCGTAGATGTCGCGGCCACTCGCGGCGACCCGGTGCGTGCGCTGGCCGCGGCGCGCGACCACGTCCACGGTGAACCGCTGGGCCGAGCGACCCGTGTCGTCGACCGCCTGTGGGGCGGGCGTGGTCGGGTCACGAACGTCGTCGAGGGCGGTCGTCGCGAGGTAGGTCTGGACGCTCGACGCCCTCACATGACGAGCCACGGTGACGATCTCAGCGAAGGGCGCTCGGGCGACCTCCTGACGCCCGAGCGGCCCGGGGAAGTGCCAGTCACGGCTCGGGGCCGGGCCGGTCACCGGGACCAGCCGGCCGTCTCGGACGACCAGTCGAGGGGCGGTGTTGCGCCGGCCGGTGGTCCGGGTGCCCTCGGTCGGCCACCACCGATCCAGCCCGATGGCGATGGTGATCTCATCGACGGCGTCCCACCCCGCCACCGCAGCGCTGACCAGCAGGTCCGCCAACCCGCCGAAGAACGCCATGGCGGGCAGAACGGCGACATCGGTGCGCCACCGGAGTTCTTCGTGCGCGCGGTAGAGCTGCCGGACGGCGGCCTGCTCGGCGGTGATGTCCAGGTAGTGCGCGCCGGCGTGCACGGCCGCGGCAGCGACCGGCGGTGCCGTGTCGACGAACGGGCCGGCGCAGTTCAGGACGGCGGCGACGCCCCGAGCGGCCGCCTCGAGCGATGCGGTGTCGTCGACAGCGGCGACACGCACCTGCGAGTCCGGGAAACGGCGACCGAGCCTCTCGAGCGCGAGCGCGTCTCGCCCGGACAAGATCGGTATCAGGCCGCGTCGTGTCAGTTCCGCCACCACGAATCGTCCGGTGTGTCCGTAGGCCCCGTAGACCAATACCGCTGCGTTCACCTCACGACTCAAGCGGTGGCAGGTTCCACCCGCGAGCGTCCGATCAGACACTGTTCGTACGATCCGCGACATGCACACTGTCGGACTGGCTCTGCTCGACCAGCCCGTCACCGTGCAGGACCTCGCCCGCCAGGCCGGCCTGAGCACCCGGCAGCTCGCCCGCCGGATGGTGGCCGAAGCGGGCGCCACACCCCTGACCTGGTTGCATCGCCAACGCATTACTCGCGCGCAGGAGCTGCTCGAGCGCACCGACGCCTCCGTCGAGCAGATCGCCACTCGCTGCGGCATGGGGACCGCCACCACGTTGCGGCGGCACTTTCACCGCGCCGTCGGCGTCAGCCCGACGGCCTACCGGACCACCTTTCGCGGCTGACCCCCTCACGAGTCCGGCGACCAGGGGAGGCAGGTCGCTCGACGTTCGCCTCAGCACGACCTCCGCCACGGTGTGCTGGCTGGTGGTGATGGTCATCCGAGGGTGGACTCGCGGGCCTCCTCGGTCGTCCACAGCTCGTCCACCAGGGCGTCGGCCAGTCCGGTGTAGGAGTGCGGCGTCAGGTCGAGCAGCCGCCGGCGGGCGTCCGCGGGCAGCTCGAGGCCGGAGACGAACTCGCGCAGGGTGGCCGCGTCGACCCGGCGCCCTCGGGTCAGCTCCTTGAGGCGCTCGTACGGCTGCGGCAGGCCGTACAGCCGCATCACCGTCTGCACCGCCTCGCCGAGGACCTCCCAGGCGTCGTCGAGGTCTCGAGACAACGCGGCCGCATCGACGTCGAGGGCGGTCAGCCCGCGAGCGACATTGTCGATTGCGACCAGCGAGTGGCCGAAGGCCACCCCGACGTTGCGCTGCATCGAGGAGTCGCTGAGGTCGCGCTGCAGGCGCGACGTCACGAGCGTCTCCTGCAGAACCCGGAACAGGCCGTTCGACACCTCCAGGTTGGCCTCGGCGTTCTCGAACCGGATCGGATTGATCTTGTGCGGCATGGTCGAGGACCCCGTGGTCCCCGACGTCGACAGCTGGGTGAAGTATCCGAGGCTGATGTAGGTCCAGACGTCGGTGCACAGGTTGTGGAGCACCCGGTTGAACCGTTCGACGTCGGCGTACAGCTCCGCCTGCCAGTCGTGCGGCTCGATCTGGGTCGTCAGCGGGTTCCACGTGAGCCCGAGCGACTCGACGAAGTCCCGCGACACCGTCGGCCAGTCCACCTCGGGCGCGGCGACGACGTGGGCTGCGAACGTGCCCGTCGCGCCGTTGATCTTGCCCAGGTAGTCGGCTGCGGTCACCCGCGTCAGCTGGCGGCGCAGCCGGTGCGCCAGGACCGCGAGTTCCTTGCCGAGTGTGGTGGGCGTCGCCGGCTGGCCGTGGGTACGGGCGAGCATGGCCACGGCCCGGTACTGCCCGGCCATGACGTCGAGTCGCCCGACGAGCTGCCACGCGGCGGGGACCCAGATCTCGCGCACGGCCCGCTGCACCATCCGCGCATAGGCGAGGTTGTTGACGTCCTCGCTGGTGCAGCCGAAGTGGACGATCTCGGCGAGGTCAGCTGCCGTCGTGTCCGCGAGCCGACGCTTGAGGAAGTACTCGACCGCCTTGACGTCGTGCGCAGTCTGCCGCTCGAGCTCGGCCAGCTCCGGCAGGTCGGCCTCTCCGAAGTCGGACACCAGGCCATGGAGCCAGCGGATCTCCTCACCGGTGAGGCTGCGCACGCCGGGCAGCGCCTGCCGCTGGGTGAGGTGGATGAGCCACTCCACCTCGATCCGCAGCCGCTCCCGGTTGAGCGCCGCCTCCGACAGGTGAGGCACCAGCCGCGAAGCGACGGGGCGGTACCGGCCGTCGAGCGGTCCCAGGGCGGTCCCCGCCGGGATGCCGTCCGTCACGGGCGGCATCCTCACACGGCGGGTGCGTCGAGCGCGCGGCCGGCCCCTGGACCGGGAGCCGGCCGGCTCCGTCATCGCGCCGTCACTCCGGCGGCGACCAGCCGGCCGAGATGCGCCACCAGACCTCGACAGGCCGCCTCCACCTGGTCGAGGACGTCCTCGAAGGCGTCGTCGTCGTAGTACGGGTCCGGGATGTCGAGATCCCGACCGGCGGCGTCGCCCGCCGCCGGGTCGAACCGCCGCAGGAGGACGACCTTGTCCCGGGCGCCTTCGGTGCGGGCCCACGCCCGCAACACCCGTTCGTGGCCCCGGTCGAGCGCCACGACGAGGTCGCTGACGTCGAACCACTCCGGCTCGAACAGCCGCGCCCGGTGGCGGGAAGCGTCGTACCCCCGGCGGTCCAGGGCCGCCAGGGTCCGGACGTCAGCGCGTTCCCCGATGTGCCAGTCCCCCACCCCGGCGGAGCTGACGACCACCCGCCCGGAGAGACCGGCTCGGGTGACGAACTCCCGGAGCACGGACTCCCCCATCGGGGATCGGCAGATGTTGCCGGAGCACACGAAGGCGACGCGCAGCACGTCGTCGGAGGCTCCGGCCATGGGGGCATCTTCACCCACGGCGGGCCGTCGGGGCAGCCCCAGGCACTCCCGGCGGCACGCGAACGGCCGGTCCGGAGCGTCGTCACCAGGCGATCGGCGCCCCACCCGTCCACAGCCTGTGACAACGGTCGACTCGCTGCGACCGCCGGAGCGCCACGGTCGTGCCCGTGACGCTCCCCGACGCGGTCCCGACTCTGCCCGTACCGCACCCCCGACCCGTCCTGATGTCCGGATTCGACCCTCGCGCCAGGGACCTGTTGTGGTCCGCGGCCCGCGCCCTGGAGGTCGATGCCGACGAGGTGCGGGCACTGGCAGCGACGGTCGCCCGGTCGGCCGGGTTGGACTGGCGCGGCGCCGCCGCCGAGTCCTTCCGGTCGGCCGTCGCGGAGCGAGCCGGGGCCGTCCGCCGGGCCGCCGTTCTCATCGACGATCTCGCCGTGGCGCTGCGGACCGCCGCGGCCGGGACATCGTGGTGACCGGCGGCCTGGAGATCCGCGGCGGTGACGGCGGGACCGCGGCGGCTGTCGAGGACCTGTGGACGACCGGCGCCCGGCTGGAGGTCGTCGCCGATCGCCTCCGCGACGTCGCGGGTCGCTGTGCGACGCGCCTTGCCGACCCGGCAGTGGCCGCCGCCGCCGCGGGTCCCGCCGGCGGCCTCGTCCTCACTGCGTCCCGCAGCGCTCTGGGGCCACGGGGTCCGGGCGGCGCCGCCGTTCTTCTCGTCGCCACCGCCGCCGGGTTGCGCGCGACCGCGGGTCGCTACGCGGCCACCGAGGCGATGATCACCGCGGCCGTCGCGGGCGCGGGGTGGGTCGGCGGTCGGACCGGGGCGTGGCTGCCCTTGCTGGCGTTCCCAGTCGCGGCGTCCCTGCTCGCCGCCGGCCCCGGCCCGGCCCGGCCTTCGGCTCGGCGCTGGCTGGCGGGACCGGTCGGGTCGGCCGTGGTGTCGGGCGCTGTCGCCGTCGTGCCTGCGGGACTGCGCGGTGTCCTGGGCCTGCCCTGGGTGGGCGCCGACGTGCCCGGGGTCAGCCGGGGCCTGGTGGTGCTCGCCCACCCGTTCGGCCTGCTGCAGGAGGGGGACGCCCGGCTGCGCCCGGCCCGGCGCCCGGCGCCCGCGCCGGAGCGGGCGCCGGACGGGGTCGCCGACCTGCTCGCCGCCACCCAGCGGGCCACCGCCACGGGTCCGGCAGGAGTCGCCCCGGAACCGGGCACGGTGCGGGTCGTCGAGGTCCGGCGGGAGCGGGACGACGGGCGGCCGGGCTCGGCCTGGATCGTGCACGTCCCGGGCACCCAGGAGTGGGCCGTCGAGTCGGCCGCCGGCGGCACACCCTTCGACCTCACCGGCAACCTCCACCTCATGGCGGGTGGCCGGACCGCGGGGACGCGTGCGGTGACCGCTGCCATGACCGTGGCGGGGGTGCCGCCGGACGAGCCCGTCCTCCTCGTCGGACACTCCCAGGGCGGACTGGTGGCGGCTGCGGTCGCTGCGGACCCGGCCGTGCGGCGCCGCTTCGCCGTCAGCCACGTCGTCACAGCGGGCTCGCCGGTGGCTGCCGTCGGAGTCCCGCCGGACGTCCGGGTGCTCTCGCTCGAGCACACGGACGATCTGGTGGCCGGGCTCGACGGTCGGCCGAACCCCGACCGCCGGACCTGGTTGACGGTGCGGGCGCCGGCGCCCAGCGGCACCGGGGGTCCGCTGCCGCCCCACGACTCCAGCGCCTACACCGTCACGGCCGGGCTGGTCGATCGTTCGACCGACCCTGACCTGGTTCGGTTCCGGCGGTCCCTGGCGCCGTTCCGCGATGGCCCGGGGATTCGGGTGCGCACGGTCGATGTCGTCGCGCAGCGGGCCGGCTCGGCACCGAACCGGACCTGTGGGCGGTGATCCACCCGGATGCCGCGATATCCCCTCCGATCCGCCGATGGCCGCCTACAGTCACGTCCCGTGTCCGGGCACTTGCGTCACGTGCGTCCTGCTCTGGCCCACATCCCCCAGTACATCCCCGGGAGGGTCGTCGGTGGCGACGGGCCGACCCACAAGCTCTCGAGCAACGAGAATCCGTATTCGCCGGTCCCCGCTGTCAGGCGGGCCGCCGCGGCTGCGCTCGAGTCGAGCAACCGCTACCCGGACCTGGCGGCCACCGCCCTGGTGACGGCGATCGCGGACTTCGTGGGCGTGGCGCCGGACCGAGTGGTGGTCGGCACCGGGAGCGTGGGGGTGCTCGCCCAGGTGCTCCAGGCCACGTGCGAGCCGGGGGACGAGGTGGTGTCGGCCTGGCGCTCGTTCGAGGCGTATCCCATCGCGGCCCGAGTGGCCGGGGCCCGCCTCGTGCCTGTGCCGCTCACCGCCGACGGACGGCACGATCTGGCGGAGATGGCGCGGGCCGTCACCGACCGCACCCGGCTGGTTCTGGTGTGCACGCCGAACAACCCGACCGGCCCGGCCGTCCACGGCCAGGAGGTGCTGGACCTCCTGGCCGTGGTGGCCGGCCGCTGCCCGGTCGTTCTGGACGAGGCCTACGTCGAGTTCGTCCGCGATCCCCGGGCCGTGGACGCCCTGGCCCTCGCCGCGGCCCGGGACGACGTCGTCGTGCTGCGCACGTTCTCGAAGGCCCACGGCCTGGCGTCGCTGCGGGTCGGCTACGGCGTCACCGGCCCGGCGATCGCCGACGCCATGCGCGCCACGGCAGTCCCGTTCGGTGTGTCCGCCGTGGCCCAGGCAGCCGCGCTCGCCGCGCTGGAGGCCTGGGACGAGGTCGCCGCCCAGGTGGCCCTCATCATCGCCGAGCGGGCGCGGGTGGCCGCCGGTCTGGCCGGGGCCGGCTGGCGGATCCCCGAGCCGCAGGGGAACTTCGTGTGGCTTCCCGTCGGGGACGCGACCGACGACCTCGTGACTGCCTTCGCCGACCAGGGAATCGCGGTGCGCGGCTTCTCGGGCGAGGGCGTGCGGGTCAGCATCGGCGAGCCCGCGGCGAACGACCTCGTCCTCGAGATCCTCCGGAACCTGCGCTGGGCGGGGGTGCGTGGTGCCTAGGCCGTTGCCGTTGCCGTTGCCGGTGGCGGCCCTGGCGGTGGCGATCGTCGGCCTGGTCGGCGTCGCCACCGTGGGGGTCGTCGGGTGGACCCGCTACGCCGGGGACGCGACCGACCCCCGGCTCGGTCCGCTGACTTCGCCGCAACCGGTCGCTGTGCCGGCCATCCCCGGCGCCGCCGGCGCCACGCCGTCCGGCGCGAGCCCGTCCCCTGACGATGATGCCGTCGGCCCGACCGGCGAGAGGGTCACCGCACTGCCCACGGCACCTGTCGCGTCGACACACCCCGGTGCAGCCACCCGCTCGGCGGCTCGGCGCCCCGCCGCGGCCGCCCGTCCGACGTCGCACGTGCTTCGGACCGATCCGCCGCGACTCGCCGCCGCGTCCCTTGACGAACCGTGCCCCTCGCCGCCCCCGGTGTCGGCCCCCGCCCCCTCGATGCCCACGACGGCACCCCCGACCCCTCTCACCTCGACCTCGACGCCAGCCCCACGACCGGGCCGACCGGAGCGGCCTCATCCGACCGTCACGCTTCCGCGATCCACCCCGTCATCGCCGACTGGGCCGACTGGGCCGACGGAGCCGACCGGGCCGACCGGGCCGACGGAGCCGACCGGGCCGACCGGGCCGACCGGGCCGACCGGGCCGACCGGGCCGACCGGGCCGACGCAGCCGACCGCCGAGCGCGAACCCGAACCAGGCCCACCCGATCTGAGCCCGGAGCCGGACGGAGCGGCCACGGTTCCTGCGGACCCCACTCCTGCGGACCCCACTCCTGTCGACCCCGGCACGCCGGGGCTCGTGCCCGGGTCCCCGGGGCCCCGCCGGGACGCCCGTCACCGCCGACGGGCCGTCCCGGCGGACGGGTGACCGGACCCGGCGACCCATGCGACATCGGCATCCGACGGCGCCGGGCTATCGTCTGGCGAAGTGTGCGCGGGCTGCCGAGGCCCGCGACGTCCCACGGGAGGCGCCCATGGGCCAGCCCGCCGGCAGCGCGGAGGCTCCCTCGCAAGCGGGGGGCACCCCCGCCGACCTCGTTCGTCTCCTGAGCCCGGAGGGCGACCGCGCCACCGAGGGCCAGTTCGCCTCCCTCGTGGCCGACGTCGGGGTGGACGGGATGCGCGACCGCTACCGCGACCTCGTCCTCTGCCGCAGGTTCGACGACGAGGCGACGGCACTGCAGCGCCAGGGGGAGCTGGGGCTCTGGGCGTCGATGCGTGGGCAGGAGGGGGCCCAGATCGGCAGCGGTCGTGCCCTCTGCCCGCAGGACCACGTGTTCCCGACCTACCGGGAGCACGCCGTCGCCTACCTCCGCGGCGTCCCCTTCGAGGCCATCCTGTCCCTGTACCGAGGCTGTGACTACGGCGCCTGGCGGCCCGCCGACCACGGCTTCTCCCTCTACACGCTGGTCATCGGGGCGCACTCGCTGCACGCTGCCGGGTTCGCCATGGGCGTCCAGCGGGACGGCGCGGTCGGCACCGGCGACCCGGAGCGGGACACCGCGGTCGTCGCCTATGTCGGCGACGGTGCCATGTCCCAGGGAGACGTCAACGAGACGCTCGTCTTCGCGGCCAGCTTCCAGGCCCCGCTCGTGATGTTCTGCCAGAACAACCAGTGGGCGATCTCCGTGCCGGCGTCGCGGCAGTCGCGCATCCCTCTTTACCGGCGGGCGGACGGGTTCGGCGTCCCCGGGATCCGGGTCGACGGCAACGACGTGCTGGCGGTCGAGGCGGTGACCCGGTCCGCGCTCGACCGAGCCCGTTCCGGCGGCGGTCCCACCCTGGTCGAGGCGTTCACGTACCGAATGGCGGCCCACACCACCTCCGACGACGCCGGGCGCTACCGCCCGGACCACGAGCGCGAGCACTGGGCCCGCCTCGACCCGATTCTGCGAGTCCGGACCTGGCTGGAGTTCCAGGGCGCCGCTGACCCGGACTGGCTCGCCGCGGTCGAATCCGAGGCAGGGGACCTGGCCTCCGATGTCCGCCGGCGCTGCCGGGAACTGGCCGATCCCTCGGGGGAGTGGATGTTCGACCACGTGTACGGGGCGTCTCACGACCCGCTCGACGCCGAGCGTCGAGCCTTCCGGAACTACCGGGACGGCACCCCGGATCCCGCCGTGCTGGAGGCCCTCGGCGGTGCCCGGTGACCGCATCGCCGCCTCGGATTGAGCGCCTCCCGCTGGCCAAGGCGCTCACAGCAGGACTGCGTGCCGCCCTCGAGGACGACGCCCGAGTCATGATCATGGGAGAGGACGTCGGGATCCTCGGCGGGGTCTTCCGGGTCACCGACGGGCTGCTCAAGGACTTCGGCGAGGACCGGGTCGTCGACACCCCGCTCGCCGAGAGCGGCATCCTGGGAACCGCGATCGGGCTGGCCATGCGCGGGTACCGACCAGTCTGCGAGATCCAGTTCGACGGGTTCGTGTTCCCCGCCTTCAACCAGATCACGACCCAGCTCGCCAAGATCCGCTATCGCTCGCGCGGTGCTGTCACCGTTCCCCTCGTCATTCGCATCCCGTACGGCGGCGGCATCGGGGCGGTCGAGCACCACTCGGAGTCCCCCGAGGTCTATTTCGCCCACACTCCGGGGTTGCGGGTGGTGGCTCCCGCCACCCCCGCCGATGCCTTCATCATGATCCAGCAGGCGATCGCCTCGCCAGACCCGGTCGTCTTTCTCGAGCCCAAGCGCCGGTACTGGGACAAGGCCGACGTCGATCTCGCGATCCGACCTGAGACGGCCTCGTGGGGTCTCCACTCGTCCCGGATCGTGCGGCCCGGCACCGACGTCACGGTCGTGGCCCACGGTGCGATGGTCCACACCGTGCTGGCCGCCGCGGCGGCGGCGGTCGAGGAGTCCACGGCCGACGGCACGGCCGGCGCCGACATCGAGGTCATCGACCTCCGCTCGCTGGCCCCACTGGACCTCGACCCTGTCGTCGCGAGCGTTCGCCGGACCGGACGGCTGGTCGTCGCGCACGAGGCGCCGTTGCCGCACGGGCTCGGTGCCGAGGTCGCCGCCCGGATCCAGGAGGAGTGCTTCCACCTCCTCGAGGCGCCGGTGATCCGGGTCGGCGGCTGGGCCACGCCGTACCCGCCCAGCCGCCTGGAGTCGCAGTACCTGCCCGACGCCCACCGCGTGCTCGACGCCGTCGACCGCGCGCTGGCGTACTGACCACAGGAGACGCGATGGCCACCAGCACGGCGCACGAGTTCCGTCTTCCCGACGCCGGCGAGGGGTTGACCGAGGCCGAGATCGTGGCCTGGCGAGTCGCACCCGGCGACCGGGTGGAGGTCAACGACATCGTCGTCGAGATCGAGACGGCCAAGGCCGTCGTCGAGCTCCCGTCGCCCCACGCCGGAACCGTGTCCGCGCTGCTCGTCGCGGAGGGGGAGACCGTGCCGGTGGGGACGCCGATCATGGTGGTCAGCGGGGCCGGTCCCGATGTCCCCGCCGACACTCCAGGGGGCGGCGGGCCGGCCAGGGAGGCTTCCCCTCCGCCGCCCGGCCTTCCGGTGGAACCGGGGCCGGGAACGCCGACGGAGGGCGGCGCCCCGGTCGTCGGGGCCCCCACCGACGCGGTCCCCCACACCGGCCGCGCGGACGGGATCGACGACGCCAGTGGCCCCGTTCTCGTCGGGTACGGCACCGTGCACGTCGACGACCTCGGAGGACGACGGCGGCGCTACGGCCGGCACCCTGGCCGGCCGCCGGGCGACCCGCAGGAGCGGCCCGTCCGATCCGGCCCGGCCGTCGCGAAGCCGCCGGTGCGCCGGCTCGCCCGGGACCTCGGGATCGATCTCGGTGCCGTCCGGGGGACCGGGCCCGCCGGCGCCGTCACCCGGGAGGACGTCCTGGCCGGGCACGCCCGACCCGGCTCGGCTCCGGGCGGCCGCCCTGGGTCGGACCCGTCCGGCCGGGTCCGGCTGGTCACCCCGCCCGTCGTCCCGCAGCCCGGGGACGTCCGGCTGCCGGTGCGCGGCGTCCGCCGCGCCACCGCCGACGCCATGGCCCTGTCCGCCTTCACGGCCCCGCACGTGACGGAATGGGTCCAGGTCGACGTCACGCCGACCATGGAGTTCGTCCGGCGAATGCGCGAGGACAAGGAGTTCGTCGGGCTGCGGGTGTCACCGCTGCTCGTCGTCGCCAAGGCGGTATGCCTCGCGGCGCGCCGCAACCCGGGGGTGAACGCCACCTGGGACGAGGAGAACCTGGAGATCGTCCAGCGGGAGCGGGTGCACCTGGGCATCGCGGCGGCCACCCCCCGCGGGCTCGTCGTCCCGGTGATCCACGGTGCCGATCTCATGCACATGCCGCAGCTCGCCCAGGAGCTGACCGACATCGTCGCCACCGCCCGTGAGGGTCGGCTCCAGCCGGCGCAGATGACCGGCGGCACCCTCACCATTACCAACGTCGGAGTCTTCGGCGTCGACGGGGGGACGCCGATCCTGCCGCCCGGGCAGGCGGCGATCCTCACCATGGGCCAGATCCGGCAGCTGCCGTGGGTGGTCGACGGTGCCGTGGTCCCACGCGACGTCGCCACCCTGTCGGTGTCGTTCGACCACCGACTGGTGGACGGCGAGCTCGGCAGCGCCTTCCTCACCGACGTCGCCGCCGTGCTGGCGGACCCGGGTCGGGGTCTCATCTGGGCTTAGGTCCCGTGACCGGGACCTGTCGCTGAGGCCTGCCGATCATGGGCCCTGGGCGCGTGTTCGTCGGTGAAGGCCGTGCGAGTTCGTCGGTAGAATCCGTGCGTGTTCGTCGGTGAAGGCCGTGCGAGTTCGTCGATCGCCAGGAGGGCGCAGTGACGCCGCGCGCCTACCTGCCCCGGGTCATCGACTTGCAGCTGGCGACTGACCTGCGGGCACTGGGCGCAGTCGTCGTCGAGGGGCCGCGCGCCTCCGGCAAGACCCGTACTGCGGAGCAGCACGCCGCGAGCGTGGTGCGCCTGGACGCCGACCCGCAGATGCTCACTGCTGCGCGCATCGATCCCTTCCTGGTCCTCGAGGGACCGACACCTCGCCTCATCGACGAGTGGCACCTGGTGCCCGGCGTCTGGAACGCCGTGCGTCGGGCCGTGGACGACCGGGGTGGTGTCGGCCACTTCATCCTCACCGGATCGGCGATGCCCGTGTCGGACGACCGGCGCCACTCGGGCGCCGGTCGAATGGTGGTGACTCGGATGCGGACCATGAGTTCCCACGAGACAGGAGCCTCCACGGGACGCGTCTCCCTGGCGGCCCTCTTCGGCGGCGAGCCGGCGAGAGCGTCGAGCGACCGGCGGGTGCCGGACTACGTGGACGACGTCGTCCGCGGCGGGTGGCCGGAACTCGTGGACGCGTCTCCTGACCGGGTTCGGCGCTTCCTGGACGGGTACCTGGATCTCGTCATCGAACGGGACGTCCCGGCGCTGGGCGGTCGGCGAGACCCGATCCGGCTCCGTCGCTTCCTCAGGGCGTACGCCGAGCTGACGGCGCATCCGGTCTCGCTCCGCTCACTGGTGGCCAGGGCGCTGGGAACCGACGCGCATGATCAGGCGACCCTGACGTGGCACACGGCCGACACCTACCTCGACATCGCGCAGCGCTTGATGATCGTTGAGGACGTTCCGATGTGGAGCACCCGGCTACGTTCCCGGGCGACCCTGACCGAGCTGCCCAAGCGCCATCTGAGCGACCCGGCGCTCGCCACCGCCCTCATGTCGACCGACGCGACCGGACTGCTCCGGGACCTCAACACCTTCGGTTTCCTGTTCGAGTCCCTGGTGACTCGCGACCTCAGGGTCTATGCCCAGGCCTCGGACGCCGCCGTCTTCCACTACCGGGAGCGGTCGGGTCACCTGGAGGTGGACCTTGTCGTCGAGCGTCGTGACGGTGCGTGGATCGGTGTGGAGGTGAAGCTGACCCCGGACGCCGTGGACGCCGCTGCCGCTTCGCTGCGCAGGCTCGCCGACACTCGCGTCGAGATGCCGCCGGCTGCCCTCGTGGTCGTGACGGCCGGTCCGTACGCCTACCGCCGCGAGGACGGGGTGGACGTCGTCCCACTCGCGACGTTGGGGCCGTGAGAACTGCCGGCATCGGAGTCCGGTGAACGGTCCCGATCGGGGTGCGCCACGGCCACACCCGGGGTCGAGTCCGGTGCCGAGGCGACTGTCGACGTCGTCACTGCTGTGGTGCCGTTCCCGCCGTCCCCGCCGTTGACCCGCTCGGACAGCGGCGACCCGGACCGCAGCGGCAGTTCCGGCAGGAAGGCGATGACGACGAAGCCGACCAGCATGACGGCGGCCGACACCCAGAACACCAGGTCCATCGCCTCGCTGAAGCCCACCCGGAACGGCTCCGCCAGCCGCGGGTCGAGCGCGGACAGGAACGAGGAGTCGTCCAGTACCGCCGAGCCGGACACCGGGTCCCCGGTCCCGCTCGCGGCCTCCGTCACCTGCCGGGCGACCTCGGCGTTCGCCGGGTTCGCCAGCACGCCCGGATCGGTCAGCGTGGCCCGGAAGCCCGGGTCCTCGCCAGCCCGGCCGAAGGCACCCGCGATCCGGTCGCCGGCGGCGCTGAACAGGACGGACAGGAACACCGCCGTGCCCAGGGTGCCGCCCATCTGTCGGGCGAAGGTGACCGTCGACGTGGCCACCCCGATGTCCGCCGCCGGAGCCGCGTTCTGGACCGCCAGGACGACCGGCTGCATGTTGCAGCCCAGCCCGACGCCGAACAGCGCCATCGACAGGAAGCTCCACCACAGCGGGGTGTCGGCACCCACCTGGGCCAACAGCACGAGCGACACCACCATGAGGGCGGAGCCCACGATCGGGAAGGCCCGGTAGCGGCCCGTCCGCGAGATCACCTGGCCGGACACCAGCGCCGCGACCATGATCCCCGCGGTCAGCGGCAGCAGCGACAACCCCGCCTCGGTCGGGGTCTGCCCCTTGACGATCTGCAGGTAGAGCGGCAGCACCGCCAGCCCGCCGAACATCGCGGTCCCGACGATGAGGCTCGCGACGGACCCGACCGCCACCGTCCGGGACCGGAACAGGCGCAACGGGACCAGCGCCTCGTCCCCCGCCCGGTGCTCGACCACGACGAACGAGACCAGCGCGGCGACGCTCAGCACGAGCAGGGCGACGACCCCCGGCGAGCCCCAGCCCCAGTTGCGACCCTGCTCGGCGACGAGGAGCAGCGGGACGACCCCGGTCACCAGCAGCATCGCCCCGAGCACGTCGAGGCGGTGCGGGCGCCGGACGTGCGGGATGCGCAGGGTGAACCACACCAGCGCCAGCGCCACCAGCCCCACCGGCACGTTGACCAGGAAGACCCAGCGCCACCCCGTGATCCCGAGGATGCTGTCCGCCCCCGCAAGGAAGCCCCCGACCAGCGGCCCCAGGACGCTCGAGGTGCCGAAGACCGCGATGAACAGGCCCTGGTACCGGGCGCGCTCGCGAGGCGGCACGAGGTCGCCGATGATGGCCAGCGCGAGGGTGAACAGTCCGCCCGCACCCAGACCCTGCACGGCCCGGTAGACCGCAAGCTCGTACATCGACGTCGACAGCGTGCACAGCACCGACCCGGCGACGAACACGGTGATCGCGACCAGGTACAGGTTCTTCCGGCCGTAGAGGTCGCCGAGCTTGCCGTACAGCGGCGTCGTCACGGTGGCCGTGACCAGGTACGCGGTCGTTGCCCAGGCCTGCAGCTGCAGGCCCTGCAGATCGTCGGCGATGGTGCGCAGCGAGGTCGCGACGATGGTCTGGTCCAGAGCGGCCAGGAAGATGCCCGCCAGCAGCCCGACGATGATCGCCCAGACCCGGGCCGGGCTCGGCAGCCCCGGGTCCGGCCGGTCGTTGGCGGGCGGGACGGACGTCGGTGCACTCACGCGGGACCTCCGGAGGGTGAGGGGTCGGCGGTGCGGCGGGCGAGGGCGGCGACGTCGACGCCCTCCACGGTGTCGTTGAACCGGGCGAGCAGCCGGGCCAGGTCCCGCAAGTCCTGCTCCGGCCAGTCGCCCACGAGCCCCGCGAGCATGCGGTCCCGATGCGCCGCCACCCGGGCGTGCACGGCGAGCCCGGCGTCGGTGGCCTCGACCCGGTGGGCGCGACCGTCGGCCGGGTCGGGCACCCGGTGGGCGTACCCCCTGCGGATCAACGCCGAGACGTGGCGTGACGTGGTGGACGGGTCGAGGGCGAGGGCCCGGGCGAGGTCCGTGGGCCGCTGCGGCCCCAGCCGGAGCACCGTGAAGAGCGCCGACATCGCCCCCACCTCGAGGTCGACGCCGGCCGCGGCCCCGAGGAGGTGCCGGAACGACTCCGTGGCCCGTCGCAACCGGACCAGCTCGGTGGCGACGGTGGCCACCGTGGCGACGGTGGTAGCGGTGGCGGTTCTCGGCCTGGTCGTGGTCACGGCCGGCACTATATACATGTGTGCTTCACGCAACTGTGTCGAGCGAGCAGCCCGTCCGGGGCCAGAAGTCGCGGAACGTAGCCTTGGCCCCATGGCGTCATCCGGTCATGCCTCGTGCCGTCGTCTGGCCGCGGTCGGCCTCCTGGCGGGAGCCGTGATGGCCGGGACGAGCGCCGCACCCCTCCCGGCTGCGGCCCATGACCGACTGCTGTCCTCCGAACCCGCGGCCGGCGCCGACCTCACGGCGCCGCCCGAGGTCATGACCCTGACCTACTCGGCCGACGTCGCCGAGGGGTACGTCCAGGCCGCGGCGACCCCCCCGGGCGGCGAGGCGGTCCCCCTGCAGCCCGAGGCGTTCACCGCGTCGGGTCCGGTCCTGACCGTCGACCTGTCGGGCGTGACGACCGATGCCGCCGCCGGAACCTGGGCGGTGGTGATCCGGATCGTGTCCACCGACGGCCACCCGGTGGAGGACGAGATCCGTTTCGCGGCGGGCCCGGCTGCCCCTGCGGCCGCTCCGACCGAGGAGAACGGGCAGGCGCCCGCGCCGACGTCCGACGCGCCGACGTCCGACACGGCGGACGACCGCGAGTCGTCTGCCGCCGGTTCGATCCCCGAGGTGTCCTCCGGCCCCGCGGAGCTGCAGGTGGGCGGCGGGACGGCGGCCGGCGGACCATGGGCCCTGGTCGTGGCGGCCGCCGCCGTCGCCGCGCTGGCCGCCGGCATCGTCCTGGCGGTGCGGCGGCGGTGACGGCACCCGGCGCCGCCCCGGATCGGCCCGCGGCCGGGTCCGGGGGGCGGCGGCGGGCACTGCCGATAGCCGTGGCCGCGGGCTGCGTCGTGGTCGCCGCGGGTGTCGCGGTGGCCACGGGAGAGCGGACGCCGAGCGTCATCGCCGACCCGGGGCTCGCCGTGCGGCTCGCCGATCCCGTGTTCTCCGCGATCGGGAACCTAGCGGCCGCCATCACGGTGGGCGCGCTGGTTCTCGTGACCGTCGCCCTGCCCACCGCCTCGCCGGCGGCGGAACTCGGGCGCCGGATCGCCGCCGGGTGCGGGGTCGTCTGGGCACTGGCGTGGACGGCTTCGGCGATCACCACCTACGCCGTCGCCAGCGGGACGCCGCCGACCGACCCGGGCTTCGGGGCGGGGCTCGAACTGTTCCTCACGTCGTTCGAGGCCGGCCGGTACGCCGCGGCCGGGATCCTGCTGGCCGCCGCCGCGGCGACTGCGGCAGTGGCTGCCACGGGTCCCGGGAGCACCGCGGCCGCCACTCTGCTCGCCCTGGCGGCGCTGGTGCCTCCGGCGCTCGCGGGCCACTCCGGGAGTGCCGCGAACCACGAGACCGCCACGACGAGCATGGGACTGCACCTGGTCGGGGTGTCGGTGTGGGTGGGCGGCCTGGTGGCCCTCGGGCTGGTGCGGTCCCGGCTGGGGGAGGCCCGGGACGCGGTCGTCGCCCGGTACAGCGGGCTGGCTCTGGTCGCGGCCGGCCTCGTGCTGCTGTCCGGGGCACTGAACTCCAGCACCCGGGTCACCGGTCCGGCCGACCTCGTCACGCCGTACGGGGCGCTGCTGCTCGCCAAGACCGCTCTCACGGCTGCCCTGGTCGGGGCGGGCGCGGTGCACCGCCGGTGGACCATCCGGGCCATGGCCGGCGGGCGGCCGGCCGCCTTCCGTCGGCTGCTGGCCGGCGAGGCCCTCGTGATGTCCGCGGTGATCGGAGTCGCGGCGGCGCTGGCGTCCACGGTTCCGCCGGTCCCCACCACCGACGCCCCGCCGGACCGCACCCCGGGAGAGGTCGTGGCCGGGTACCCGGTTCCTCCGGAACCCGACGTCCTGCAGTGGGTCACCGGTTGGCAGCCGGACCTCCTGTGGCTCGTCCTCGGCGGCGCGGCAGCGCTCGGCTACCTGGCCGGGTACCGGCGGCTGCGTCGCCGCGGCGACCGCTGGCCGATGACCCGGCTCGTGCTGTTCCTCGCCGGCATCGCCCTGCTGACCTGGGTGACGAGCGGCGGACCCGCCGTGTACGGCCGCTGGACGTTCTCGACGCACATGATCCAGCACATGCTCCTGGCCATGGCGGTGCCCGTCCTGCTGGTCGGGGGAGCTCCCGTCCTGCTGGCGCTGCGGGCGCTGCGACCACGCCGGGACGGATCGCGTGGCGCCCGGGAGTGGCTGCTGGCGGCAGTGCACTCACCGTGGTCCCGGCTCGTCACCCACCCCGCCGTCGCCGCCGCGATCTTCGTCGTGGGGATGGTGGTCTTCTACTACTCGCCGCTGTTCGAGCTGTCGCTGCGGACCCACCTCGGCCACGAGCTGATGATCACGCACTTCCTCGCCAGCGGGTACCTCTTCGCGTGGGTGCTGGTCGGTGTCGATCCCGGCACCAGGGCGATCGCCTATCCGCTCAAGCTGGTCCTGCTGTTCGTCACGGTGGCCTTCCACGCCTTCTTCGGGGTCGCCCTCGGACAGGGCGAGCGCCTGCTCGCGGCCGACTACTTCACGGTCGTGGCCGCTGACCTGCCGTGGGGCCCCGACCTGCTCGCCGACCAGCGTCTCGGTGCCGCCTGGGCGTGGAGCCTCGGCGAGCTCCCGGTCCTGGTCCTGGCCGTCGCGGTCGCCGTGCAGTGGGCTCGCTCGGACGCGCGCGAGGCCCGCCGCGGCGACCGGGCCGCCGATCGCGACGGCGACTCCGCCCACGAGGCATACAACGCCTACCTCGCCCGGCTGGCGGCGGGAACGTCCGCGTCCGCGGCTGCTCCCGACGGCACGGGACCGGGCCGCCGCGGGCGTGACGCCCCAGAGGCCTGACACGATGACGGCGTGACTGGCGCCCCTACCGACGCCCCCGGTGATCCCGTGAACACCGCCGCGACGCCCGGCACCCCCTCCGGTGCGACTCCGTTCCACGACGTCGCCCGCTACCTGGCGATGCCGCGGGTGGCCGGGCTGCAGCTGTCGCCGGACGGGACCCGCCTCGTGGTCTCGGTCACGCTTCCGCACTCCTCGCGGACGCGGAACGTCACCTCCCTGTGGGAGCTCGACCCCGCAGGGCGCCGGCCCGCCCGTCGCCTCACGTCGTCGCCTGACGGGGAGTCCTTCGCTGCCTTCGGTCCCGACGGCTCCATGCTCTTCACCTCGCGCCGCCCGGACCCCCAGGGCCGGCCCGGACCGGCTCCGGACGACCGGCCCGCGACCCTCTGGCGGTTGCCGCAGGTCGGGGAGGCGGTCCCCCTCGCCGAGCGGGCCGGAGGTTTCGCGACCGTGGCGGCCGCCCGGGAGGCTCCGGTGGTCGTGGCCCTCGCCGACACCCTCCCCGACTCCGAGGGCGAGGCCGATGACGGCGAGCGCCGCCGCCGGCGGGCCGAGGCGAAGATCAGCGCAGTGCTCCACGACTCCTACCCGATCCGGTACTGGGACGAGGACCTGGGGCCCGGTGCGCCGCGGCTGCTTGCGGCCCAGCTGCCCGAGCCGCATCCCCTCGACGAGGCGCCGCTCGCGGGCGACGGCGGCCTCCGGCCGACGGCCCTGGAGTGGCGCGGCCTCACCGGGCACGAGGGGCACGGCCTGCGCCACGCCGAGGTGGACCTCACCGCCGACGGCGCCACCCTCGTGACGACCTGGCAGGTACCCGAGGAGGGCGGCTCGTGGCGCAGCGCGGTGGTCGTCGTGGACCTGGCGGACGGCCGCCGCCGCACCCTCGCAGACGATCCCCGGTGCGAGTTCGGTGAGCCGCGGGTGTCGCCCGACAGGCGCTGGGTGGCCCTCGTCGTCGAGGACCGGCCGACGCCGGAGGAGCCCCCCGACGTCGGGCTGGGCCTGGTCCCGCTGGTCGGGCCGGGCGATCCCGGTGAGGCCGGGGAGCTGCGCCGGGTGGCGGCGGAGTGGGATCGCTGGCCCGGTTCCCCCATGTGGCTGCCGGACGGCTCCGGGTTGCTCGTGACCGCGGACGAGGCGGGTGCCCGGCCCGTCTTCCGGGTCGGCCTCGACGGCGACGTCACGCGGTTGACCGCGGACCAGGCGGCGTACGCTGATGTCTGCGTGTCGCCGGACGGCGAGCGGGTGTACGCGCTGCGTTCGACCCTCGATGCCCCGCCGCACCCGGTGTGGTTCGACCCGGTCACGCCCGCTCAGTCCCCTGCGGTGCTGCCGGGCCCGGTCGGGGCCGTCGAGGTCCCCGGCCGGCTGGCCGAGGTGAGCGCAACGGGAGCCGACGGCGTCCCGGTGCGCGGCTGGCTGTGCCTGCCGGAGGCACCCGGGGAGCCCGCGGACGCTCCGCTCGTGCTGTGGCTCCACGGCGGCCCGCTGTCGTCGTGGAACGACTGGTCGTGGCGCTGGTGCCCGTGGCTGCTGGCGGCTGCGGGCTACGCGGTCGTCATCCCCGACTTCGCCCTGTCCACCGGGTACGGGCGGGACTTCGTGGGGCGCGGCTGGGGGAACTGGGGGGGTCACCCGTTCACCGACGCCCTCGCCGTCGCCGAGGCCGCGGCCCGCGTCCCGGGAGTCGACGGGCAGCGGCAGGCCGTCATGGGGGGCTCCTTCGGCGGGTACCTCACCAACTGGGTGCTGGGCCACACCGACCGGTTCGCGGCGGCGGTGACGCACGCGTCGCTCTATGCCCTCGACCAGTTCGGCGGCACCACCGACGCCGCGCACTACTGGCGCCGGGAACTCACGCCGGAGATGGAGCAGGCTCACTCGCCGCACCGGCACGTCGACTCCTGGCGCACTCCGACGCTGGTCATCCACGGGGACGACGACCACCGGGTCCCCATCGGGGAGGCGCTGCGGCTGTGGTGGGACCTCGCCGCCCGACACCAGGGGGCCGACGGCACCATGCCCCACCGCTTCCTGTACTTCCCCGACGAACACCACTGGGTGCTCTCCCCCCAGCACGCGGGGCTCTGGTACCGCACCGTGCTCGCGTTCCTCGACCAGCACGTCCGCGGCATGCCGTGGCGGGCGCCGGAGGACCTTCGGTGACCGTCCCGGCGACCTCGGTGGTCCG
Source organism: Kineosporiaceae bacterium (assembly GCA_050329415.1). GTDB lineage: Bacteria > Actinomycetota > Actinomycetes > Actinomycetales > JBBAYJ01 > JANNOG01. The sequence goes on from JBHJOS010000015.1 coordinate 154,806, forward strand.
GTGGGGGTTCGTCGGGCCGGGCCGGATCGCCTCGGCCATGGCGCGCGAGCTGGTCGAGGTCGTGCCCGACGGGACGCTGCAGGCGGTCGCCGGGCGCTCGCCGGAGCGCGCCGACGCCTTCGCCGACCGGTTCGGGGCAGTCGCGGCCTACGGGGGGCCGGACGCGGTGGCCGAGCTGGTCTCGGACCCGGACGTCGACGCCGTGTACGTGGCGACTCCGCATCCCCAGCACCGGTCCGCCGCCCTGGCTGCCGTCGCCGCCGGGAAGCCGGTCCTGGTCGAGAAGGCGTTCACGGCCACCGCCGCCGGTGCCCGCGACGTGGTCGAGGCGGCCCGGGCGGCCGGGGTGTTCTGCATGGAAGCCATGTGGACCCGGTTCCAGCCGGCCATCGTGCGGCTGCGCGAGCTCCTCGCCGACGGCGTGGTCGGCGAGGTCCGGTCGATCCGGGCCGACCTGGGTCTGCGCCGCCCGTTCGACCCCACGGACCGCTTGTGGGACCCGCTGCGCGGCGGCGGTGCCCTGCTCGACCTCGCGGTCTACCCGGTGTCGTTCGCGCAGATGATCCTGGGCGGGATGCCCGACCGCGTCGAGGTGGTCGGTGCGCTCGGCCCCCAGGGCGTGGACGCGGAGTCGACCGTGCTCATGGGTTTCGGGGACCGGTCCGCGTTCGCTGCGTCGTCGCTGCTGACCCGGCTGCCGGGGACTGCCGCAGTGCATGGCGAGGACGGCTGGATCGAGGTGCCGCCCCGGTTCCACCACCCGGACCGGCTCGTGCTCAGGCGGCGTGAGGGCGACGCCGAGGCGCCCGCGGAGGTTCTTCTCGCGCCCGCCACCGGCACCGGGTACAGCCACACCTTCGCCGAGGTCCACCGCTGCCTGGCCGCAGGGCTCACCGAGAGCCCCGTCATGCCGCTGTCGGACACGCTGGCGGTCATGACGGTCCTGGACGCCGCAGCCGCGGGTCTCGGGGTGACCCAGGCCGAGGCGGCGGCCCCGTGAGACGCGGCGGTGCCCAGCCGCTTTGCCGAGGGGGCGTCGGCCAGGGAAGATGCCCAGGGCTCGTGCCCGCGAGTTCCCGGGACCTCGAAGGGGGTGGCTGACCGTGCGCGAGCAGTCGTTGCGTCCCCGTCGGGGTGGCCTGGAGCATCTGGCGGTACCCGGCCACTGGCGGCCGACCGGTACCGATGCCGGGGAGACGCCGGAGGTCCCCGCGGGCACGGTGCCGCCCCCCGCCGGCCCTGCCGCGGACGGCGTCACAGCGATCCCCGCTGGGGCGCCTGCCGACCCCTTGCCGGTGAAGTCCGCGCCCCCGGGCAGCGCCGGACCCGCGAGTCGACCCGCGGGCCCGGACACCGAGGCGGTCGACCTCGTGCCGGTCCAGGCGCCTCCCCAGGCTCTGCGACAGCGCCCTCGGGGCCGGCGGCTCGCCCGGCCGTGGTTGACGTGGTTGGTGGCACTGCTCCTCGCGGCTGCCGTCATGGTGGCCGCCGGTTTCGTCGCCGGATCGATCATTCGTGGCCTGCTGCCCGAGGCCGATGGGGCGGCGGCACCGGCAGGGACGGGGGAGGACGGTGCCGCGGCCGGTGCCGACGGTGGGGAGGCCGTCGCGGCCGACGGCATGTCGGTGACCGTCGTGGAACCGGAGGACCTGCCGGAGTCGTGGCTCGGAAGCGAGCTGGCTCCCGGACGCTCGGCCGGATCGGCCTACCGGTGGGTCGACGGCAACGGGACCACGACCCTGGTGCTGAGCATCGGGACGGGCGAGCAGGGTCGCCTCGACGCGTCCGGTGCGCCCGCCGGTGCCGGGACGCTGTACGTGACCTCCATCCTCGGTGAGGGTGAGGACGCCGTGGTCCAGCAGCAGATGCGGGAACCCGTGCTGTGCGACGGCGGCAGCGCCGCGTTCCGCGACGGCTCCGTCCGGGTGTCCGATGCCGACGGCGACGGAGTCGGCGAGGTGACGACGGGCTGGACCGTCGAGTGCCCCGGGGACCCGGATGACTCGGCAGACAAGCTGTCGCTGCTCGAAGGTCCCGACAAATACATCCTGCGGGGTTCCGCCGGGACTGGAGCTGGCGATCCCGATCCGGAGCCGTCCGCCGACCGCTGGCCGGCCGGGGCGCTCGACGCCGCGGTCGCTCTCTACGGCGAGGTCTTCCGGGGCTGAGCGGGTTCGGGCGGGCGATCCCGAGCGGCACCCCGAGGGTCGAGGGCACCGCTCGGCGGCACGACCGGTCAGGCGTTCTTGACGAGGGACAGCTCCACGTCGATCTTGATCTTCTCGCTGACGAGGACGCCACCGGTCTCGAGCGCGGTGTTCCACACCAGGCCCCAGTCCTTGCGGTTGATCACGGCTGCCCCTTCGAAGCCGATGCGGGTCTGGCCCCACGGGTCCTTGGCGGCGCCCGTGAACTCCAGGTCGACCGTCACCGGCTTTGTGACGTCACGGATCGTGAGGTCGCCGCTCACCTGGTAGGTGTCGTCCCCGGTGCGCTGGAGGGAGGTGGACCGGAAGGTCATGGCGGGGTGGGTGGCGACATCGAAGAAGTCGCCACTGCGCAGGTGGTCGTCGCGCTGCTGGCTGGAGGTGGTGATGCTGGCCACCTGCACCGTGATCTCGGCCGACGAGCGCGCCGGGTCGGCCTGGTCGATCGTCGCCGTCCCCTCGAACTGCTCGAAATGGCCTCGGACGTTCGTGACCATGGCATGCCGGGCCTGGAAGCCGAGCCGGCTGTGGCTGGCATCGACGGTGTAGGTGCCCGAGACCTCGGTGACGGCTCCGGCGGGAGCGGGATCGAACGTGGCGGTCATGGGAGGTTCCCTCCTGGTAGGGGGCGGCGTGGACGGCTGCCGCACGGGACGATCGCGTACCAGGGATTGAACTCTCAACTACCTTCCGGCATTCCCCGCTGCGGCGTGGCCCCGCCGTCGCGCGGAGCCCCGCCCGCCGCTCAGAAGGCCGCCTCGGGCACCTCCATCAGGTCGTTGTCCACGGCGTGGGCCATCGCCCGCTCGGCGGTGAGCCGGGGCAGGACCTGGCGGGCGAAGAACCGGGCCGCCGCGATCTTGCCGGTGTAGAAGTCCCGGTCGGCCTCCCCGACCTCCCCGGCCAGGGCGGTCGTCGCGACCTCGGCCTGACGGAGCAGGAGCCAGCCGATCACCAGGTCGCCGGCGGCCAGCAGCAGGCGCGTGCTGTTCTGGCCGACCTTGTAGAGCTCCCGTGGGTCCGCGGTGTCCCCAGCGGTCCGGGCGTCGGAGGCGGCGGCCGCCTGCCCCATCACCCCGACGATCGCCTGGACGTCGCCCAGCGCCTGGCCGAGCAGCTGTCGCTCCGACGCCAGGGGGTTGCCGTCGGCGCCGGCCCCGATGAACGCCTGGATCTCGCCGGCCACGTGCCCGAGCGCGACGCCGCCGTCCCGGACGATCTTGCGGAAGAAGAAGTCGAGGCCCTGGATGGCCGTGGTGCCCTCGTACAGGGTGTCGATCTTGGCGTCGCGCACGTACTGCTCCACCGGGTAGTCCTGGAGGTACCCGGAGCCCCCGAAGGTCTGGAGGCTCTCCGTGCCCAGCAGGACCCACGCGCGTTCCGATCCGCAACCCTTGACGATCGGCAGCAGCAGGTCGTTCACCCGGTCGGCCAGGTCGTCCCGCCGCCCGTCGAGCAGGGCCGAGTACGCGGCGTCCTGCCAGGTCGCGGTGTAGGTGATGAGGGCCCGCAGGCCCTCGACGTAGGCCTTCTGCAGCATGAGCGAGCGGCGGATGTCGGGGTGGTGAAGGATCGTGACCCGCGGCGACGACTTGTCCGTCATCCGGGTCAGGTCGGGGCCCTGCACCCGGGACCGGGCGTAGTCGAGGGCGCTGAGATAGCCCGTCGAGAGTGTGGAGATCGCCTTCGTGCCGACCATCATCCGGGCGTACTCGATGATGTGGAACATCTGGCGGATCCCGTCGTGGACGTCCCCGAGCAGGGTGCCGACGGCCGGGACCCCGTCGACCTCGCCGAAGCGCATCTCGCACGTCGTGGACACCTTGAGGCCCATCTTGTGCTCGACGTTGGTCGCGAAGACCCCGTTGCGCGCCCCTAGTTCACCGGTCTCCAGGTCGCTGACGTGGTATTTGGGCACGACGAAGAGACTGAGGCCCTTGGTACCGGGGCCGGCACCCTCCGGCCGGGCGAGGACGTAGTGGACGATGTTGTCGGTGAGGTCGTGCTCGCCTCCGGTGATGAACCGCTTCACACCGGTGATGTGCCAGGTGCCGTCCGGCTGCTGCACCGCCTTGGCCCGGCCGGCGCCGACGTCGGACCCCGCATCGGGCTCGGTCAGCACCATCGTCGCGCCCCAGTGACGGTCCACCATGAGGCGGGCGAGTCGCTGCTGGTCGGGGGTGCCGAGGCGGTACAGGCTGTGGGCGAACGCGAAGCCCGACGAGTACATGAACACGGCCGGGTTGGCCCCCAGGACCATCTCGGCGGCCGCCCAGCGGAGGCTGGGGGGGACCACCGTGCCGCCGATCTCGGCGGGCAGCTCCATGCGCCAGAACTCGGAGTCCGTCCAGGCCGCCAGGTCCGCGGCGAAGCCCTTGGGGACGCGGACGACGTGGGCCTCCGGGTCGAAGACCGGGGGACTGCGGTCGGCCTCGACGAAGCTCGTGGCCAGTTGGTCCTCGCTCAGGCGAGCGATCTCGGCGAGCATCTCGCGGGCGGTGTCGGCGTCGACCTCACCGTAGGCTCCCTGGCCCAGGACCGCGTCGCGCCCGAAGACCTCGAACAGGTTGAACTCGATGTCGCGGAGGTTGCTGCGGTAGTGCCCCACGGAGTGCTCCTGACGTCGGTGTCGGCCTGGTCGGCCCTCGGTTACCCACTGGTAGCCCAGGATGCTACCGATCGGTAACCCCTGACAAGGGGGCGTCGGTCGCCAGGCTCGGCGTGGCGAGCGGTCGTGCCGTACAGTGCTCCGACGGGCCGGCGGCGACGCCTGGTCGGCTGCGGGTGTAGTTCAATGGCAGAACATCAGCTTCCCAAGCTGATAGTGCGGGTTCGATTCCCGTCACCCGCTCGCATCCGGTCACACCCGAGGCCGCGTAGTTCATCTGCCCGCTTCGCCCCCAATGCCTGCCTGATCGGGCGATGTCGGCACTCTTCGTACGGGCGGCGCTCAGGAGGGCCGCCCGCTCGTCCGGCGTGGCGAGCGAGGCGCTGGTATCGTCTGGTCCGACCTTCTGACCTGCATGGTCATACCGGGGGACCCGGCTCCGCCGGGTCGTGGCCACTCCTGGCGAAACTCGCCGGTCGGTCACGGGCGGGAATTTGCCGGGTCTTCGACGAAATCCCTTGCGGGATGTCCAGGTCGTATCCCTGCCCTTCTTCGAGGACTCGTCGTCCGATGGCGCAGATGCTCCCCGGGTGGTCATCGGTATCGGTGTGGCCGCGACCGGGCCGCGGTCGCCGGGAGGCTCCACGCGGCGCCTGAGCAGGGCGGACCCTGCCGAGGGCGCCCTCGGCAACCACCCTCGCGGGAGGACAGCGCGGGTGGTGGCCCGGGGCCGCGAGGCGGCGCCGAGCACCGATTGACCCGCGGCCTCGGTTCCGGTTCTTTCGGGACCGATGGTTCTATTCATGGAGTGCTTGCGCGCCCGGCGCGGCAATACCTCGGCCGTCTGGTCGAGGTCGACGAAGGGACAACATCATGGAACACACCGCCGTCCTCCCCGCTCCGGCCCTCGTCACCGAGCGAGCTGTGCCCTCCGGCGCGGTGGGTTCGCTCCAGCGGGTGGCTGCCCAGATCGGCGCCTGGGATCTTCACGAGCGAGGCATCACCGGATCGGGTGTCGTGGTCGCCGTCCTCGACACCGGCATCGCGCCCGTCGCCGGCCTGGGTGCCGAGGGCAAGGTCGTCGCGCTCGTCGACCTCACCCCCGAGGCCACGATGCCGAGCCTGCGGTACCGGGACGGCTTCGGCCACGGGACCCACATGGCCGGCATCGTCGCCGGTCAGGCCACGGGTGCTGCGCCGGTCGGGGACGAGGCCGCCGGGGGCTTCGCGGGCATCGCGCCCGGCGCCGGCCTGGTCTCGGTCAAGGTCGGGGACCGCCACGGCTCCGTCGACGTCTCGCAGGTCATCGAGGGTATCGATTGGGTGGTCGCCCACCGGGATGCGTTGGGGATCCGCGTCCTGAGCCTCAGCTATGGAACCGACTCCGACCAGCCGTACGGCATCGACCCGCTCGCCGCCGCCGTCGAGCGCGCCTGGCGGGCCGGGATCGTCGTGGTCGTGGCGGCCGGCAACGCGGGCCCGGACGCGGGCCGTCTCGACAACCCGGCCACGGACCCGTTCGTCATCGCGGTCGGCGGCGCGGAGCGGGGCCCCGACAGCTGGGCACCCCTGGCGGACACGTCGTCCGGGGACGGGCTGCGCGACCCCGACGTCGCGGCGCCCGGCAGGAGCATCGTGAGCTTGCGGGCCCCGGGGAGCCACGCCGACCGGAACCACCCCGAGGGCTACATCGACGAGCACCGCTTCAAGGGCACCGGGTCCTCGCAGGCTGCTGCGGTGGTCGCCGGCGCGGTGGCCCTCCTGCTTCAGGCCAGGCCCTCGCTCAGCCCGGACGAGGTGAAGGCGCTGATCCGGTCGACCGCCCGCCCGCTGGGTCACGAACGCCAGCTCGGACGAGGGCTGATCGACATGGCCGCCGCCGCCGTCGCCCCGATCCCGTCGGACAGCGCACAGCCGTGGGTCCCCTCCGACGGGTCCGGGTCACTCGAGGCGTCCCGCGGGTCACGGCACGTGATCATCGACGGCCACGTCCTCGTCGGCGAAGTCACCTGGACCGGGGCCAGCTGGATGTCGGGCTGGAACGGGTCGGGCTGGAACGGGTCGGGCTGGAACGGGTCGGGCTGGAACGGGTCGGGCTGGAACGGG
>JBHJOS010000142.1:0-8790 GCA_050329415.1 Kineosporiaceae bacterium
ATCTCGTCGAACTCGGCCTGGCCGATCGTCAGCGGCGGCGCGAGCTGCACCACCGGATCGCCCCGGTCGTCGGCGCGGCAGTACAGCCCGTTCTCGAACAGGGCCTTGGACAGGAAGCCTCGAAGCAGCCGCTCCGACTCGGCCTCGTCGAAGGTCGCGCGGGTGGCGCGGTCCTTGACCAGCTCGATGCCGTAGAAGTACCCCTCGCCCCGGACGTCGCCGACGATCGGCAGGTCGAGCAGCTTCTCCAGCGTCCCGCGGAAGGTCGGCGCGTTCGCCTTGACGTGGTCGTTGAGACCCTCGCGCTCGAAGATGTCGAGGTTGGCCATGGCGACCGCAGCCGACACCGGGTGCCCGCCGAAGGTGTACCCGTGGGCGAACATCGTCGTCCCCCGGGTGAACGGCTCGAAGAGCCGGTCGGAGGCCAGCATCGCCCCGATGGGGGAGTAACCGCTGGTCATGCCCTTGGCGCAGGTGATGATGTCGGGGGTGTAGCCGAAGTCGGTGCAGGCGAACATCGACCCGATCCGGCCGAAGGCGCAGATGGTCTCGTCGCTCACCAGCAGCACGTCGTAGGCGTCGCAGATCTCGCGCACCCGCTCGAAGTAGCCGGGCGGCGGCGGGAAGCAGCCGCCAGCGTTCTGCACCGGCTCCAGGAACACGGCCGCGACGGTGTCCGGACCCTCGAACTCGATCGCCTCGGCGATCCGGTCGGCGGCCCACCGTCCGAATGCCTTGGGGTCGTGGCGCAGCTCGTCGGTCGGGGCGCGGTAGATGTTGGTGTTGGGCACCCGGAAGGCGCCGGGGACCAGCGGTTCGAACACCGCCTTCATGTCGGGGATGCCGGTGATCGACAGCGCGCCCTGTGGGGTGCCGTGGTAGGCGATGGCACGAGAGATCACCTTGGTCTTGTACGGCTTCCCGGTGAGCTTGAAGTACTGCTTCGCCAGTTTCCAGGCGCTCTCGACCGCTTCGCCGCCGCCGGTGGTGAAGAAGACGTGGTTGATGTCGCCGGGTGCGTAGTGGGCGAGCCGCTCGGCGAGGTCGATGGCCTGTGGGTGGGCGAACGACCAGAGCGGGAAGAACGCCAGCTCGGAGGCCTGACGCGCGGCCCGCTCCGCCAGTTCGCGCCGGCCGTGGCCGACCTGCACGACGAACAGCCCGGACAGCCCGTCGAGGAACCGGCGGCCGTGGGCGTCGTAGATGTGATGACCCTCCCCGCGCACGATCATCTCCGGGAGGTCCCCGGCCACGAGGCCCGAGTGCCGGCTGAAGTGCATCCACAGGTGGTCGCGGGCGGCCTGGTCCCGGGGGGTGCCGCGGGGCGTGACCCCGAGGTCGCCCGCCGTTCCCGGGGCCCCGCCCATGCCCGGGGCGTCGGCACCGGTGTCGCCCAGCGGCGAGGCGGGGACGTGCGGGTGGGCGGGGGCGTCGGTCGCGTGGGTCGTCACGTCGTGGCTCATCGGGTTCCCCAGTCATAGCGTTGCTTGCGCAGCTTGAGGTAGACGAACGTCTCGGTGCTCCGCACTCCCGGCAGGCTGCGGATGCGGCTGTTGAGCAGGTCCAGCAGGTGGTCGTCGTCCTCGCACACCACCTCGGCCAGCAGGTCGAAGCCGCCTGCGACGTGGACGACGTAGCTGACCTCGTCGAGGTCGGCCAGCACGTCGGCGACGCGTCGCACGTCCCCGTCGCAGCGCACCGCGAGCATGGCCTGCCGGGTGAACCCGACCTGCAGCGGGTCGGTGACCGCGACGATCTGCAGCAACCCGACGTCGATCATGCGCCGGACGCGCTGGCGGACTGCGGCCTCGGACAGCCCGACGTTCTTGGCGATCGTGGCGTACGAGCGGCGCCCGTCCGACTGTAGTTCCTCGACGATGCGCTTGCCGACGTCGTCGAGGCCGTTGGCGGGCACGGGCAGGGACACCGCTCGATGGTCGCCGCTGACCTTGCGGAAGGCAAGCGAGACACCGGGTTCGCTAACGGATCGCCGTCTCGGACCAGCGTTACACGACGGAAACCATACCTGTCACCCGCGGGGACTACCGATGCGGTCGCCTCTGTCCTAGGGTCCCTGCATGACTGCGACCGTGGCCGAGGGCGTCCGCACCCTGCGCAACTTCGTCGGCGGGGAGTCTGTCGACCCCGCCGAGGACCGCTTCTCCGATGTCGTGGACCCGGCGACGGGTTCCGTCGTGGCGAAGGCGCCCGTCAGCTCGGCGGTCGATGTCGACCGGGCCTTCGCGGCGGCGTCCGAGGCGTTCCCCGGCTGGCGCGATGCCACGCCTGCCGAGCGCCAGCAGGCCCTGCTCAAGCTCGCGGACGCGATCGAGACGCGGGCCGAGGAGATCGTCGCCCTGGAGTCCTCGAACACCGGCAAGCCGCACGCGCTCACCTTGTCGGAGGAGATCCCTCCCATGGTCGACCAGATCCGGTTCTTCGCCGGCGCCGCCCGGGTGCTCGAGGGCAAGGCGGCCGGGGAGTACCTGGCCGGGCACACCTCCTACGTCCGCCGCGAGCCGGTGGGCGTCGTCGGCCAGGTCACACCGTGGAACTACCCGATGATGATGGCGGTCTGGAAGTTCGCCCCCGCCATTGCGGCCGGCAATACGATCGTCCTCAAGCCCAGCGACACCACGCCGGACACCACTCTGCTGCTTGCCGAGATCGCCTCGGAGTTCCTGCCGCCCGGCGTCTTCAACGTCGTCACCGGAGACCGGGACACCGGGAAGCTGCTCGTCACGCACTCCCGGGCCGACATGGTCGCCATCACCGGATCGGTACGGGCGGGGCGCGAGGTCGCCGCCGCTGCGGCCGCCGGGAATCCGATCAAGCGCTCCCACCTGGAGCTGGGCGGCAAGGCCCCGGTCGTCGTGTTCGACGACGCCGACCTCGCGGCCGCTGCCGAGGGAATCGCCGGGGCCGGGCTCTTCAACGCCGGGCAGGACTGCACGGCGGCGACCCGGGTGCTCGCCGGTCCGCGGATCTACGGTGACTTCGTCGAGGCCCTCGCCGAGCAGGCCGCCGCCCTCAAGGTCGGCATGCCCGACGACCCGGACGTGTACTTCGGCCCGGTCAACAACCCGAACCAGGTCCGCCACGTCACCGGGTTCCTCGACCGGCTGCCCGACCACGCCCGCGTCGTCACCGGCGGTCAGCGCGCCGCCGGCCTCGGCGACGGCTACTTCTTCCAGCCGACCGTGCTCGCCGACCTGCACCAGGACGACGAGGCGATCCAGAAGGAGATCTTCGGCCCCGTCATGACGGTCCAACCGTTCACCGACGAGGACGAGGCGGTCCGCTGGGCGAACGGGGTGTCCTACGGGCTCGCCAGCAGCGTGTGGACGAAGGACTTCGGCCGGGCCATGCGGATGACCCGGCGGCTGGACTTCGGCTGCGTGTGGGTCAACACCCACATCCCCATCGTCGCTGAGATGCCCCACGGTGGATTCAAGAATTCCGGGTACGGCAAGGACTTGTCCATGTACGGCCTGGAGGACTACACCCGGATCAAGCACGTCATGGCCAACATCGAGAGCTGAGCTCGTCAGCCTCCGACCCGACCGGTCCACTCCCTGGAGGACACCGCCATGCCCCGACCCGCCCCCGGCGACCGTTCCGAACTCCTCCGCGGCATCCCGCGGGAACTGCGGCCCCTGCTCACCACCCCGACCCGCCGGTCGGTGCTGCGCGGGGGGATGGCGGCCGGCGTGGGGCTCGGCCTCACGGCCTGCGGCACCGGAGGGACCGGCGACGGCGGGGACGATGCCGCCGAGGCGTCGGCGTCCCTCAGCCCGGCCCAGGACGACAGCGAGAACGACCCCACCCTGAACTTCGCCAACTGGACCCTCTACATCGACCTCACCGACGACGGGTCGTCCTCGCCGACGTTGCAGGAGTTCGAGGAGGAGACCGGCATCGCGGTCGAGTACAGCGAGGACATCGAGGACAACAGCACCTACTTCGGTCGCGTCCAGGGCCAGCTCGCCAACGGCCAGGACATCGGCCAGGACATCATCGTCTTCACCGACTGGATGGCGGCGCGCTGCATCCGCCTCGGCTACACCCAGCAGCTGGACGAGGCGAACATCCCGAACAAGGAGAACCTCCTCCCGGGCCTCCAGGACGTCGACTTCGACCCCGGGCGCCAGTACAGCCTCACCTGGCAGAGCGGGTTCGGGCTGCTCGCCTGGAACCGCGACCTCGTGCCCGGCGGGCTGGCCACGCTGGACGACCTGTGGGACCCGGAGCTGCGGGGCCGGGTCGAGGTGCTGTCGGAGATGCGCGACACCCTCGGTCTCATCATGATGAGCCAGGGGGTCGACATCGCCGGCGACTGGGGCGACGACGAGTTCGCGGCGGCGCTGGCGGTCCTCGAGGAGCAGATCTCGAACGGCCAGATCCGCCAGGTCCGGGGCAACAGCTACGCCGACGACCTCGTCAGCGAGGACGCCATCGCCGTCATCGGGTGGTCCGGCGACATCGTGGCCCTGAACTTCGAGACCGACGACAAGTTCGGGTTCGCCATCCCCGAGTCGGGCGGCACGCTGTGGAGCGACAACTGCCTCGTCCCGATCGGCAGCCCGCGCAAGACCAATGCCGAGACGCTCCTCAACTACTACTACGACCCCGAGGTCGCGGCCCGGGTCGCGGCCTACGTCAACTACATCACCCCGGTCGACGGCGCCCGCGAGGCGATGCAGGACGTCGACCCCACCCTGGTCGACAACCAGCTGATCTTCCCGAACGAGGAGACGCTGGCGACGGTCACGGGCTTCCGCTCGCTCACCCCGGACGAGGAGACCCGGTACCAGGCCGACTTCCAGCGCGTCATCGGCAACTGAGGAGGTCACGTGAGCGTCGCCGAAAGAGAGAGCGTGGTGGACTCGGCCGCCGGCGGCGCGGACCTCCACCTCGAGGGGCTGACCAAGCGCTTCGGGTCCATGACGGCCGTCGATGCGATCGACCTCACCGTGCCCGCCGGGTCCTTCTTCGCCCTGCTGGGTCCGTCGGGCTGCGGCAAGACGACGACCCTGCGGATGGTGGCCGGCCTGGAGGAGCCGACGGCCGGCGCCATCCGGATCGGGGGAGCGGACGTCAGCGGCACGCCCGCCCACCGGCGGCCCGTCAACACCGTGTTCCAGAGCTACGCCCTGTTCCCGCACCTGTCGGTGCTCGACAACGTCGCCTTCGGGCTGCGGCGGCGCGGCCGGCCGAAGGCGCGGGAGCAGGCGATGGCCGCGCTCGAGCTCGTCGAACTGGCGCACTGCGCCGCGCGGCGGCCCGGGCAGCTGTCCGGCGGCCAGCAGCAGCGGGTCGCGCTCGCCCGGGCGGTCGTGAACCGGCCGGCGGTGCTGCTGCTCGACGAGCCGCTCGGGGCCCTGGACCTCAAGCTCCGGCGCCAGATGCAGGTGGAGCTCAAGGGGATCCAGCACGAGGTGGGTCTCACGTTCATCCACGTCACCCACGACCAGGAGGAGGCCATGACCATGGCCGACACCGTCGCGGTGATGAACGGCGGCCGCATCGAGCAGCTGGGGCCGCCGACAGAGCTCTACGAGCGTCCGCGGGCGGCCTTCGTCGCCAACTTCCTCGGCCAGTCCAACCTCGTCCCCGGGTACGCGACGCCGTCCGTCAGGGGCGATCTCGAGGTTAGGGTCGACGTCGGCTCCGGGGGACTGTTCACGGTGCCGGCCGACCGCGCCGGCGGTCTGTCCGGACCGGTCCTCGTCGGAGTGCGACCCGAGAAGGTCTACCTCGTCCCCGGAGACGGGTCGGCGCCCGGGGACGAGCAGGTCCCGGCCGGGGTCAACGTGCTCGGGCCGGGCAAGGTGGTCGACGTGTCCTTCGCCGGGGTCAGCACCCAGTACCTGGTGGACGTGCCCGGCCTGGTCCCCCAGACCGTCTTCAGCCAGAACCTCCACCTGTCACAGGTGCGGCCCGGCGATCTGGTGCGGCTGGCGTGGGCGCGTCAGCACTCCTTCGCGCTGCCGGGCGACCAGGACGCCTCGGCCGGGCGGGACGAGGACTGACGTGGCCGTCGCGGCAGGCGTCCACGTCCCGGCGCCCGAGGACCGGGCCCCGGACAACGCCCCGGACCCCGCCGGGCGAGCGGGCCGGCCGCCGTATCCCCTGCTCGCGCCCGGTCTGCTGTGGCTGGCTGTGTTCTTCGTCGCCCCGATCGCGGTGCTCTTCGTCACCTCGCTCATGGTCCCGGTGCCCGGCGGGGACATCGGCCAGTTCCAACCCGCGCTGGACGTCGGGAACTACGCCCAGGCCGTTACCGAGTACTGGCCGATCATCCTCCGGTCCTTCTGGTACGGACTGCTGGCGACGGTCTTCGCCCTGCTCGTCGGGTATCCGCTGGCCTACGTCATCGCGGTGCGCGCCCGTGGCCGGCCGGCGTTGCAGCAGTTCATGCTGGTCCTCGTCATCGCGCCCTTCTTCACCAGCTTCATCGTCCGGACGCTGGCGTGGCGGCAGATCCTCGCCGACGAGGGGCCCGTGGTCGCCGTGCTGCAGGCGCTGTGGCTCCTGCCGTCCGACGGACGGCTGACGGCAACCTCGATCGCGGTGGTCGCTGGACTCACGTACAACTTCCTGCCGTTCATGATCCTTCCGATCTACGCCGCCCTCGGCAGGCTGGACCTGCGCCTGGTCGAGGCCGGACAGGACCTGTACGCCAGCCCGGTGACCACGTTCCTGCGCGTGACCTGGCCGCTGTCGCTGCCCGGGGTGGTCGCCGGCACGCTCCTGACGTTCATTCCGGCGTCGGCGGACTACGTCAACGCGACGCTGCTCGGCAATCCGGCGACCCGCATGGTCGGCAACGTCATCGACGCCCAGTTCTTCAACGTGGTCGACTACCCGCTGGCGTCGGCACTGTCCTTCGTGCTCATGGCCGCCATTGTCGCCCTGGTCGCGATCTATGTGCGGCGGTCCGGGACGGAGAACCTGGTATGACGGCCCTCACCTCCCCGCAGCCGGGGGCTTCGCGCAGCCCGGCCGGCCCTGCCGAGGTCGCCCCCGGGGGAGCGCGGGCGCCGGGTCCGCCGCCCCGGCGACGGCGCCGGGTCCGTCCCGGCGAGTGGATCCTGCCGGTGCTGGCGGTGCTGGCGTTCGTCTACCTGTTCGTCCCCATCGCCTACACGATCGTCTTCTCCTTCAACGACGCCCCCCGAGCCAACCGGGTGTGGCAGGGGTTCACGCTCGACAACTGGGCCAACCCGTGCTCCGCCCAGGGGGTCTGCGAGGCCGTCGTCACCAGCCTGCAGGTGGGCCTGCTCGCGACGCTCGTGGCCACCGTCCTCGGCACGGCGCTCGCCCTCGCCCTGGTGCGCCACCGGTTCCGGTTCCGGGCCACGACCAACCTCCTGATCTTCGTCCCGATGGCGACGCCGGAGGTGGTGCTCGGCGCGTCCCTGCTCACGCAGTTCCTCAACCTCGGTGTGCCGCTGGGCTTCCCGACCGTGGTCATCGCCCACATCGTGTTCTGCCTGAGCTTCGTCGTCGTCACCGTCAAGGCCCGGGTGGCGACCCTCGACCCCGCGCTCGAACAGGCGGCGGCCGACCTCTACGCCGGCCCGTTCCAGGCGTTCTGGCGGGTGACGTTCCCGCTCCTGCTGCCCGGGATCATGGCGGCCGCGCTGCTGTCGTTCGCGCTGAGCTTCGACGACTTCATCATCACGAACTTCAACTCCGGCAACCTCGACACGTTCCCCAAGTGGGTCTACGTCGCCGCGGTCCGGGGCCTGCCGGCCGAGGCGAACGTCATCGGCTCGGCGATGTTCGGGATCGCGCTGCTCCTCGTGGCCGTGGGCCGGCTGGCGTCCTTCCGGCGCAGGACCCACTGAGCGTGGCGAGGTACGGCGCACAGTTCGGGCCCGATGTCACCTTCCTCGGGGTTCCGCCGTGCGACGTCACGGACCCGGCGTCGATGGGCGGCGCCGACGTCGTCGTCGTGGGCGCGCCGTTCGACGGCGGCACCTCGCACCGGCCCGGGGCCCGGTTCGGGCCGCAAGCCATCCGCTCGACGGACTACCTGGCCCACGACGGCTCCCGGCCGCACCTCGCCCTGCGCACGGACGCGCTGCGGGACCTCGACGTCCGCGACGCCGGCGACGTCGAGATGCCGCCCGGAGACATCCTGTCCTCACTGGCCGCATTGCGGGACGCGGTGTCCGCGGTGAGCCGGGCCGGGGCGGTCCCGCTGGTCCTCGGCGGCGACCACTCGATCACCTACGCGAACGCTTCCGGGGTCGCCGACCACCTGGGGCAGGGCCGGGTGGCGCTGGTGCACTTCGACGCCCACGCCGACACCGGCGACATCGAGTTCGGGTCGCTGTGGGGGCACGGGCAGCCCATGCGCCGCCTCATCGAGTCGGGCGCCGTCCGCGGCGACCGGTTCCTCCAGATCGGCCTGCGGGGCTACTGGCCCGGGCCCGCGACCCTGGACTGGATGGCGGGACAGCGGATGCGGTCGTTCGAGATGACCGAGATCGTCGCCCGCGGCCTGGACGGGGTGCTGGTCGAGGCGGCGGGGATCGCGGTGGACGACTGCGACGGGGTGTTCCTGTCGGTCGACATCGACGTCGCCGACCCCGGGCACGCGCCGGGGACCGGCACCCCGGAGCCGGGCGGGCTGACCGCCCGTCAGCTGCTGGATGCGGTGCGGTGGCTGGCACGGGAGCTGCCGGTCGTCGGCATGGACGTCGTCGAGGTGTCCCCGCCGTACGACCATGCCGACATCACGGCGGCGCTGGCCAACCGGGTCGTCCTCGAGATGCTGTC
>JBHJOS010000095.1:0-34063 GCA_050329415.1 Kineosporiaceae bacterium
TGGAGCGTCTCGGTCGTCAGGTGCAGCGTGCCGCGGATGCCTGACCCGAGCAGGTAGATGTCGGTGGTCATGGGTGCCTCCGTGTCGAGCCGCTGGTGGATGTGGCGGAGGTGGGGCGCCGCGCGCCGGTCGCACCCGAGAAGGCGATGGACCGGATCGCGCGACGCCCGGTGGTGAGTGGTGCGGAAGCCGCCGCGCGGTCAGACCGGGTCGATCACGGCCGGGTCGGTGAGCTTGTTGCCGTTGTCGAGGACGAACGAGCGGAAGCTGCGGACGTCGACGCCCCACTCCTCCAGCGCGACGCGGCGCATGGTGGCCAGGACGGTGGCCTCGTCCGGGGTGAGGTCGGTGTCCTTCAGGGCCTCGGTGGGGTTGGCCATGAGGCGTTCGCGGAAGTCGATGTCGTCGGCGGCGCGGCGCAACACGTTCTCGACACGTTCCTTGCCGTCGGCGGTCAGTGGTTGGACGTCGATGGGCATGTTGTTCTCCTTCGTGGTAGAGGTCGAAAAATGGCTTCTACGGTTCTACAATCCCTTCGAAAACAACAGGCGATCTAACGTGC
The DNA here is from genome assembly GCA_050329415.1 of Kineosporiaceae bacterium. Lineage (GTDB taxonomy): Bacteria > Actinomycetota > Actinomycetes > Actinomycetales > JBBAYJ01 > JANNOG01. The sequence goes on from JBHJOS010000095.1 coordinate 563, forward strand.
TGGCGGTCAGGCGGTCGCGGTGAGGACGAGGCGGGTCGAAGCGTCGTCGAATGGGCGACGATCGAAGTTGCCGTACGTTTCGATGACGGCGAGGCCGGCCTCTTCGAAGGCGGCGAGCATTTCGGGTGGGTGTCGGAAGTAGATGTCGAGCCGGCTGTACCGACGTGCCAGGACCAGGCCATGGTCGTCGAGCGTCTCGTACATGCGGCGCCGGATGACGAGCCTGCGCGACAGGACGTACATGGTGTGATCCCAGACGAGGGCGCGCAGGGCGGTATCCGGATCCTCGACCTCGGCGACGAAGGTGGTCCGGTCGTGACGAGCCTTCATGGTCGCCAGGTTCGGGACGAACACGTCGGCGACCACCTGACCGCCGGGGGCGAGATGCCGCTTCGCACACCGCAACGCCGCGAGCAGGTCATCCTCGGTGGCAAGCTGGAAGAGCGAGGAGTACGGGATGACGACCAAGGGGTACCGCTCGTGGAGATCGGCTGTCCGGATGTCACCGACCTCCAACCGGACACTGCCGGCAAGACCCAGGGCTTGTGCCCGCTTCCGGGCCCGTTCGATCATGCTGGGCGAGGCATCCACCCCGGTGCCCGCGCCAACGGCGGCCGCGATGGACAAGAGGATCCGCCCGGTTCCGCAGGCTAACTCCAGAACAGGCCCACCGGACGCCTCGGCCACGTCCAGGTAGAAAGGCAGATCCTTCGTCGTCAAGTCCGCCGAGAGAGAATCGTAAATTCGGGCTTCCGCGGCGTACGTGTCCGAGCCGGCAGGAATCTCCTCCCGCGGGGGGTCAGCAGTCGACAACCTGAAGGGTGCGGTCGGCCGCGAAGTCACCGGGCGGAACTTGAACAGTCCTCGGCGCGCGACCCCGACTCGAGTATTCTCTACGCCGCCCATGATTTTGACACAGACCTGCCTTTCGTAACGGTTGGCGCGGCCCAGTTCGGGGTGGAATCGGATCGCGCCGTATTTAATGAAGGTACCCCTTGTCGAGCCGTCAGGGCGTGCACCCAGTGGAGTACGCGGGGGTACGCGCCGCGGGTATGCAGTAGGGCGGCTGGAGGTGCGCCACTGCATACCACGACCGTGACCCAAATCTGTTCATTGGTCCACGTACTGACAACGAACCGGCCACGAACCGAGAACGAACCAGCGCCGTTACACGCGCACCCGATTCACGCCGCTACGCTGCAGATCAAAGAACAGTGAGACCTGCTCGGGATGATCGGGAGACCTGCCCGCCGACGGTCACAAGATCAGCCCGGTGATGGCCATGGGACCTGCCGGTGGTGGTCGTCGCGGTCGGCTTGCTCAGACGCCGGCAGATCGACTGGGTGGCGATCTGGGACCGCCAGGGCGCCGTCGACCGTGGTGGCGAGTTGCGCCGCCACTGTCGTGGGCAGCGCTCCACGCTGCCTACCCGTAGACACCGTCCGGCCGGAAGGAGCCCGACGACAGATCCGACTGGTCGTCACCACTGACGATCCTGCGAACGGCGGCCCCGCCGGCTCCTGGCGAGTCCGCCCCGGGGACGGGGCGAGGGGCCCTCATCCTCGCTTACCGGACGTCTCGCACTCAGCTACGCTGCGTGAGCGGTCTGTTGCGGTGGAAGGTGCAGGGGTCGTGGTCGGGGTCGTGCGGCAGTGGACGGGACACGAGACCCGACTGCTGCGCCGGGCGCCGCGGATGACGATCGCGGAGTTCGCCGAGCACCTGGGGGTCACGACCCGGGCGGTGGACAAGTGGGAAGCCCGCAGAGCCAGCATCACACCGCGACCGGAACTCCAGCGCGCCCTCGACACCGTGCTCGCGGGCGCCGACCCCGCAGTACGCGCCCGGCTGCTCTCCCGGGTGGACGGAGCCGCCCACCCAGGCTCCCCGGCCGACGCGTCCACACCCGAGGAGCAACCTGTAGCGGACGCCGACGCGCCGTCGTCCGTCGAGTCCTGGGATCTGGGGACGCGGGCTCCGGGGCCGTCGAGCCGCGTCCCGCTGTCGCGGGACTTGTCGGCGGGTCTACGGGACGTCGTCAGGGCTCCGGCATAGCCGGCTGATCATGGCTATGACCTGCGGGTTTGGTGTCGCGATCGGCGGCGTGGCGTGGTGACGGGCGCGGTTTGCGCGGTTTGGATGGCGGTTCTCACACCAAGCCATCTGCCGAGGACCGCGCCCGTCGATGTCATCTTCCCCGATTCCTGCCGTGCCCCGGCTCCTTCGAGGCAGCCTTCGAGACGCCACCCTGCTGCAGGTGCTGGCACGGGTCCCGGATCCGCGTGACCGCCGCGGTGTGCGTCATCCTCTGGTCGGGCTGCTGGCCGCCTCGATGTGCGCGGTCCTGGCCGGAGCTCGTTCGTTCGCTGCGATCGCGGACTGGGTCGGTGAGCTGGCGATGGACGATCGGGTCCGGCTGGGACTGACGCGGCAGTCCGTTCCGGAGGAGTCGACGTTCCGGCGGGTCCTGTCTAGCCTCGACGCGGCCGTGCTCGACGCGCTGGTCGGGGCGTTCATGTGGACCCGCACCAGCGTGGTCGCCGGGCGGCGGGTGATCGCGGTCGACGGCAAGACTACCCGCGGCGCTCGGACCGCGGCCGAGCCTGCACCGCATCTGGTCGCCGCGATGGATCACACCACGGCAGTTGTCCTGGGACAGCTCGCCGTGACCGCCAAGAGCAACGAGATCCCAGCGGTGCGAACACTTCTGGCCACCTTCGACCTGTCCGGTGTCGTGGTCACGGTGGACGCGATGCACACCCAGGCCGACACCGCGACCGCCATCGTGGTGGCCGGCGGGGACTACGTGTTCACGGTGAAGGCGAACCGGTGCGCCACGAGGCGCTCTGTCACATCCCCACCGCAGGTGGGACGGACTCGAAGGGAGGTCTGCTGGGTCTAATGGCTTACCTGGATCCGAAAGGTGAAGGGGACCAGAGCATGCCAGGAAACCGACGGCCGGGCTCAGATGCCTGAGACGGGGTGTCGGGGGACCCGTGCGGTATGGCGAAGGCTTGACTGCTTGAACCCCAATCTCCAGCGGCAGCAATTTGCTGCGACCGGAACGGCATCTGTAACCGGTGCTCGTCGTGGTCGGGGCGTGCTGGTTCGCCCCGGTCATCCTTCGCGGCGAGAGCGATGCCCAGCGAGGGCATTCAAGGAGATGAGTGGGGCGCCTGGGCCGCACTGTCGTGTGACAGAGGCGAACGTGGGAGCACCGTCCCAGCACGGCTGGCGGTGACGGAGTGCTCGTAGTAGTCGCCGGAGTGACGCCCGGCCACGGGGAACGGGAAAGCCGTTCACAGGGCGAAGGGGCACAGGTGATGCGGATGACGAGGAACGGTGGAGGTATGCGCAATGCAGAACGCTGACACGGTGCTCGACGTCCTGCGTGAACGAGGCAGGCGGGGCCTGCCTCTGGAACGGCTGTATCGGCAACTGTTCAACGAACAGTTGTTCCTGGTGGCCTACGGGCGGATCTACGCAAATGATGGTGCGATGACACCCGGGGTTGATGGGGAAACACCCGACGGGATGAGCCTGGACGTGATCCGGGACATCATCGGCCGGTTGCGAACTGAACGTTACCGGTTCGCTCCGGTCAGGCGGGTGTATATCCCGAAGAAGAACGGGACCCGGCGGCCCCTGGGGTTGCCTGCCTGGTCGGACAAGCTTGTCGGGGAAGTCGTGCGCCTGCTGTTGGAGGCGTACTACGAACCGCAGTTCTCGGCCAGGTCGCACGGGTTCCGGCCAGGGCGGGGCTGTCACACGGCACTCGACGAGATCGCCTCGACATGGACCGGCACAACCTGGTTCATCGAGGGCGACATCGCCGACTGCTTCGGCAGTCTCGATCATGAGGTCCTGCTCGCGATCCTCCGTGAGCGAATCCACGACCAGCGGTTCTTGCAACTGGTGGCCGGGATGTTGCGGGCGGGGTACCTGGAGGATTGGACCTGGCACGCCACGTACTCGGGCGCGCCGCAGGGCGGGGTCGTCTCGCCCATCCTGTCCAACATTTACCTCGACCGCCTCGACACCTTCGTGGAACACCACCTGGTCCCGGCCTGGACACGCGGACACGTCCGACGGAGAAACCGGGAGTACAGCAACATTACGCGCAAGATCGCTTACTGGAAGAGCAAAGGCGACCGCGGCAAGGTCGCGGCCCTACGTAAACTCCAGCGGGCGATCCCCAGCGTTGATGTTCACGACCCGGAATACCGGCGGTTGCGGTACATCCGCTATGCCGACGATCACCTTTTGGGGTTCGCCGGCACGAAGGCCGAAGCCGAGGAGATCAAGGAACGGCTCGCCACGTTCCTCCGTGACGAGCTGACACTCACTCTCTCCACCGAGAAGACCGTGATCACCCATGCCCGCACCCACAAGGCGCGGTTCCTCGGCTACGACATCTGGACACGACAGGCTGACACCTGGCACACCGGTGGCGGTCGCTCGCTCAACGGCATCATCGCTCTCGGAGTGCCCCCGCAAGCCGTCGACGCCAGATGCCGGACCTATCAACGTGGGCAGGGCAAACCCCTGATCCGCAACGATCTGATCCGGACCAGCGACTACCACATCGTCGCGATGTTCGGCACGGAGTACCGAGGATACGTCCAGTACTACCAGATGGCCGGAAACATCAACCGGTTGAACAAGCTCCGCTGGGCAATGGAACGGTCGATGATGTCGACCCTGGCCGCCAAGTACCGACGCCCGCCGTGGGTCATGCGCAGCCGCTATCAAACCACCGTCCTCACCCCGCATGGGAAACGACGGTGTTTCGAAGCGACTCAACGCGCCCCCTCAGGCGCGGTCTTCACAGCCAGGTTCGGCGGAATACCGCTACGACGCCGCAAACACGCCCGCCTGATCGATGGGGCGTGGCCAGCCCGTCGCGGTACTCAACTCATCGCCCGGCTCACCGCTGGTATCTGCGAACTCTGCGACTCGCGTGACGGGATCACCGTCCACCACGTCAAGCGACTCACCGACCTCAACCGATACGCCACCTCGACCGCACCACAGTGGGTGACGGCGATGCGCGCCCGACGACGGAAGACCCTGATCGTCTGCGCTCACTGCCACCACACCATCCACCAGCGACCGATCACGCAGTAGCACCACTGAAGAGCCGGGTGCGGGGAAACTCGCACGCCCGGTTCGGCGAGCGGCCTGGGGAAACGGGCTCGGGACAACCCGAGCACCGCGCCCCAGGCCGACTCGACACCCACCCTGCACGCCCTGCTGGCCGCACTGCCCTGGACGAAGGTGCCGGTGGCCCACGACGCCCGCGAGGCCGGGCACGGCCGCCGGGAATGGCGCACCCTGAAAGTCACCGCCGTCGGTGCCGACGGAGCCGGTCTCGGGTTCCCCCACGCCGCCCAGGCCATCCGCCTCACCCGCCGCCGCCGACACCCGAGCACTCACCGATGGTCGACCGAGACCGTCTACGCGATCACGTCCCTGACCGCCACCCAGGCCACCGGCACCGACCTCGCCGAGATCGCCCGCGGCCACTGGGGCATCGAGGACCGCCTCCACTGGGTCCGCGACGTGACCTTCGACGAAGACCGATCTCAGATCCGCGCCCGCAACGGCCCCCGACTCATGGCCACCCTGCGTAACCTCGCGATCGCCATCCTCCGCCTGTCCGGAGTCACCAACATCGCCCGCGCCCTGCGCTACCACGCCCGCCACTCCGGCAGACCCCTACACGCGATCATGACCTGCTAACGACTTTGCCGACCCCCTGGAGGACGGCCGAGCCCTCGCGGAAGCCCGTGAACTCGACCCAAACCGCGTCGATGACCTCCCTCGGCCGCCGGCCCGTGATCGAGGTCGCACCATGCAGGGTCAGCGCGATCCGCTCCAGGGTGGCCTGGAACTCACTGCACAGGCGGGCGACCTCGGCGAGCGGGAGGCGGCCCTGGGCGGCGGGGCCACGGGCGGTGATCGTCAGTCGCGCATCCGACGTGTCCACGGGCCACCTCCCTCATCGGCACGTCGGGCGATCGTTTCCCATCACCCCTGAGGGCCGCCGCCAGGCACGGACTCGGCGGCGTGGCGGCGATCGTTCTCCTCGAGCAGGCGATGGAGCAGCTCGGACCGGGCGTCCCGGTCGACCGTCCAGCGGGCGCCGAGAACCGGAGGAGCCGTCGGGTTCCGGGGTACCGGTGCCGGACTACCCGGCGGAGACGACGTAGGCCTGCGGGACGAGCGCGAGCTCGGCCGCGGTGTCACTCGTCAGTCGGACGGTGCCGCCGCCGACCCCGGAGAGCGTGAGCACCGACCGCGGACCCGCCGGGGACACCGACACCGTGGGCGCCACCGCGGGCGGGTCGGCCGCGGAGTGGACGCTCACGCCGCCCTCGGCCGTGGCCTGCGCCGTCACGCCGACCAGGACGCCCCTCACGCGGCCCGCCGGGACCCCGACGCCCTCGGGCACCACCACTGCGTCGACGCCGTCGGGTGGAGCCACGGCGACCGGCGGCAGGGCGGCCGGCGCCGGCAGGGGCACCACGAGGCCGTCGGCGGACTCCGGGGCGGCATCGGACGTGACGTAGCCGACGAGGTCGACCCGGATCTGCGTGCCGGCCCGGTACTCGACCGTCACCGTCCCGGCGTCGCTCACCGGCACGACGAGGAACCCGCCGCGCACCCGGTCGTCGCCGCTGGTGGCCCCCCACAGCACCTCCTGCGGCAGGTCGTCCGGTGACGGCCCGGCCTTGACCGAGCCGCCCCGAACCCCGACGTCCGCGCTGAACTGGAGCATCACGGCCCCCGGGGCGGCGTCCGCCAGGGCCGGCACGGTGGCGAGGTCGACCGTCGCGACGTTGCCGTCGACCTCGGGCGCCAGGTCCACCACCCGGGTGGCGGGCAGCGGCACGACCCGGCCGGCCGTCGCGGATGCCGCCGGCTCGAAGGCACCGACCAGGGTGAGGACGAGGTGACCGCCGCCCTCGGTCCGCACCGTCAGCGTGGCGCTTGGCGGGACCGGGACGACCGCGGTGGCGCTGGTCTGTGCTCCGGGGCCGGCCAGGCGGAGGACGGGCAGCGTGACGTCCCCGGAGCCCACGGTGACCGCACCCGGACCGGCCGCGTCCTGCAGCGAGACCTCGACGAGCACGGCGGTGGCGCCCGCGGGCAGGGCCGGCAGCGGGACCGAGGCCTCGGTCCCGGCGCCGAGCGGCGCCGAAGCGCGGGTGTCGAGCAGGGACTGCGGACCGAGCAGACCGAGCCGGGTCACGCCCTCGATCTCGGCCTCAGCCGGGGCCGACGCCTCGCCCGTCGTCGCCGGGGCGCCGGCAGGGACAGCAGCCGCGTCGAGCGTGGCGGCCGGCTGGGCTGGAGCGCCGACGACGGCACGGTCGAGCAGCGGGCCGGACAGAGACACGGCCGCGGCGCCCGCGACCAGGATCACGGCCCCTAGGATCGCGAACCAGGCGAGCCGGGACGGGGTCCGTCCCCGTCCGCCGGCGCGGGCCACGACGACGGACCCCCGGGCCCCGCGGTGGCCGTTGTCCGGGCGCGGGCCGGACATGGCGTCGTCGGTGCTGGACATCGGATCCTCCAAGTTGTCCACGTCGTTCACGTCGCCCAGATCTTCCGGTGCTGCGAGTTCCTCGTTCCCGTCCCGTTCGTGCGGGGATTTCGTCCCCTTCGTCCGGGCACCCGGGGTCTTGGGCGAGACCGGGACCCGGCGGCTGCCGGCCCGGTCTCATCTGAGGTTCGCCGCCACGCCCGCGCGCGGTTCCCCGCCACATCCGCCCCCTATCGTGGGGGCCGATGTCCGGCGGCGAGAACCAGGCGAGCGGGACGGTCCCCGCGGCCCGGTCGGCGCCCGATGTATTGCCGCCCGAGGTGCGCCGGCGCTTCGCCGCCGGCGACACCGCCGCCCTCGGGGAGGTGTTCGCGCGGTACGAGCGGGCCGTGTGGTCGGTGGCCGTCCGGGTCACCGGCTCGGACCACCTCGCTCAGGAGGCCGTCCAGGAGACCTTCGTCCGGGCCTGGCGGGTCGCCGGGACGTACGACCCGAGTCGCGACCTCGGGCCGTGGCTGCTGGGCGTCGCCCGGTTCGCCGCCCTGGACGTGGTCCGGGCCGAGGCACGGCCGACCCGGGGAGGGCACGCGGCCGAGACCGATGCCTCGGTGGAGGCGCCCGGGATCGACCGGGCATGGCTCGCGTGGGCGGTCCAGGAGGGCCTGCGCGGGCTCCCCGACCACGAGCGTGAGATCGTTCGGCTGGCGTTCTTCGAGGACCTGGGCCACGCCCAGATCTCCGAACGACTCGGGATCCCGGTGGGAACGGTGAAGTCCCGGCTGCACCGGGCCAACCGGCGTCTCGCGGACGCCCTGGCGCATCTGCGGGGCGAGTCGTGGCCGTGAACCGAACCCACCGGTCGCGGCGAACCCCAGGGAGGAGGTGAGGCGGATGGCCGCTGACGAACGCCCGGCGGGTGCCGGGTCCCGGGACGAGTTCGTGACCGCGCTCACCGCCCGCCTCGACTCCGCCGCCGAACGCGCACTGGGTGATGCGGGACCCGAAGATCTCGCCGACGCGGTAGTCGGAGAGCTGCGGTCGGCGCGGGCATGGGAGGCCCCGCCGATGGGGCTCCGCGACGCCGTCATGGCGCGTGTGCTCGCTGAGGCCGGCAACGTGCTCGCAGCGGATTCTCCCGCCCCGGATTCCGCGGCTGCGTCGTCACCCGCGCCGGAGTCGCCCGCCGCGCAGTCACCCGCTCCGGGCGTGAGCTCCCTCGACGCCCACCGGTCGGCCCGCGCGGAGCGCAGTGGCCGTCGGCCGCGCCTGGTGTGGGCGGTGCCCGCGGCCGCTGCCGCGGCTGCCGTGTTCGCCGTCGGGGTACTGGCGGCCGACCGCTACGTGTCCACCCTGCGTCTCGGCGCCGAGACGTACCGGGCATCCGGTACGGAGCTCGCGCCGGACGCCGAGGCGGAGGTCTCGATCGTCGAGACCGGGTCCGGCTTCGCGATCGTCTTCGACCCGCAAGACCTGCCGGCCGCGGCCGAGGGGTCGTACTACGCGGCCTGGCTGCGCGCCGCCGACGGGGTCAGCGTGCCGATCGGGTCGTTCCACGGCCGCCAGGACGAGCGCCCCATCGAGCTGTGGAGCGGCGTCGACCCGGCGGAGTTCGAGGCCCTCACCGTGACCCTGCAGTCCGTCGGTGCGCCGGTGCTGCCGTCGGGACCGCCCGTCATGCGAGCCGAGCTGCGCTGAGCCTGGGTCTACGAGTGATCCGGGTGGATTCGGTGACCCGAGTTCGATGTTGAGCGTCGGGAGCCGGTGAACACGGCGTCGCTGATCGGCTCCCGGTGTCAGGATCATCGACCACGAGACGAGGGGTGCCATGGGTGGAGTTCACCGCAGGAGTTCACCGCCCGCGACGCAACGTCGTCGCAACGATCACCGGCGGCCGGCGGCCCCGACGGACACCTGGCGCATCGGCGGGACCGCGCGTCCTCAGGTCCGCCTGCCGGTCGCAGCAACTGTCACCGCGGGATGGTCCCGTCGAACACTCTGATCTTCAGGCCCGCTCCCGCCGCCTCAGCGCGGTTGCGGATGTCGACGAGGGCGCGCTGATGGCCCTGGCTCAGCGGGACGTCCGGCACGACGACCTCAAGGACTCGGCCCTCGATGTCGCCCGGCTCGATGATGAAGAGCTCACCGTTCGGCAGGGTCCTGACCGTCCCGTCGAAGCCGACGAGCCTGTCGAGGCCCCTACTCAGGGTGTTGCGCAGGCTTGGTGAGCTCTCGACTCCATCGGCGAAAACCACCGGGTAACTCGTGGCGAGGTTGACGGTCTTGATGCTCGTCGCCACGCCCCCCGCGGTGTCCGGGTCGATGTCAATTCCGCGGGTGTTCGGAGGCGTGTTCTCCCCGAAGATGTAGTGCATCACCTTGCCGCGCTCGGTAGGGCCGAGAGCCCAGAAGCTGTCGCCAGGCTGCAGGCCCACGGTCTCCCCGAAATTCCGCAGCACGTACTCGCGGCCGGTGAAGTCCGCGATGTCGACGACGTCGGCGAGCTGGGTGCCGAAACCCCGGTACAGGGCGGAGACCTGTCGCTGCAGGCTCGCGTAGTCGACGGGGAGCGCAGGCAGCGAGGACAGGGTCAGCCCGGTGCGGTCGAGGGAACGCTCGACGATCGTGCCGGCCACAGCACCCACCCGACCTGGCACGAGATCGAGCACCAGCTGTCCGCCGTCGAGGAGGAGCCCCACCCCGCTCGCCTCGGCGACGTAGGACCCGATGACACCCGTGGGGTCGTGGATGATGGCGGCGAGGTCGTCGGCCTTTTCCAGCAGCAGGGTGGCTCCGCCGATGACCGTACCCGCGACTGCCGTCGGAGCACCGAGGAAGGCAAGCCCGAACCCAGCACCGAGGGGATAGGCGATCTGCTCGAGGAGCGAGAGTCTGTCCCATCCTTCGCCGACGCTTCGCAGCATGGGCAAGAAACCGGACTCGGACCCGATCGGGACCAACGGCAGGAGGTCGGATACTCCTCCGCGCTCGATCGGGTCGCCTTTCGTCGACAGGTTGGTGACCTGGAGGCCGGGTCCGAACGGGGAGGGGTTGAGGACGAGCGAGTCGGCCTTGGCGCCGCGGTTGACCGTCTGCCGGCCTGGCCCGAACGGCGACTCCTCCGCGAGCGAGTCCCGTTTGGCGGCCCTGTTGACGACCTGACCGGCGGCGGAGAAGAAGTCCTCCGGCGCCTGGACCGGGAGACCGAAGAAGAGCTCGGCGGACCCGGGCAGCGCCGTCGGATCGAGCAGGAGCAGGTCGGCCGGGAGTTCCACCCGCTGGAGCTTCGGGTCGTCGACCGACACGATCGGGGAGAGGTCGGGCGTCGCGAAGGGGTCGCCGGTCGACCCGGGCGTCGCCAGCGCCTCGCCGGGCAGCAACAGGAACAGACTGTCGAGCGGGTCCGTCACGGCGACCGGGGCCGACGCGGGCGTCTCCGCCGCAGTCGGCTGCCCTGCGGAACTCACCAGCAGAAACCCTTCGATCGCGGACGCGGGCGGGGGCGCGCCGAGCAGCTCATCAAGGGACCGATTGTCGATGGACATCCCAGGGAGCACCGCGGAGCCCGCAGCGACCGCCACGAGATCGGCGGGCCGACGGGTCGGCAGCGGGGGATCCAGGGTGTTCTCGACCTTGCCGTTGAGGGTGGCGCCGATCCTCCCGAGCTGCTGGAGGACGGCCCCGGCGAGGGCGGGCGAGGCGACCCCGGCGGCGACGGCCCCCTCCAGGATGGCCCCGAGGTTCGCGATCTCGGTGCCGACCTTGAGGGGGTCGATGCCGAGCCTGGGGTCGAGTGTCACCTGGTCGACGGCCTGCAGGAGGAACGAGCCCACCCGGAACAGCTCCCCCCGGTCGGCGGCGGCGACCGCGTTGACCAGGCTGCCGGCCACGCCGGTGGTCTTCGCCAGGGACTGCAGGCCCGCCACTGTCGCGGGGTCGACGCCCAGCAGGGCCGCGGCTCCCGCCTGATCGGCGAGGGCGCCCGCCCCGGCGGCCAGAGCCCCGAGGCCGTTGCCGACCGCGGCCAGGAGGTCGCCCCCGTCGATCGCCGCGATGGTGGCGCCGACACCGCTGATCACCGGCTGCAGGTCCTTGAACGTCGTTGCCAGGCGCAGCAGGTCGGCGTCCTTCGTGAACAGCCCCAGCCCGCCGAGCCCGGTGCTCACCGCCTGCGCCCCGGCGGCCAGGGCGGCCAGCGGGGACTCCGCCGCGATCGCCGCCGTCGCCGCCCGCGCGGCATCGACGCCCGACTTGGCCAGGCTCAGCAGGTCGAGCGTGCCGGGGTCGATGATCCCCTTCAGCGCCATGGCCTGGCTCAGGCTGAGAACGTCGGTGATCCCGCCGAGGTTGGCTCCGCCGGTGAAGACCCCGAGCCCGGAGCTCAGCGCCCCCAGCCAGTCCCCCTCGACGGCACTCGCCACGGCCCCCGCGGCGTTGACGGCCATTGCGGCGATCCCCAGGCCGGACGTGGGCGGGAAGATCAGCGCCGCGACGTTCAGGGCGATCTTGCCCACCTCGAAGATCGCCTTGAGTGGGTTCTCCTCGAACGCGTCACCGATCCCCTTGATGATCCCCTTGAACGCGTCGCTGATCCTCGACCCGAAGCTGCGCTTCTTCCGGCGGATCCCGGTCAGTTGACCGGTCTCGTCGAACGAGAACGTGAACTTGTGCTTCTTGGTCTTGATCTTTTCACTGCCCGGAATTCCCCACTGAAGAGCCAGCGCGATGAACTCCGGGTTCTTGTTCGTGAAGGACTCGCTGCGGCGCCGCAGCCTCGAGCGACCGACCACCTCGACGACCTGGTCCCCGACGAGGGCCGTGAGCTGGCGCTCGGTGAGCGCCGGGACCCCGACGACCGCGAGGGTGCGGAAGGCGGCCAGCGCCTCGATGAGGCGGTCGCGCAGCTCGGCGCCGCTGCTCGCGCTGCGCAGGTACGGCAGGACCTGCTGGAACGCCAGATTGATCGAGGGCGACGCGGCCCCCTGCGCCCCGATCTGCGCGGCGACGAGCGGGGCGAGGAACTCCTGCTCGAAGGCCTCGTCGACCGGCGGCGGCGTCGCGGCCGTGAGGTCGATCCCCAGCTCGCCGGCCACCGCGTCGACGGTCGCCCCGAGCCCCGCGACGAGGGGGTCGTCGATGAGTCCGCGTCGGACCCCGAGATCGAGGGCGAACCCGATGCCCGTGGCGTCGAAGAACGGCAGGGCCACGCCGTTGGCCTCGAAGGCGCTCGGCAGCAGGGCAGCGGCGAGGACCCGGTTGGCCGTGAGGTAGGCGAGCGCGTCGGCGACCCGGGCGTCGACGCCGCCCGAGGTCGTGTCGATCCAGCCGACCCGCGTCGCGAAGGCCACGATCTGCTCGGCCTGGACGGCGTCGGGGGCCGGCAGCGAGGCGCCCGACAGCAGGGCCGGCAGGTACTGCTCGATGGCCGCGAACTTCTCCCCCACCTCCGCCACCAGCTCCGCGACGGTGGTCTCGGCGGACTGCGCGAAGTCGTGGGTCTGGAGAATGTCCACCAGACCCGGGGTCTCGGTCGCCAGGGTGAGTCGGCGGTCCAGCTCGAAGGTCTCCGACACCCACGCCAGCAGCTGCTCGGGGTCGTCGAGGACCTCCTGCGGGGTGCGCCCGTCCGCCCAGAAGTCGTGATGGAAGACCTCGGTACCGCCCGTGGACCTCGTCCCGAGGAAGCGGAACAGGCCGTCGCGCCGGGTCTCGGCCTCGTCCGGCTGCAGTGCCGCGACGCGGGGACCCGCCGCCGCGATCCCGAGGGCCAGGGCGAGTGCCCGCAGGTCAGCGTGCAACTGCTCACTCAGCTCCGGCCGCTCCCCGGCCAGCAGGGCGGGCAGCAGGGTGGGGGTGAGGCGGGCGATCGCGGCGTCCAGGGCGGGGTCGGCGCCCTGCGCCGGCAACCCACGGAGGACGTCGCGCAGACTGCGGGTCCCGGCGAAGCCGAGGAGTGCGGTGACGGCGGACCGCAGGTCGTTCTCGGGGGCGCCGAGGGAGGCGGCCGTCCCGGCCGGGTCGACGGTGAACGACTCGGCGAGCTCCGCCCTGTCGACGACGGCGACGCCGAGGGTGCGCAGCGCGTCGCGGCCGGCAGCGAGCCCGGCGGCGGCCTGCGTCGGCAGCTGGTTCTGCGACATGACGGTCAGCAGCCGGCCGTGGATGTCGTCGGCCCGCCCCGACGAGACGAGGAGCTCTTCTCCGAGAGCACGGGCACCGGCCGTGTCGATGGCTACCACGGACATTCCGGAGTACTCCTTCCGCCGCTCCCCCAGCGAGAGCCGCTCGGCTGGTCTTCGCCGCCTTTCCACCGCCGGGTTCCCGCCCCGAGGAATCCGGCCGCACACACACGTGTGCCCCGTCCTGGTGGACGGGGCACACGTGTGGGACAGCGCGCGAACAGGTCATCCGAACCACGACGGCGCAGCCGGAGCAGGGCCTGGCGGTACCGGTTCCGGACCCGGCGGAGGCGCTGTCCCGGTTTCCGATTCCGAGAGCCCGCGGGCCCATTCGCGCTGATCGAACTCGTACTGTGAATTGGCCGCCGAGAACTCGGCCTCGGCTGCGAGGTACTGACGCCCCTCAGCGGCTCGGAGCCGACAGGTCTCGGCCAGGGCAGCCAGCTCGGTGCTCACTCCGTCGAGCACCACCTGAGCGGATTCCAGTTCCGTGGTCACAACCTGGGTGAGCTGACCACCGACCATCACTCCCTGTCCCATGACGGCCTGCGCCGGTCGCAGGAGTTCTCGGGTGGCGGCGGCGGCGTCCTCCAGGAGAATGGCCGCGGAGTCGTATTCCTCGGGATATGGCATCACTGGTCCTCATGGTCGGGTGACCGGGTCGGACAGACGGTGGCCGGCAGCGCGGTCAGGCCGTGGTGATGCCGGTGTTCATGACCTCGTCGAGCTGGGCGGCCTGCGCGGTCATGGCCTGGCTGATCGAGGTGGCGGACTCGCCGGCCGCGGTCGCGGCGGCGCTGAACTGCGTGGAGACCTCCGTGAGCTCGCCGCCGAGGCGGGTGAGCTCGGCCTTGAAGGTGTCGAAGATGTCCTGGACCTGAATGGTCGTCCGGGCGATCTGCGCGTCCAGGTCCTGGGCGACGGCCTCGACCTGCGCCCGGTTGGCGCCGGTCCAGGCGATGCCGCCGAACTGGCCCATGACGGCACGCGACTCGTCGCCGACTGCCCGCAGCGCGGCCACGACATTGCCCTGTGCCGCCGTGATCTGGTCCTGCAGGCCGGCCACCGCACCGTCGGTCGTGGTGACGACATTGCCGCCGGTGGTGGTGAGGCTGTTGCCGAGGGTCTGGTAAGCGGTCGCCTGCTCCTGGATCTGAGCGACGTCGCCGCCGAGCATCCCAGCGCTCATGTTCGTGGGTCCTTCCTGTCGATCGGGTTACCACGGCGACCCGGTGCCGCCTTGGTCGTCCGGTATTCGTCGCGAGGCGACTCGTCGGTTCCCGAACCGGACGACCGTCAGACCATGAAGCGCCACACGTCCGCGGTGCCGAACCCGAGGTCGCCCGACGCGACGCCGGAGCCCTCCCAACCGCCGAAGTCGCCGAGGACGTTGGCGTCTCCGTATCCGGTGAGATTTCCGGAATCGAACTCGAAGAGATCCGTCCCGGTCGTAGCCCAGGTGTCCCCGTGGTCACCGAAGTCGAACCCCGGAAACCCCGTGCCGGCCGTCGCGAAGGCAGCCTCCGGGAACGAGAAGGCCAGATCGGTGCTCACGGGAATACCGCCCGTCTCGCCGAGTCCCGACCATGCGAGGGACGTGTCGGCGAACGACAGATCCGCCTGCCGGTAGTCCAGGACGGGGGCTTCCGCGAACGAATGGCCGCCGAAGGACGTCGCCGCCGACGCCGGGGTCGCTGCCCACAGGGCAGGCTCTCCCAGGGCGGCCGACTGATGGGACAGCCAGTCCGGCGGGATCCCCAGGTCGCCGCCGGAGTCCTCGGGCCACGGAGCACGGTGCGGCGCCGGCGGCGGCATCAGCGGAACGACGGGGTCCGTGATCGCGATCGCCGCCTCACCGACCTCCTGGTTCGACGGGCCGACGAGCGCTCGCATCTGGTCCCCGAAGTCGCTGCGCTCGCCCGGTCCCCCGGAGAAGCCGATCGCGTCCTTCCACGACTCGCCCTCAGCGAGCGAGCGGATGACCGGGTTCGCAGCCCGCGGGTCGCCGTCGGCCACGAGCTGGTGGGCACGCGCCCGAGCCTGCTCCTGGGTGAACTCACGCCGCTCCCCGAGGGCGTCCACGGTGACGCGGACCGGGGTGTCGGGGTCGCCCGCGAGGTAGTCCTGGGCGATGGTGGTCCGGAACGGCTCCAGGCCACCGAGATGGAGTTCACCGAGGTCGACCGTCCACCCGATGCCAGGGACCGTCACAGAGAGCGGGACCGACCCGCCGAGGTCCGGGTCGACGCCGTAGTGCTGGATGGTCACGGTGTCCGCACCGGTGCCGAGGTCCAGGTAGGTGGTCCAGCCCCCAGGACCGTTGGCCTCCGCGACGAGGTTCCTGATGCTCTCCGTCTCCTCGTAGGAGCCGGTCAGGGTCACGCGCCCCAGGCCGCCGCCGCCGACGAAGGACGAGATGCCCCCCTCGGCTGCCGCCTCGGCGTCGATGGTCTGCTCGTACCGGTGCCGCCAGTAGTCGTCGACCCGCGTCCCCGGCGGGAACTGCAGCTCGTCGAGGGCGACCGCGCGGTGCAGGCTGTCTCGGGCGAGCGCGTATCCCTGCGAGTCCGCCTCGGCCGTATCGAACACGTACCGGAGACCTTCCGACGACTCGTTGCGATTGTTGACCTGAAGGCCGAGGACCTTGACAGTCGCCGAGAGCCCGAACGCCTCCAGCTGCTTGGGAGACAGGCCCACGATGAGTTCGTAGCGCTTCCTCTCACCGGTGACGTCGCCGACCTCGAGGACGTATCCCCCGTCACCGACCGCCGGGTCCAGCAACCGCTGGAGGCTCACCCGGTGGCCCTCCCACTCACGGGTGCCGTCCTTGCCGCCGAGACCGTAGGCGCCCTCGTACGTCGTCTCCCCCGAGTTGAGATCGTCACCCGGCGCGAGCCGGGTGACGAAGACCTGGTCCCCGGGGTTGAGCAGGGCCGGATCGAACCGCCCCGGCAGGAGCGCACCCTGCTGGTCCAGCGCAGCGGACTCCGGTGACCGCAGGAAGCCCACGTCCTGATAGAAGCCGACGACCTGGTTGGCGCGCCCCTGGCCGCGGCCGACGGCGGTGCGTCCCTCGCCGCCGCCCCCGGTCCTGCCGAAGACGTGGTAGCGGGCGAACGGGTCGCCTCCCAGGGGGTCCTGCATGGTCAGCGTGCGCACGGTCTCGACGGCGTACGTGGCGCCCCGGGCGGACGTGGGTCCCAGGCGAGGGACGGGCACCTTGGTGGACAGCTGGACCTGGGCGCGGACCTCCATGGTGACACCGTTGACGAAGGGGATGACCTCGTCGAGTCCCCGAGTCCGATCCAGCCGCTCCCGGGCCGTTGCCTCGGACGGATCGGTGAGGCCGAACAACGGCCACGGGATGAGCGGGAAGTCTCCTCGGAAGGGGGACGGTCCGGGGACCGGTGGCCGGGGTGCCCGGGAGGGCATCGGCACCACGGGACCGGGGTCGTGGGACCGCTCGCGCCCCGCGGGATGAGGCAGCGGGTCGATCAGGTCGGCGGCATTGGTCCCCGTCCGCCCCGGCTCCGGGAGACGGAGGATGCCCGGGCCCGTGAACGCCAGCTGCGTGAGCGGCCGGTCCACCTGATCATCGACTCCGCCGGTGGTCGCCGCCAGGTCGGCCGTCAGCGACGCCAGTTCGCCGAGCGTGTGGATGGTCGACGCCGCCGACGGCTCGTCGACCGTGGCCACTGCCGACCGGACGTCCTGCTCCACCTCGAACAGCCGACTCGAAGCGGCCTGGAGCTCCGTCGACAGGCGGTCGACGCCCCCGGGGTCGACGAAGAACGATGTCCCCCCGCCGCTCACCGGGGACTGCAGGACCCCGTCCACCACTCGCGCCATCACTGGACTCCCTCCCGGCCCTCCGGCGAGGGCACGCACCCGCGGTTCGCCGTCATCTCCGGCGCGGGTTCCGGAAACCGGTTGCCGAGCCGCCGGGAACCCGACCAGGAGGACGCGGCGAACTCCGGGCATCAGGACCACGTCCCGCGACCGGCGGGCGGCACCCGAGGAGGACCCGATGACCGTTCAGGCCCCAGCCCCGCCCGTCGACGACACCCAGGCCGCCCCGGCCGCTGCTGCCGACGACCTCGCGCGTTGGGCCGGCACCCCGCTGGCCACCCTGCACTGGCTGGAGACGGCCAACGGCTTCCCGGCGGGCAGCGTCGGGGAGCGCGGGCTCGGCGGGGACGACGTCGTCGCGGCGACCCGTGGCATCACGCTCACCCGGCGTCAGGTGGACGAGGTCCTCGCCTTCGCGGAGTTCCTGACCGGGGCCGCCCTGCCCGCGGCGGACCTGGCTGAGCTGGCGGACGACATCGTCGACGCCTTCGAGGACTCGCCGCTGCCGACCGTGCGCGCCCTGCGGCCCCTCGCCGACGGCGTGCACCGGGTGCGGGTGATGGACCCGGTGGAGCGGGCGGGGCGCCGGGTGCAGGCGCTGGCGACGACGTACGGCATCCAGCTGCGGCGCCTGGCGGACGGCGACGACCCCAGCCCCGTCATGGACGTGGTGCTGCGGCGCAATCCCGTGGTGCGGCACTGGTCGGCGGCGAGCCTGGTCCTGGTCGAGGACGTGCTGGCGGCCCGCCTGGACCAGCACCGCCTCGTGCACGCGCTCGTCGGGCGCACGCTGGAGGACCCCGCCGGGCTGCGAGCGCGGCTGCTGGCAGTCGCGGACGAGTCGCCCGCCGTCGAGAACGGCGAGCTCGTCGCGTCGCAGGTCCGGCTGCTGTGTCTGCGGGCGTGGCTGCGCGACCTGGGTGACAAGGCCCTCGCCCGGGTCCGGTCGGACCTCGACCGCGCCCTCGCCTCGGCCCTGGACACCGACATCGTCGTGCAGCAGCTCGGGTACCGGGCGTCGCTGGCCGTCGGTGCCCGGCTGACCGAGCAGGCCCGTGCCCGCCAGGCCCACCGGCCCCGCGGCTGAGCGGGCGCTGTCCCGCCGACCAACGAGAGAAGAGGACGAACCCATGAGAGCTGTGGCACCCCTGGTCACCCTCGCCGCCGGAGCGGGCCTGGCCGGCCTGCTGATCGCGGCGAACCTCGCACTGGCACCCGGCGCGGACGGCGTCGCGGCCGTCGCGGCCGCGCCGGCGACCTCCGCCACCCCGGCCGCCGCCACGGCGCCGGCGCCCGCGTCGGCCCCGCCCACGGGGCAGGTCCCGCCGGCCGCGGCCGCCGAGCCGACCAGTCCTCCCCCTCCCCCGGCCGCGACGCAGCCATCCGGTCCCGCCCGCGTCTCCACCGGGACCGTTGACGGCACCGACCTCGGCATCGCCCTGCAGGTGGCCGACGGCGGGGACGCCGTCGCCTACGTCTGTGACGGCGAGGACGTCGAGATCTGGCTGCGCGGCACGGCCACGGACGGCGTCCTGGAACTCACCGGCCCCTCCGGTGCCCGCATCTCCGGCACGTATCTGGAGCAGGGGACGACCGGGGTCCTGACCACCTCGGGATACCAGTGGACCTTCACCACCGTCGCCGGCGAGTGGCCGGACTGGGCGCCACCGGTCCCCGACTCGCCGCAGCCCTCCGACGGGACACAGCCGGGGTGGACCTCGTGAGTGCCGCCGGTTCCTCGCCGACGTCCTCGCCCACCGGGCCCGCCCGCACCGGGACGGCCACTCTCCTGGCCATCGCCGCAGCGGGCGGCGGGGTGGCGGTCGCGCTGGGCGTCTACGGCAGGCTCCACGAGCCCGTCGGGGTCGCCGTCAACGTCGCGGGGTTCTCCGGACCGTTGGAGGCCAAGGTCTGGCTGACCACGGTGGCGGCGCTCCTGGCCGCCGTCCAGGCGGTGTCGGCGGCCGCGATGTACGGCCGGCTGCCGCTGGCCGAGGGAGCCGCGTGGTGGGCACCCGTGCACCGGTGGTCGGGGCGGCTCGCCTTTCTCGTCACCGTGCCCGTGGCGGTGCACTGCCTGTACGCCCTGGGCTTTCAGCACTACGACCTGCGGGTCCTCGCCCATTCCCTGCTTGGGTGCGCCTTCTACGGCGCCTTCACCGTCAAGATGCTCGGCCTCTCCCGCCCGGGACTTCCCGGGTGGTTCCTGCCCGTGGCCGGCGGCGCCCTGCTGACCCTGCTCGCGGGGCTCTGGGTGACCTCGTCCCTGTGGTTCTTCACCACCGTCGGCATTCGCTTCTGACCGGAGGACGCCATGACCACCACCGACCCGTGCGCCAGCTGCCTGAGCCGGCGCACCCTCGTCACCGCCCTGTCCGCCGGCGCGGCCCTCGCCCTCTCGGGCTGCGCCGTGTACGGGGACGAGAACCCCACCGCCGCCAATCCTCCCGCCAACCCCCCCGCCAACCCCCCCGCCGATCCCTCCTCCGGCTCCCCCGCGCCTGCCCCGGGCGGGCAGCCCCTGGCGTCGCTGGCCGACGTACCCGTCGGAGCCGGGCTCGTCCTCGCCGCCGCCGGGGTCGTCGTCACCCGACCTGCCGAGAACGACGTGCGCGGGTTCACCACGGTGTGCACGCACGCGGGCTGCGCCGTCAGCGAGGTCCGCGACGGTGTCATCCGCTGCCCGTGCCACGGCAGCCTGTTCGACATCGCCACCGGCGAGCCGCGTGGCGGGCCGGCGACCCGGCCCCTGGAGCAGGTGGCGGTCGCCGTCGCGGGGGACGACGTCGTGCGCGCCTAGGTGCTTCGCTGTGAGCGGACGCCGGGCCCGACGGCCATCGATCGGCCCGGGACCGGCGTTCCCACCGCCGCGGACAGGTGGTGGCGTCCACCCGCAGAGAGGTCGGTGGCGAATCCCGTGAGCATGGAGATGACGGCCTGGGGTGCGCTGTACAACGCCCAGCGTCGCCAGGACCCGACGCGACCCCCGACCCGGCGAACGCTGCACCGGGTGTTCGGCTTCGCCCGCCCGCACCGCACCCGGATCGCCGTGTTCGTCCTGGTCGGGGTGGTGCAGGCGGTGCTGACCGTGGCCACCCCGCTCCTGGCGGGCGCGGTCGTGCAGGCCATCACGGACCGGGACGGCGTCGCCACGGTGGTGCGCCTGGCCGTCCTCATCGCCGCGATCGCGGTTGCCGAAGCCGGCATCAGCGTGCTCGGGCGGTACCTGTCGGCAAGCCTTGGCGAGGGCCTGATCCTCGGCCTGCGGACGGCGGTCTACGACCACGTGCAGCGGATGCCGGTCGCGTTCTTCACCCGCACCCGCACCGGAGCCCTGGTGTCCCGGCTCAACAACGACGTCATCGGGGCCCAGCGGGCGTTCAGCGACACCCTGTCCGGCGTCGTCAGCAACAGCGTGACGCTGCTGCTGACCCTCGGCGTCATGCTCGCGCTGTCGTGGCAGGTCACGGTCCTGGCCCTGGTCCTGCTGCCGGTGTTCCTGCTGCCGGCCCGGATGATCGGCCGCCGCCTGGCCGCGCTCAGCCGGGAGGCGGCCGACCACAACGCCGCCATGACGGACCGGACGACCGAACGCTTCTCCGCCCCCGGTGCGACGCTGGTCAAGCTGCTCGGCCGGCCCGACCGCGAGTCCGCCGAGTACGCGCACCGGGCGCGGCGGGTCCGCGACATCGGGGTCCGGACGGCGATGGTCCAGTGGCTGTTCATCACCGCGCTGGTGCTCGTGTCGTCGCTGGCCCTGGCGCTGGTGTACGGGCTCGGCGGGTTCCTGGCGCTGCGCGGGGACCTGGCGGCCGGGTCCGTGGTCGCCCTCGCCCTGCTGCTCACGCGGCTCTACGCGCCGCTGACC
Organism: Kineosporiaceae bacterium; assembly: GCA_050329415.1. Taxonomy (GTDB): domain Bacteria; phylum Actinomycetota; class Actinomycetes; order Actinomycetales; family JBBAYJ01; genus JANNOG01. The sequence continues at coordinate 22,005 of JBHJOS010000095.1, forward strand.
GCGCTGGCCAACGCCCGGGTCGACATCATGTCGGCGCTGGTGAGCTTCGAGCGGGTGTTCGAGGTGCTCGACCTCGTCCCCCTGGTCCGCGAGCGCGACAGAGCCCGTGCGGTGCCGCCGGGACCGGTGACGGTCGAGTTCGACGGCGTGACGTTCGCGTACCCGTCGGCCGACAAGGTGTCGCTGGCCTCCCTGGAGGACGTCGCGGTGCTCGATCCCCGCGCCGGTGTCGAGGTCCTGCACGACGTGTCGTTCCGGGCCGAGCCCGGGCAGGTCGTCGCGATCGTCGGCTCGTCCGGGGCGGGCAAGTCGACGATCGCCTCGCTGGTGCCCCGGCTGTACGACGTGGACGCCGGGACGGTGCGGCTGTCCGGGATCGACGTCCGCGACCTCACGTTCGCCTCGATCCGGGAGACGCTCGGCCTGGTGACCCAGGACGGTCACCTGTTCCACGAGTCGCTGCGGGCCAACCTGCTGCTGGCCGCGCCGGACGCGAGCGAGGCCGAGCTGTGGGACGCCCTGCGGCGGGCGCGGCTGGCGGACCTGGTGCGGGGACTGCCGGACGGCCTGGACACCGTCGTCGGCGAGCGTGGGTACCGGTTGTCGGGCGGCGAGCGGCAGCGGCTGACGATCGCCCGGCTGCTGCTGGCCCGGCCCCGGGTGGTCGTCCTCGACGAGGCGACCGCCCACCTCGACTCCACGTCGGAGGCTGCCGTGCAGGAGGCGCTGACCGAGGCGCTGCAGGGCCGGACCGCGATCGTCATCGCGCACCGGCTGTCGACGGTGCGCGACGCCGACTGCATCCTCGTCGTCGAGGGCGGGCGGATCGTCGAGCGCGGCCGCCACGAGACCCTGCTCGCCGCGGGCGGCCGCTACGCGGAGCTGTACCGGACCCAGTTCGCCGAGACCACATCGGACCAGCCCGACCGGGCCGAGCCGACCGCCCTCTCCACCACACCGGCGGTCTGACTCGCCCGTCCTGCGGCTCGGCTCAGGGAGCGAGGTTCACGGGCAGCCCGTCGCCCACCCGGTCCATGAGGTGTGAGGGAGTGTCAACGAGGCTCACGAGTTCGTTGCCCAGGTCCCGGCCGGGCACGCCTCGCCGGCGCCGCCGGGACGCGACACCGAGTTCTCCGATCTCACGACCGAGCGGCTGGCCCTGATCATCGTGATCGTCGTCCTCGCCGCCTTCCTCCTGCTGACCGCGACGTTCCGCAGTGTCGTCGTCGCGGCCAAGGCGGCCGTGCTCAACCTCATCTCTCGATCGGCGCGGCGTACGGGGTCTCGTCGCCATCTTCCAGTGGGGCTGGGGCGCGTCGCTCATCGGCGTCGACCGAACGGTGCCCATCGAGTCCTACGTCCCCCTGCTCATGTTCGCCGTCGTCTTCGGCCTGTCCATGGACTACGAGGTCCTCCTGCTGTCGCGGATCAAAGAGGCGTGCTGGTCCCGGCGACGATGACGCTGCTCGGGAGCCGCAACTGGTGGATCCCCCGGTGGCTGGACCGCCTGCTGCCGCACGTGGCGCCGGAGCCGCTGGCGCCCGTCGGTGCGACCCGGCCGCTCCCACCCCTCCCCCAGCCGCCCCGGTCGCCCTCCCACCCACTCGGGCCCGGAGGTCCGCGCGTGACCGCGCGGCCGCGTCCCCGGCGACGGCGACCTGGTCCGGGACATCAATCCGCCCGCGCCGCAGCCGGACGCAGCTGCGGGTCTTGAGGTCGCCCAGCACTGTCGTCGTCGTCTCGCGGGTCGTCCCGACGAGATCGGCGAGCGAGAGGGTCGTGCGTGAGCCGCACCGGAGCAGGCGGGCCGTCGTCAGGCTGCGTCCGTCGGCCGCCGTGCGTTACCTCCGCACCCTGCCCTGCTTGACGCTGAACAGAAGCTCCACGGGCCGCGTCGGCGACCAGCCGGCCGGCCCCGGCGTCAGCGCCTCGCGCTGCGGCGGGCGACCGAAGCCGCGAGTGCCCCAGGACGACCCCGAAGGCCATGTGCCCCGCGAGGAGCAGCGGGCCGAGCACTCACCGGACGCCGCCACAACCCGCGCCCGCGGCGACGGACATCGCCGTCCGCGCCAGGAAGCGGCCACCGACGAGGCCGAAGCCGCCACCGATGACCGCCGAAATCACCAGGTGGACGACTCACCTCCTTTGTGAGGGAGTGGCGGCGCCGGCGCTGCACGGAACGGCTACCCGTTGCGGGCACGGCGGCTGTGGCGGGTTCGTCGATAAGTGTCGATGGCCTTGCGGGAGGTGCGCCAGATGCCGTCGTTGCCTTGGACGGCGTCGAGGCGGCCGCGTTGGGCGGCCTGGCGGAGGGCGGCGAGGCTGAACTCGTCGTCGGCGAGGGCGGCGAGCGGGACGAGGCGGGCGGGGCCGGCGACGTTGGGCACGATGAACCGGTTGAGGTTGTCGAGCATGGCCCGGGCGATGAGTTCGCCGAGCGGGCCGTGGTCGCCGGTGTCGGCCTTGCTCAGAGCCGTCAGGTACGCGGGGCGCTGCTGCTTGAAGATGACCACGGGCGGGTAGCCGAGCCGAACCAGGATCAGGTTCAATGCCAACCGGCCAACGCGACCGTTGCCGTCCAGGAACGGGTGGACCTTCTCGAACGCGTTGTGCAGCCGCGCGAGCTCCTCGGGCAGCGGGGCACCGCGAGACTCCTCACCGCTACCGATGCGCGCCGTGCCGCCGTTGCTGGTCGAGCCGGTGGTGGCGGTGCGCCGACCGAAGGCGCGCACGTCGTCGACCCAGCCGGTGATCTGCGCCGGGACGTCGGGCCACGGTGGTGGTGTCATGCCGCCGTCGAAGGGGCGGATGTCGTGGCGGCGGAAGTCGCCGGGGGCTTCCTGGTCGGTGGCCTCCGGGTGCGGGGCGACCGCCCACACCGGTCCCATCGCGAGGTGGTGGATCCGGCGGACCTCGTTCAGGCTGATCAGTTCCCCGTCGCTCCAGGCGTCCGGTTCGAGGGCCTGCCCGTACACCCAGCGAGCGGCGTCACCATAGCCTTTGACCTCCATGTACTCGCTCAGCGGCTTGGCCCCCACCGCGCGGCCCTTCTCCAGCAGAGCCTCGACCTCCCGCAGGACGAGCGTGTTGCCCTCCAACGCGGTCGAGTGATGGGCTTCGCGATGCCAGATGTCCGACCAGATCGCCTCGGACTCCTTCGGCGACGGCAGCCCTCCCAGCCGGTTCCACAGCTCGGCGATCGCCGCGTCCAGCCGCGTGTACACGGTGGCCCGGCTCGGCCTACCTCGCGGCACGCTGCCCTCCCTGAAGTTGACATACCATGTCGATGCCTAAATGAACTTATCAAACTCCGGCTTCGACACCAGGTCCGTCCACACGAGGCGCGCCGCCGATCGGGAACGCCCGGACCGGTGGCCCGACGAGCGTGCGGGGGCCGCGCCGAAGCGCGACCCCCGCCTTGCCGGTTCCGGCGACCGTGGTTCAGGCGACCGTGGTGCAGGCCACCTGGCTCAGGCAGCGATGATCATTCGACCAGAGCCGCCGGGTCGACGCCCTCGGGCAGCAGGACGGCGTCGATGGCGTGGATGACGCCGTTGGATGCGGTCACGTCCGCGGTGACGACGGTCGCGCCGTTCACGGTCACGCCACCCTCGGTGGCCAGGGTCACGGGGTCGCCCTGCACCGTGGCGACGTCACCCGCGGTGATCATGTCGGACGTCACCTCACCGGGGACGACGTGGTAGGTCAGGATGCTGACCAGGGTCTCCTCGTTCTCGGGCAGCAGCAGCGCGTCGAGCACGCCCTCGGGCAGCGCCTCGAACGCCTCGTTGGTCGGCGCGAAGACGGTGAACGGGCCCTCGCCGCTCAGCGTCTCGACCAGGTCGGCCGCCTCGACAGCGGCGACCAGCGTGCTGAAGTCGGGGTTGCCGGCAGCCACGTCGACGATCGTGTCGCCCGTGGCCTCCTCGGTCATCCCCTCGGAGGCCTCGTCGGTCATCTCCTCGGTCATCTCCTCCCCGGCCTCCTCGGTGGCCTCGACCGCAGCGGATGTGGCGTCGTCGATGGGGTCGGCGGCGTCCTCCCCGCACGCTGCGAGAGCAAGGACGGCGGAGAGGGCGACGGCGGTGCCGACGAAACGGATCTTCACGGATGTCCTCCAGATGGATCGGGTTGCGTACGGAAGGTCTTCCTCGTGACGGACCGTGGTGGATGCGGCGAAGCCGGAGCGTTACCAAAGCGATACGGAACGCTTCGGACAGCGCGGTCCGCTTCCATTGATCGCGGGAGAACCGGCCGGGTACAGGACCGCCCGACCCCGACGCTGGCCATGCCCAGTGGCCCCACTGTCGACTTCCACTGCATCTGTGGTGGAGCGGGGATCGCGACTTCGGCCTTGACGACCCCGTGGACCGTCGCCACGTCCACGAGATCGTCCTGCGCGAGGGCGGCGAGGCGGACATCCGCCAGTACATCGACCGGGCCACGCCGGCGAAACATCTCGGCGATCTGGTGCTGCCGGAGCCGGCTTCGACCCCGAGCTCGCCTGGGAGGTCTCCGGGCGGGCCGACGTCCGGCTGGTGACGACCGCCGACCTCTACGCCTGAGGACCGTCGAGGAGCGCGTCGAACGCCTCCCGCATCGACCGGCTGTCGACGACCGTCCCGTGGATTTCCAGCAGCGGCGCCTGCGGCGCGTCCGGCAGGGCGAGCATCGCCTCGGCGAGGTCCCACGAGGTGACGCCCTCGCCCGGCGGCGCCGGCCGGGGGGCGAGCTCCCGGACGAAGTCCGACACCTCCGCCCGCACCTCGGCTCGCTCGACGGGGACCACCGCCCCGTCCGGCCCCTCCTGCACCGGCAGGTAGCCGGCCGCGCGCAGCCGGGCCAGGGTCTCGGGCAGCGGCAGCTCGCCGACCAGCACCCCGGGCGCCAGCACCCGCAGCCCCAGGCGGCGCAGCCGGGAGTCGGCCGCGGCCTCGGCGAGGCGGGCGTGGTCGTCGGAGCGGACGTAGCACGCGACGGAGCCGGCCCGCAGCACGCCGTGCCGGCGGCCAGTGTCGCGGACGAGGTACTCCAGGGGTTGCGGGACGTCGTCGTCGGCCACCGCCGCGAGCGCTGCCACGAGCGCGTCGGCGGTGTGACCGGCGTCCAGGGCGCGCCCGACGGAGCCCGTGTTGAACCGCCACGTGTGCGCCTGGTCGCCGCTCTCGCGGTCGGCCATGCCGTCGAGCACCCGGGCCAGCCGGGCCGAAGGGTCGCCGAGGACGACAGCCGTGAGGTCGCTCTGCAGCCGGGCGGTCTCGCGGGCGGCCCCCAGCCAGGTGCGCAGGACGTGCCCCGGGTCGCCGTCGTCGGCGACCGCCTCGCCGAGGCTGGACAACGCTCCCGCACCGGTGAGGCCGAGCAGCACGGACTCGGCGAGCAGGCCACGGAGGTCGACGGCCGGGTCCGGCGCGACCCGGCCGGGTGGCCGGGGACCGCCCTCGGGGGTGAGCCACGCCCCGGCCCGGACGAGTTCGGCCGGGTCGGTGGGCGCGTGGCCCGGCGACATGGACAGCAGGTGCAGGGGCACGACCCGTCGACGCCCCCAGGACGGGTCCGGCATCGGGTGCCACGGCTCGTCGGGGGCCGCCAGCGGGACCTGGACCATCCCGAGCCAGGTGTGCAGCAACGACAACAGGCGGTCGGCGGGCGGCGACGCCCGCCACACCTCGGCGTCGCGGGTCGCGGCCAGCGCGTCGCCGTTCTCGACGTGCGCGATCAGCGCGGCGGCGAACGCGAGACCGACGGCGAACCTGACCTCCCGGGGCGCGACGCCCAGGACCTTGGCCAGCCGCTTCGTCTCCCGCTTGCCGAGAACACCGTCCCGGGTGAGTGCCGCGGGGCGGACCTCCAGTTCGACGATCAGTGACGTCGTCAGGCGCAGGGTCGCCGCGGCGGCGGCCGTGGCCTCGCGGTCGGCGAGGCCGCGCGCGACCGGGACCCACGTGATCGGCGGCAGTCGCCAGTCGAACGGCGGGCGCCACCCCGGTCCGCGGATCGCCAGGGCCACCTCGGCCGCCATCACGAGCCGCCCCGACCAGTCCCGGGTCACCAGCCCGCGGGCGAACGGCCAGACCACCCGGCCGCGGGCCCGGCCGTCCCAGCCGACGTACCCGAGGTCCACCGCGCCGTCCCCCCCGGCACCCGCGACCAGGGCCTCGCGGTCCTCCGCCGGGGCCTCGGCGAGGGCGGCCCCGACCCGGTCGGCGTCCGCGAGGACCGCCGCGAGCCGGGACACCAGATCGGCCTTGCGCCCGGCCGTCGGCTCGCCCCACGTGACGAGGACGGCGCGCAGCCGGTCGACCGTCCACTGGGACAGGACCTCGGCCAGTCGAGGACCGAGCCCGTACGGCCGGCGCCACTCCTGCGCGAGGCCGGGCGCCAGCCCACCGCCCGCCCCGAGCAGGCCGAAGGCAGCGAGCATCGCGAGGCACCGGTCGAGCGCTGCCAGCCCGTCCGGGTCGGCGAGGTGCAGGAACCGGACGAGCACCGCCCGGTCGGCGTCCGGCCCGAGGTGGGCGAGCGCCTCCGCCACCTGGACCGCCGGGGTGTCGAGCCGCTGCACCGCGAGCAGCTGGGACCGGGGCTGCGCCAGGCGGGCCGCGACCTCGGCCAGGGACAGCGGCATCACGGGGCCCGCCACGTCGGGCCGTCGCTCCAGCAGGTCGGCGAGCCCTTCCGGCCCGAGCCCGCGCAGGTCGCTCGCGGTCGTCACCGGAGGCAGTCTTCCCCCCGGTGGCCTCGGCGCGCGAGAGGCGCGGGCGAGTTGTGGACATGATCCCGGTCGCACACGTCACGACCCCGACGGCCACGAGGACTTGGTTGCGGCCGAGGCGTCAGGAGTCGCGACACACCCCGTGGTCTCCGACCCGACGCCACCGGCACCCGGTGTCGTCGCCGTGCCGGACGAAGCCCTCCGGACCATCGAACGCCGTGAGGCGACCGACCGAACTGCCCTACCCCGTCGAGGGGGTGAGCGGTGCCCCGGTCCGCAGCGCCGCCAGGTCCGCGGCGGCGCGTCCGCTCGCCCATCCCTCCCCGTCGTACCCGAGGGACACCGGTCGATGGGTCAGGCCGGGGAAGAACTCCCCCATCACGGCATCGACGCGGGCGTCCCGCTGCGCCAGCACCGGGAGCAGCCGCTCGTACCCGGCCTGTCCGGCGGCCCGGTCGCCCTCGGCCCGCGTCGCCTCGGCCAGGCGCTCCCCGATGCGGATGGCGAACGACGTGAGGAAGGACTGCCGGAACGAGCGGGTCCGCGACCGGCCGGACGCGGTCGTCCGAGAACCTGCCTGGCCGACCACCTGCGACGCCTGCACGAGCAGGGAGGTGGCCAGGGTCTCGACGGCGTGGAGATCGGCCGCGAACCCCATCACGGTGACGAACCCGAGCTCCTTGCTCCACACCGCGCGGCACCGGTTCGCCTCGGCGACCGCCTGGAAGAGCAGGGCCTTCGCCTCCTCGTAGGGGGGCTCCAGGCCGAGCCGGCGGGCCACCGGCTCCTCGTCCGGGCCGGACCGGGCGTCGGCGACCATTGCGGCGTCGATGCTGTGCCGGGCCATGAGCGCCTGGGCACCGGCGGTGAAGGTCTCGGCCTCGGCGGGGAACTGCGTGGACTCGGCCTTGGCGAGCAGCGCCCGCACGCGGGCGAGAACCCGCTCGTCGACCTCGTCGAGGGCCGCGGTCGCGGCGCTCCGCCGGGCGTCCGCCGACCCGGGCGGCGGTGTCAGGACGGCCAGCGGCGGCAGGACCCGCAGCAGGTGGAACGCCTCGACCGCGGCCGAGACCTGTCGGGGCCAGGACTCGCCGTGCTCGGCCCGGGCCTGCAACGGGTTCCGGTCGGCCGGCCACCACACGCGGACGTCGGCCGCCTCGCACTGGGCGCGCCACCGCGGGTCGACCGTGTCGGGCGGGTACCGGCGCAGCTCGTCCGCGACCGCGTCCCGGAGCAGGCGACCCGGGGCGTCGGAGAGGCGCCGGTTCGCCACCCGGATCACGTCCGCGGGTTGCCAGCCGTTGCGCCACACGTCGGTGACGGCGAGCTGGAGGTCCCGCAGCAGCGCCCGGGTCGCGAGGCGGCGGCCGGTCGTGTCGGCGGTCGCGCCCGCCAGCTCGGCCGCGGCCCGCTCGAACCCCGCCCGGTCGCCGGCGTCCAGCGCCTGGCACGCGGTGACCTGGTGACGGGCGACCAGCGCGTCGACCTCGTGCCGACGGACCTCGCCCGCGGCGGCGGCCTGGAACGAGGCACCGGCGGCGGGCGGGCGTGACCCGCCCTGCTTGCGTGCCCGCTCCTTGAGCCTGCGTCGTTCTCTGTTGTTCCTGCCCACGCCCTGACTCACCCCGCTCCGCTCGGCCGACCTGTCAGAGCCTAGTGAGGGCCCGCCGGTGGCGTGCCGTCCGGTGGACAGCGGTTCGGAGTCACCCACCACGGCGTGACACCACGGGCTCAGAGCCGGCGCGGCCCGTCAGCCGGGCCACCTGGTCAGCAGGTCGTCCAGCACGACCTCCTCGTGCACCGCGACGCCGACCTCGGCCATCCGCACGGCCAGCGCCGGGTCCCACGGCGTCGGCGGGAGCGCGCCGGTCAGCGGCGGCATCGACGCCCGCGCCGCCACCGCGTAGTCGCGAGCCGACATCGCCCACGGCATCAGGCCGTGCTCGACGGCGAGGCGGTGGGCGATGTGCAGGCCCGCGGCGTCGAAGTCGCCGTGGTAGCGCAGGGTCGCGCCGTCGATCCGGGCGAGCAGCTCCAGCACCACCGCGCGCGGGTGGCCGCTGACGCACGCCACGGGGACCCCGGGGCGGTGCCGGGCGAACGCCTCGAGGACCGTCGGGTTCTCGGTGACGAGCACCTCGGCCGCCCCGGCGTGGGGGCGCCAGGCGGCCGTCCGGTCGAGGTCCCACCCGGTGACGTGGACCGGGTCGCCCCGGTCGGCGGCCGCCACCCACCGACCCCGCCCGGGCGTGCCGGCGGCCGGGACCAGCCCGACCACCAGGCACGACGTCGACACCCGGTCGACCGAGACGCCCACCGCCTCCCACAGGTCCCGGCGTCCCGCGGCGGTGTCCGGCAAGGCGCCGAGCCCCCGGCGCGCCGCCAGGGCCCGGACGACGAGAGCGGTGAGGAGCCGGCCCTCGTCGAGGGCGTGGGCGTCCCCGAGGACCCGGGCGGCGACCTCGGTCCGGCGCCGCCCGGCGAGCTCCCCCGCCGCCAGTCGCGCCACCAGGTCCAGTGCCACCAGGAGGTCGGCGCCGGTGACGCCACGCTTGAGGACGGTCCCGTCGGCGGCGAGCAACTCCGCCCACTCCGGCACCCAGGACTGCGCGGCCAGGTCCGGCCGGGACCGCCACCGGGCGAGGACCTCCTCGACCGGGCCGCGCCGCGCGGCGTCCCGGGCGGCGCGCTCGGCGGGGCGGTCCCGCACCGGGCCCACCAGGGTCTCGACGACCTGCACGAGGCCGCTGCCGGCCCGGCGCCGGAGGTCGGCGTCCAGTTCGGCGAGGTCGACCGTGGCCGTCCCGCCCGGCACGGGCCGGCCGGTGAGCCCGGTGACCGCCCGCCGGACGGCGCCGTCGGCCAGCGGCACCCGGACGGTGCCCGTGGGCACCCGGCCGGTCCGCTCCAGGCGGTGGGCCACTGCGCGCCACAGCCCGCCCAGCGCCGGGTCGCTCACCCACGGCGGCGGTCCGCTCACGTCACCGCGGTCAGCCGGCGGCCGTCCCACCGGAACTCCAGCTGGGCGATGCCCGGCTCGTCGGGCGAGCGCAGGGCCTCGTAGACCGCCAGCGACGGGACCTCCGGGAACGTCCCCCACAGCCGTTCGCTGGTGATGACGAAGTCGAGGTCCAACTGCACCAGCAGCCCCAGCAGCAGCGGGTGCGTCCGGGCGTCGATCTTGGGGAAGGCGTCGTCGAGCAGGACGAACCGGGGGGCCTGCGGCGCCCCGGCGGCGAGGGACTCGAAGTGGGCGGCCGCGGCGGCGAACAGCGGGAGGTAGCACACGACCTTCTGCTCGCCCTGGCTGAGCGGGGTGCGGCGGGTCAGCGCCTGCCACGCCGCCGCGCCGGGGCGGTGGATCTCGACGACGAACCGGGACCACTGGCGGTAGTCGAGCGCCCGGCCGAGGTGCTCGGCGTACGGCAGGTCCGGGTCCTCCTGACGGGAGGCGTCGATGAGCCGGCTCAGTGCCCCGCGCAGTTCCCGGGACTCCTCCGGCAGCAGGGACCCCAGCGGCCGGGTGAGGAGCTGGGCGGCGGTGCGGACCTCGGGGCCGGCGTCGTCGGTCAGCGTCCACTTGAGCCGGACCCGGATGCCCTGCGACGTCGACACTCCGCTCAGCACCTCGTTGGTGCGCCGGACGAGGTCGTCGGCGTCCAGTCGCCGGGCGCGCAGCGACTCGCCGAGCTGGCCCAGCAGGTGCTCCTCGAAGATCCGGTGCTCCCGCCGGGTCAGCAGCTCGCGGTTCTCCGAGGCGATCCGGGCGAGGTCGGCGAGCACGGCGGGCGCCTCGCGCGGCTGCCGCGACGTCGGGTCGACGACGGCGGCGGCGAACACGTCCTCGCCGGTGAGCTGGGGGTCGAGGTCGGCCGCCGGGCCGGACTGCAGCGCCCGGTGGGCGGCGAGCACGTCGTTGCGACCGGCCGCGGGAGCGTCGGGCACCTCATCCAGGAGCCCCCGGACGAGCAGCAGCTCCGGCTGGCCGGCCAGCCCGGCCGCCTCGTCCGGCAACAGCGGGCGCCCGACGGCCAGCGGCAGCAGCCCCGGCACCGCGGCGGCCGCCCGGAGCCGGCCGGCCACCGCCGCGAGGTGCCCCCCCGCCTCGCGTACCCGCCCCTCGGCGCCGCGGATGGCCTCGGCGGCGGCGGCCTCGGCGCGGTCGGCGGCCTTCTCGGCGTCGTTGGCCGCCGTCACCTCGGCCGCGGCGGCGGTCCGGTCCCGGCGGGCGTCCGCGATCCGGCGCTCCAGCTCCTCCACGGTGGCGCCGAGGGCCTCGCGGGCGGTCGCCTCCTCCGCGTCGCGCGCCACCGACTCGGCACGCAACGTCTGCGCCTCGGCGTCGGCGCGGGCGGCCTCGGACGCCGTGCGGGACGCCTCGTCCGCCCGGGCCGCCCACCGCTGCGCGGCCGGTCCGAGGCGACGGGCCGCGCGGACGACCTCGCGGGCCCGGTCCTCCTGGCGGCGCGCCACCTCCCGCTGCGCCTCGGCCAGGTCGGCGTCGAGACCGACCCCGGCGGCGACCGCGCTGGCCTGCGCCCGATCCCGGGTCGCCGACAGCGTCGCCCGGGCCACGCGAGCCCGGTCGTCGGCCGCGGTCACCCGGGAGCGCGCCCGATCGCGCTGCTCGGCCCGCTCGACGACCCGCAGCCGGGTGGCGACCACCTCGCGGGTGGCGGGGCGGGCGGTGACCCAGCGGCGGATCGCGGCCAGGGCGGCCCGGGCCGCGGCCTCGGTGACCCGGGCGCGGTCGCGGTCGGCCTCGCGCGTGGCGACCCGGGCGTCGATCTCGGCCAGCCGGCGCCGCCGCTCGGCGGCCCGGGCGGAGGCGCCGAGGTACTGCCCGGCCGGCTTGCGGGCCTCGCCGGCCAGGGGACCCAGCCGGAAGGAGCCGTCGACCCCGATCGCGACGGCCGGGGACCCGTCCCCGCCCGCGTCGACCGGCGAGGCGGGTCCGTTCGCCCCGCCCGGGGGCCGCGGCCCGCGCAGCCGGATCCGGCGCAGCAGCGCGGCCACCAGCTCAGCGGGGACGCCGGCGCCCGACGGGACGTCCGGGACCAGGACGTCGGCCAGGCTGGGCCCGTCGACAGCGGACGAGCCGGGGTCGACGAGGACCGCGGCGTCCGCGGTGCCCGCGGTCAGCCCGGTGCCGTCCGGCGACACCCACGCGTCGAGCAGCCCGGCGGCCTGCAGCGCCGCCTCGACCGCGGCCCGCTGCCCGTCATCCAGGTGCCCGGCCACGTCGACGAGGCGCCACAGGGGCGCGCCCGGCCGCTCGGCCCGCGGGTCGCGGGCCAGGGCGGGCGCCGGCGGGGCGGGGTCGGCCTCGGCGGCGACCGCGGCG
>JBHJOS010000039.1:0-10531 GCA_050329415.1 Kineosporiaceae bacterium
GGGGGGTGAGCGACCGCGACCTCGACCTCGTCGTCTACGGCGCGACCGGCTTCGCCGGCCGGCTCGTCGCGGAGCACGTCGCCCGGCACGCGCCGCGGGATCTGCGAGTAGGCCTCGGCGGGCGGTCGGTGCCGAGGCTCTACGAGGCGCGGGCGCACCTGCCGGGACGCGGCCAGACCTGGGGGTTCGTGGTCGCCGACGCCACCGACCCGGTCGCGGTGGCGACCCTGGCCCGCTCCGCCCGGGTCGTCGCCACGACGGTGGGTCCGTACACGCGGTACGGGGCCGCGCTGGCCGCGGCATGCGCCGCGGCCGGCACCCACTACGTCGACCTCACCGGCGAGGTGCTGTTCATGCGCCACAGCATCGAGGCCAACGACGCCACCGCCCGGCGCACCGGCGCGGCGATCGTGCACGCCTGCGGCTTCGACTCCGTCCCGTCCGACCTCGGGCTGTGGAGCCTCCACCGGCACGCCATGGCCACCGGGGCAGGTGAGCTGACCCGGGTGACGGGCCTGCTGACCGGGGCGCGGGGCGGGTTCAGCGGCGGGACGATCGACTCGATGCGGGTCCAGATCGAGGAGGCGGCGACCAACCCGGAGGTCCGGCGGATCGTCACTGATCCGCATGCGCTCGACGTCGGCGCGACCGGCGTCGCCCGGCCGGGTCCCCGGGACAGCTTCGGGGTCGCCTGGGACGCCGGGCTGGGGTACTGGCTGGCGCCGTTCGTCATGGCACCGGTCAACACCCGCGTGGTGCGCCGCAGCCACGCGCTGCTCGGCGGTGCCTACGGGGCCGGGTTCCGGTATCGGGAGGCGGTGGGGGTTCGGGGCCGACTCCGCGGGGTCGGCCCGGCGCTCGCCGTCGCCGCGGGAACACTGGGCCTCTTCGCCGGCATGAGCTGGCCACCCACCCGGCGGATCCTGGACCGGCTGCTGCCCGCGCCCGGCGCCGGACCGTCGGAGCGCACCCGGCGGCGGGGGTACTTCCGGTTCCGGCACGTCGCCGAGACCACGTCCGGCCGGGTCCTCACCGCCCGGGTCGGCGCCGACCTCGACCCCGGCTACGGCGCGACCGCCGTCATGCTGGGTGAGGCGGCCATGACCCTGGCCGCCGGCGAGGGCACGGGCCGGGCGGGCGCGCTGACCTCGGCGACGGCGCTCGGGGACGCCCTGGTGGAGCGGCTGCGAGCGGCCGGCTTCCACTGGGAGGTCACCGGCTGAGCGGTGACGCCGCGACGGGCTTCAACCTGGCCGCCCAGCCACGGCTCAGGTCACAACAGGACCCCCCGGGTGTGATCGTCGATAAATCGACGATCAAGGGTGGATGATCGTCGATTTGTCGACGATCAGGGGGTCCCGCGAGTCTCACACGCCCTTGAACATCGATTTATCGACGATCACATCAGGCATCAGGCATCAGGCATCAGGCGGTGGCGGCGGGGGTGGCCTCGGCTGGGACCGCGACCGGTGCGCCGGTCGCGGTCAGCACCTCGTCGACCGACACGCCTGGCGCCGTCTCGACGAGCACCAGGCCCTGGGGCGTCACGTCGAGGACCGCGAGGTCGGTGATGACCCGGTGGACGACCCCAACGCCGGTGAGCGGCAGGGTGCACTCCTCGAGGATCTTCGGGGAGCCGTCCTTGGCGACGTGCTCCATGAGCACGATGACTCGCTTGGCGCCGTGGACCAGGTCCATCGCGCCGCCCATCCCCTTGACCATCTTCCCGGGGATCAGCCAGTTGGCGATGTCGCCGCGGGCCGAGACCTGCATCGCCCCGAGGATCGCCGCGTCGACCTTGCCGCTGCGGATCATGCCGAAACTCGTCGCGGAGTCGAAGTAGCTGGCTCCGGCCCGGACGGTGACGGTCTCCTTGCCGGCGTTGACGAGGTCCGGGTCGACCTCGGCCTCGGTCGGGTAGCGGCCGACGCCGAGGATGCCGTTCTCGGACTGGAGCACGATCTCGACGTCGTCGGGCACGTGGTTCGACACCAGCGTCGGCATCCCGATGCCGAGGTTGACGTAGTCGCCGTCCGACAGCTCCCGTGCCGCCCGGGCGGCCATCTGCTCCCTGGTCAGGGCCATCAGGCGCTCCTCTCGCCGGTCCGCACGGTGAGGTGCTCGATCCGCTTGTCCAGGGTCTGCGCCGGCGTCAGGGGCACCACCCGCTGGACGTACACCCCGGGCAGGTGGACCGCGTCCGGGTCCAGGTCCCCCGGCTCGACCAGCTCCTCGACCTCGGCCACGGTCACGGCGCCGGCCATGGCGCACAGCGGGTTGAGGTTCCGCGCGGCGCGACGGAACACGAGGTTTCCGTGCCGGTCCCCGCGCCAGGCGCGGACCAGACCGAAGTCGGCCCGGATCGCCCGCTCCATGACGTACGTCCGGCCGTCGAACTCGCGGGTGTCCTTGGGCGGGCTGGCCACCGCGACGGAGCCGTCGGGGTGGTAGCGCCAGGCGAGCCCGCCGTCGGCGACGACGGTGCCGACCCCGGACGCCGTGAAGAACGCCGGAATGCCCGACCCCCCGGCGCGCAGCCGTTCGGCCAGCGTGCCCTGGGGGACCAGCTCGACCTCCAGTTCGCCCGCGAGGTACTGCCGGGCGAACTCCCGGTTCTCACCGACGTAGCTGGAGATCATGCGCCGGATGCGGCCCCGGCCCAGCAGCAGGCCGAGGCCCCAGTCGTCCACCCCGCAGTTGTTGCTCGCCACCTCGAGGTCGGTGGTCCCGCGGTCCACCAGGGCCTGGATGAGGACACTGGGGATGCCGCACAGCCCGAACCCGCCAACGGCCAGGGTGGCCCCGTCACGGATGTCCGCCACCGCGTCCCGGGCGAGGGAGACCACCTTGTCCACCCTCCCGAGCCTAGCCCCGGGAGCGGGGTCCCTCCATGGTGATCGGCCATGCACCGGTGCGTGCGCGACGGTGCCGGCCGCTCGGGACGAGGGCGCCGACGCGGGCCGTCCACCGGACGAGGAGGGGGCGGCGGGCCGGTTCGGCGAAGTCCGCCGGGGTGTACCGGGGGGCGGTGAAGCCGCCGGTCGCCACGCGTCCGGTCACGGTCGTCACATCGATCTCCTTCAGGAAGTGAGGTGACTCAGACGCTACGAGCAATCACTCAACGTCATAGACGGAGTGCCGAGAGTCGTCCGGACACCCGCCCCGGCCCTCCTCCGATCGGAGGAGGGCCGGGCGGCGCCCGCCCTGCTGGTGGCCGGGTCGGTCCGCCTCAGGCCACCGGTGCCCGGCCTACCACCGCGCGCAGGCTCGAGACGGCCTGCAGGAGGTCGTACTCGCGTGCCCTGGCGTCGCGTGGCGCAGTGCCCCGCAGCATCCGGTTGCGGAGGAAGGCGAGCTGGACGGCACAGCGCTGGAACCGCTTGAGAGCCGCCCCGCGGCGAGCCCCGTCAGGACCGCGGCGGACCGCCTGGAGAGCGTGCCGGCGAGTGCGCAGGCTGCCCAGCATGGCGAACTCGCCGGTCGACAGCCACCCCACCTGGACGTAGGGGGCGAGGTGGAGATGGATGAGCCGGCCCTCGCGGTGGCGGGCCCACAGGGCGAGGGCCACGTAGGCCGCGAAGAGCGGGAGCTGGAGCAGGACGAAGCCGACGAGGAAGGTCTCCGGCGAGGACACCGCGCTGCCGTTCCACACGCCGTGCAGCAGGACCGCGACGACGTATCCCACGGCGACCCACGCCCACCTGATCCCGCCCCGGCGCACGGCCACCGCCACGGCCACCCCGATGGGGGCGGTGAACAGCGGGTGGGCGAAGGGGCTGACGATGCCGCGCACGACGAAGGTGCCGACGAGGCCCGCTCCCCCGCCGTCCAGCAGGGCCGCGCCGAGGTAGAGGATGTTCTCGACGAAGGCGAACCCCACCCCGACCACCCCGGCGTAGACCAGCCCGTCGACGACGCCGTCCAGGCTGCGGCGGCCGACGAGGACGATCGCGAGGATGCCGAGGCCCTTGAGGGCCTCCTCCACGACGGGCGCCACCACCGCCACCGAGACGAACTCGGGATCGCGGCCGGCGGCGTCGAGGACCAGGACCGACGCCGTGTTGAGCACGAGACTGCCGAGGGTGGCGACGGCGGCGCCCCAGCCGAAGGCAAAGACCAGCAGGCCGCCCGGTTCCGGCTCGTAGCGGTCGAGCCAGGCGAAGTAGGCGAGCAGCGGGGCCACGGGGACCACGGCGAAGGCCGCGCCGACCGCGAACGCCACCGGGCCGGTGGCCAGGAGCACGACCGGTGTGATCACGAGGCCGCAGAGACCGACGAGGACGAAGCCGAGGACCAGCAGCACCGTCGAGCCGGACCGGTCGCCCGGCACCTGGGGACGGGCGGATCCCGGAAAGGGCGCGGGCTGGTTCGTCACCGCCGCAGGCTAGGGGGCCGAGGTCAGGGGTCGGTAGGTCCGGCGACGGCGCGACTCGCGGCCCTAGGGTGACGCCCGTGGACGGGACGAGCGGCACCACGGCCGATCGGGGCCGGGACAGACCGGCGGAACGACTCGTGTGGGTGGACTGCGAGATGACGGGGCTGGACCTCACGGCCGACGCCCTGATCGAGATCGCCGTCCTGGTGACGGACTCCAGGCTCGCCGTCCTCGGGGAGGGCCTCGACATCGTCGTGCGACCACCCGACGCCGCGCTGCGCCAGATGCACCAGGTCGTGCATGCCATGCACACCAAGTCGGGACTGCTCGACCTGCTCGAGGACGGGACGACGCTGAGCCAGGCCCAGGAGCAGGTGATGGCGTACGTCACCCGCTGGGTGCCGGAGGCCCGCAAGGCCCCCCTGGCCGGCAGCAGCATCGGCACCGACCGGGGCTTCCTCGCCCGGGACCTGCCGGAGCTGGACACCCACCTGCACTACCGCGTGGTCGACGTCTCGAGTGTCAAGGAGCTGGTCAAGCGCTGGTACCCGCGGGTGTACCACGCCTCGCCGACCAAGACGGGGGGCCACCGGGCGATGGCCGACATCATCGAGAGCATCGCCGAGCTCCGGTACTACCGCGACGCCGTCTTCGTCCCCGACCCCGGTCCGGACCGGGACGCGGCGCAGGCGATCGCGGCGCGGCACGTCGTGCCGGCCGGCTCGGTGCCGGGATGGGTGAGCGGACGGGTGTCGCCCGAGGTGTCCTGAGAACCGGTCCGCGGGGATACACTTCGTCTGCGTCCACGCGGCTCTGCCGGTGGGGTCGTGGTGGGTGTAGCTCAGCTGGTAGAGCACCTGGTTGTGGTCCAGGATGTCGCGGGTTCAAGTCCCGTCACTCACCCGGGGTGAGAACAACGCCGACATGTCCAGTCCCAGCCGGGACTTGTCGATGACAAGGCCCGTGGAGAGGCAGGCGCGGACAGCGTCGCCGACGACCGGGGTCGCAACGGATGCGCGGCCGCCGGGAGTCAGCCCTGCCGCAACCCCGCTGGCACCAGTGATCGTCCGTGACCCGGTGATCCGCTGCGTGGCCGTGGCAGGCGCCGGGTGGCTGGTGCTGTTCGCTCTCGGTATGTGGTGGGTCCGGGACGCCCTCGTCGGACAGCAGGTGCTGGGCCAGCTCGTCTACCTGGTGCCGATCGCGGCTGCCGTCGTCCTCAGCATCCTGGTGGCACGGCGGCGACGGGACTCCCGGTGGTTCTGGCGCCTGCTGGCCGTGAGCAACGGCCTGTGGCTGGCCGGTGATCTTGTGTGGGCGGGGCACACCTTCGTGCTCGACCGCGAGGTTCCCTTCCCCTCCTGGGCGGACGCCGCCTACCTCACGAGCTACGCGCTGGTGCCGGTGGCCGTCGTGGCGGGCTTCCGCGCCGCGGGCCGGCTGGCCTCGGTGCGCGGCGTCCTGGACGCCGCGGTCATCGCGGTCGCCGTCGGGTTCGCCGGCTGGGAACTGCTCGTCCGGCCGCAGCTCGGCGCTCCGTTGAACGCCGCGACGCTCACCGGGATCGCCTATCCGCTGGCCGGCGTCGCCATCCTCGTCACGTTGCTGGCGGTGGTGTTCTCCACCCAGCGGGCGGTGCCGCTGTCGGTGGTCGGGGTCGCCGTCGCGTTCGCGATCGCCGCCGTCACCGACATCGGCTACACCTGGCTGGTCGCCGTCAACTCCTACGTCCCGGGCGGGTGGCTGAACCTCGGCTGGCAGCTGGAGGCGGTCGTGATGTGCCTGGCGCTGCTCGTGGCGCTGCGGCACGACGAGGCGCCGTCGCGGGACCGGCCGGCCGCCCGCGACCTCACGCTGGTCCCGGCGCTGGCCGGGGTGGGGACGGTGCTCGCCGTCGTCGGCGGGGACCTGCGTGACGGCGCGGTGGGCGCGGCCGGGGTGCTCGTGGCGCTCGCGGTGCTCGTCACGCTGGTGGTGCGGTTCGCGGTGTCGACGGCTGACCTGCAGCAGACCACCGCCCGCCTGGACGAGGCCCGCCGGGAGCAGGAGCGGCTCGCCGTGACCGACATGCTGACCGGCCTGTACAACCGGCGCTTCATCTCCGAGATGCTCTCCATCGAGGTGGACCGGGCGCACCGGGGCCGGCGGGCGGTCAGCGTCGTGACGATGGACATCGACCACTTCAAGCGGGTCAACGACACCTGCGGCCACGCGGCGGGCGACACCGTGCTCGTCGAGGTGGCGCGGCGGTTGTCCGCGGGCCTTCGCTCCAGTGACGTGCTGGCTCGCGTCGGCGGCGAGGAGTTCCTCGTCGTGGCGCACGACACCGAGGCCGAGGCGGTGCTCGAGCTCGCCGAGCGGCTCCGCCTCGTGGTGCGCCGCTCCCCCGTCCCCGTGCCGGGCGCCGGACCCATGACGATCACGGTGTCCGCCGGGGTGGCCTCCGTCGAGGACGGCGACACCGCGGAGTCCCTCGCCCAGCGGGCGGACCGGGCGCTGTACGCAGCGAAAGACGCCGGCCGGGACCGGGTGATGGCGGCCGGGGGGACCGAGCACGAGGCCGGCCTGCCGGTGGATCCGGCCGTCCTCGCGGTGCTCGAACGGGTCGCCGACACCGTGGACCGACGCCTCGGACCCGACGAGCACTCGGCGGCGGTCGCGCGGTGGAGCGTCGCCACCGCCCGGGCGATGGGCCTGTCGGCGCGGGACCAGGCCGAGATCGGCATGGCGGCGCGGCTGCACGACGTCGGCAAGCTGGAGATCCCGGACGCGGTGCTCCAGAAGCGGGGCCCCCTCGACGGAGACGACTGGCAGCAGGTGCACCGCCACCCCGTCACCGGTGCCGACATGCTGCTCGGCCTGGTGCCACCGGCCGTGGCCGAACTGGTCCGGACCTACAACGAGCGGGTGGACGGCGACGGCTACCCGTTCGGAACCGAGGGCGCCCGCATCCCTCTCGGGGCGCGGATCCTCGCCGTGTGCGACGCCTACTCCGCGATGCGGGGCCGGCGCCCCTACTCCCCTGCACTGACCGAGAGCGAGGCGATCACCGAACTGCGGCGCTGCGCCGGGACGCAGTTCGACCCCGCGGTCGTCGAGACCTTCGTCCACCTCGTCGCACGGGGGCGGCTGGAGCCGCTGGTCCCGCTGCCGGACATGGAGCAGGACGTTCCGGACCGCTGAGTCGCGGGCGCCCGGCGGGGTGACGGCCGGGCCGGGCCGGAGCGCGGCGGACCGGTGCGACATAGTCCCGGCATGGACGACGCCCCGACCGCCCGGCCCACCGTCGTGTACGGCAACGACGCCCTCTGCGGGTGGTGCTTCGCCACCGGACCGGCCATCCTCGAGGCGAAGCAGGAACTCGGCGACGAGGTGGCGTGGCGGATCGAGACGGGTGGCCTCGTCGTCGGGGAGCGGGTCCGGCCGGTCGCCATGGACCGGGAGTACCTGGTCGCAGGGCTCGCGCAGGTCGCCATGGTGAGCGGGCGCCGGGCGGGCGAGGCCTACTACGAGCGGATCCTCGGCACCGGGACCTGGGTGAGCAACTCCGAGCCCACCTGCCGCGCGGTGCTGGTGGCGCAGGAGATGGGGCCGGACGTCGCCGTCGAGTTCTCGCACTGGCTGACCGACGCGCTCTACCTGGACGGCCGCGTCCCCGACGACCCCGACACCCTGCGGGACGCCGCCGCCGCCCATGGTGTGGACGGGCACGAGCTCCTCGCCCGGTGGGCGACGCCCGGGGCGGTGGAGACGACCCGCGAGGCGTTCCAGCGGGCCCGGGCGCTCGGCGTCCAGACGTACCCGAGCCTGTTCCTCGAAGCCGGCGACGGCACCCTGGACCCGCTGGTCACCGGCTACACCGACGCCCGCACGATCGTCCGGATCGTGCGGGAGGCAGTGGCCCGGCCGGCGGTGCTGCCGGGCTGACGGAGCACGGCGGCGGGCCGGGCCAGCAGCGGTCGGCGGCGGCGGCGGCGGCCCAGGCGCTGGTAGCCTTGGGGACCGCGCGCCGTTAGCTCAATTGGTAGAGCAGCTGACTCTTAATCAGCGGGTTCCGGGTTCGAGCCCCGGGCGGCGTACTCCCACCAGCGGAAACGCTCACGGGCCGCGGTTTCCGACGCCGGTCCCCATGGTTTACCCATGGTGATCGTTTCTCGTCGGTCCCGCGGCGGCCACAGCCTCCAGGACGCCGCGAGCGCCCGTGGCGGCCACCCGCCGACCGAACCCAGCTGGTCGGCCGCAGCGCGCGCCGACAGGCCGGCCATGTCCATGAACGTCGCCACCGTCCGGCGGAACGTGTGCGACGTGACCTCCGGGTACCCGGCCGCGTCGAACGCCTCCCGCAGATCACCCGCGGTGTTCTTCGGGTCCCGCAGCATCCCCGTCGGCGACGGGAACACCACCGACCACGGGTTGGCGTCGCGGCCCTGGCGCCGATGCAGCATGTCGACCGCCCACGACGGCAGCTCGACGACCCGCCACCCGTGCCGGGACTTCGGCCGCTGCTTCACCACCAGACCCTCAGCCTTGACCCGGATCACGGTTCCGCGGACCTCGACCGTGCCGGCGGCCAGATCCAGCGACGGCCACGTGATCCCCGCCATCTCCCCGATCCGCAGCCCGGTCGCGATGAGCATGTCGACGAGGTCCGGCAGGTCCCGGTCCACCGCCACCACATCCCGTGCCAGCCGGGCCCGCAGGTCGCGCAGCTGTTCCACCGTCAGGGCATCGCGGTGCTTGACCGGCCGTCGCACCGGGGAGGCGTCGCGCACGAGGTTGACCGCCAGGGCGTCATGCCGGACCGCCGTGGGGGGTCAGGTCCCTGCGGACATTGGCGATGCGGTCGACGACGCGCCACGACGTCAGTTGCTCGCTCTTGTCGAGGACGCCGGCACCGACCGACACGGCACGGTCGGGCTCTCCTGCGAGGAAGAGGGCGCTGCACAGGCCCACCTCGTTGAGCACCGTGCTCCGGACGTTCTGCGGTCCGAAAGCGGCGATCGCCTCCGAGGTCCACCGCACAGCGTCGGCTCCGAAGGCGGGGTCGCGGCGGGCGAGATCCCGGTACACCCGCCCGTACTGCGCCAGCAGCTCGCCCTCGTCGTAGAAGCCCATCCAAGTCGGCTCCTCGTCCCGTCGCAGGCGGCCGAACGCCTGTCGCGACGCAGGAACCCGAACATCATGCCTGAAAGTTAGGTGAGCCAAACCTTAGGCGCAACTCGACGACCTGTGGCGCCGCTCTCACCCGCCGCGGCCTGCGGCCCAGGCGGACCACAGCCGCGCGTACGGTCCGCCCGCCGTCGCCAGGTGCTCGTGGGGTCCCTGCTCGACGACCCGGCCGGCATCGAGCACGACGACGCTGTCCGCGCGGGCGGCCTGGGTCAGCCGGTGGGCGACGACGACCACCGTGCGACCCACCGTCGCCCGGGCGACGGCCGCCTCGAGCACCCGGGCCCCCGCGGCCCCGGCCTCGGCCGTCGCCTCGTCGAGCACCACCACCGGACGGTCGGCCAGCACCAGCCGGGCCAGCGCGAGCTGTTGAGCCCGTCCGGGCGCCAGGGGGTGGCCGCCCTCGCCCACCACCGTCGCCAGGCCGTCGGGCAGGGCCGCGACCCATTCCCGGGCGGACACCAGCGACAGGGCACCGAGCAGCAGGTCGTCGGAGGCGTCGGGCCGGACCAGCCGCAGGTCGTCGGCCAAGGTCCCGGCGAACACGTGAACCTCCTGGGTCACCAGGGCGACCGTGTCGCGCAGGCCACGCTGTCCCAGCTCCGCCGGCCTCCGCCCGCCGAGGAGCACGCCGCCCCTCGTCGGGTCGTGCACGCCGGCGACCAGCTTGGCCAGCGTGCTCTTGCCGGCCCCGCTGGGCCCCACCACGGCGACCCGCTCCCCCGGCGCCACCCTCAGGTCCACGTCCCGCAGCACCGGATGGCCCGGCACGTACTCGTGGGTGACCCCCGCCAGCTCGACCGAGGCGTCCCGCGGTGCGGCCGGGGACACCGGCTGCGGCGGCGGGGTGACACCGGCCACGCCGGCCAGGCGGGCGAGCGCGGCGCCCGCGTCCTGCGCCGTGTCGAGCAGCCCCAGCATGGCCATGACCGGGTTGAAGAGCCGGTGGAAGTACAGGGCGCCGGCCGTGGCCTCTCCGACGGACAC
>JBHJOS010000076.1:0-21724 GCA_050329415.1 Kineosporiaceae bacterium
CGCTGTCCCGCCGCCCGTCCCGGGTGGCCCAGGCCCACCCCCCCGGACCCGGATTCCCCGAGCACGCCCCGTCGGTCCATACCTCCAGCGCCGTCACCCCGCGAGAGTAGGGGGGTGGCAACCCCCACTCCCTCGCCCTCCCCGCCGGTCGTCGTGGTCGGCGGAGCGAACGTCGATGTCAAGGCCCGCAGCACCCGACCCCCCGTCCTCGGCAGCAGCAATCCCGGCACGACGCGCAGCTCCCCGGGCGGTGTCGGGCGCAACGTGGCGGAGAACCTCGCCCGGCTGGGCACACCCGTGGCACTGATCGCACACGTCGGGGACGACGAGGCCGGGGACCGCCTCCTGGAGGCCACCGTCGCGGCCGGCGTGGACACCAGCCCCGTCCTCCGGGGCTCCTTCCCGACCGGCGCGTACACCGCAGTTCTCGATCACCGGGGCGAGCTGGTGGTCGCCGTCTCGGAGATGACCGGGACGGACGCCCTGGGCGCGGCCGACGTGCGCGAGCGCGAGGCCGTGATCGCGGGGGCCGCTGTCGTGGTCGTGGACGGCAACCTCGGCACCGCCGCCGCGACGGCGGTGCTCATGATCGCGGCCGAGGCCGGAGTGCCCGCCGTGGTCGACCCGGTCAGCGCTCCCAAGGCGGCCCGGCTGGCGCGCGCGCTCCGGGGCAGGCCGCTGCGGGCACTGACCCCCGACCGCGGCGAGCTGGCTGCGCTCACGGGAGCCGACACCGCCACCGACGCCGGGCTGCGCCGCGGGGTCGCCACGATGCACGCCCAGGGGGCCGAGCTGGTGTGGGTCCGGCTCGGCGCCGACGGCAGCCTGCTGAGCACGGGCGACGGCAGCCCCGCCCGCTTCCCGGCAGCGCGCGGACCGGTCGTCGACGTCACCGGGGCCGGAGACGCGATGCTGGCCGCGTTCGTGCACGCGCTGCTGCGAGGCGCCGATCCGGTGGCTGCGGTCCACCACGGTCACGCGGCGGCCGGGATCACCGTCGCGACCGCCGACACCGTGCGTTCCGACCTCACCCCGGCCGTCCTCGCCGACGCGCTGGACGAGTACCTCGAGAGCCTGGCGTGAGCGGGGCCGGACCGGTCGAGGTCTCACCGGAGGTGGCCGACGCCCTCGCCGAGGGCCGTCCCGTCGTCGCGCTCGAGAGCACGATCATCAGCCACGGGATGCCGTACCCGGACAACGTCGCCATGGCGACCGAGGTGGAGGCGATCGTCCGCGGCGGCGGCGCCGTCCCCGCCACGGTCGCCGTCCTCGCCGGCCGGCCGCGGGTCGGGCTCTCGGCCACGGACCTCGACCTGCTGGCAAGCGATCCCGCCGTCACGAAGGTGAGCACCCGCGACCTCGGGCACGTCGTCGCCCGCGGCGGGCACGGCGCCACCACGGTGGCGGCCACCATGCGGCTGGCGGCGCTGGCCGGGATCCCGGTGTTCGTCACCGGCGGCCTGGGAGGGGTGCACCGTGGCGCGGGACGGACGTTCGACGAGAGCGCCGACCTCATCGAGCTCTCCCGCTCGCCCGTCGCCGTGGTGTGTGCCGGGGTGAAGAGCGTCCTCGACATCGGGCTCACCCTGGAGCGACTGGAGACCCTCGGCGTGCCGGTCCTCGCCGTGGGCACGGGCGACTTCCCGGCCTTCTGGACCCGGAGCAGCGGGTTCCGGGCGCCGCTGCGCTGCGACACCGCGGCCGACATCGCGGCGACGATGCGGGCGGGGTGGTCGCTGGGCCTGCCCGGGGGGCTCGTCGTCGCGAACCCGATCCGGGCGCAGGACGAGGTCCCGGCGGCCGAGATCGACGCCCTCGTGGCCCGTGCCCTCGCCGACGCCCACGCCGACGGCGTCACCGGCCGCGACGTCACGCCCCACCTGCTGCGCCGCCTCGTCGAGCTGAGCGGCGGGGCCAGCCTGCGCGCCAACGTCGCCCTCGTCCGCCACAACGCCGAGCTCGGCGCCGCCGTCGCCGTGGCCTACGCCGGGACCGCCGGGGACATGCGTCCCTCGCGACCCGGCCCGGCCCGGCGCAGACTGGTCGAGTGGCCCGGCCGACGGCGGCCGGGCCGGGCGGGAGTGCCCTCCATGAGCGACGAGACGTATCCCCAGCAGCCGTCCGACCCCGTGAGCGGCACCCCGGACGAGCCCACCGGCGCCGCGGCGGACCAACCGGCTGGGCAGCGCGGCGGGGTCATGCCGACGATGCGCAGCCCGCGCGACTTCTTCGAGATGGTCCAGGCGGGGTGGCCCTTCGGTCAGGGCGGGTGGCCGTGGCGCGAGGCCGGGCCGTGGCGCGACCTGGCCGAGTCCGGCGGGCACCTCATCCGGGTCGAGGAGTCCACCGAGGGCGGCGCCCGGGTGGTCCGGGCCGAGCTGCCCGGCGTGGACCCCGAGAAGGACGTCTCGGTGACCATCGAGGACGACACCCTCGTCATCAGCGCCCGGCGCGAGGAGCGGTCCGAGACCCGCGACCCCGAGAGCTACCGCAGCGAGTTTCGGTACGGCTCCTTCACCCGGCACGTCCGGCTTCCCCGCGGGACGACGCCGGAGGTGGTGTCGGCGACCTACCGGGACGGCGTCCTCGAGGTGCGCCTGCCGATCGGCCCCACCGAGGAGACCCCGCGCCGGATCCCCGTCAGCCGCGGGTGACCGCCGTTCGACGGGCTGCGGCTGCCGGGACCCGACCCCCAGGCCACCCACGAGGTCGCCAACCAGGTGCCGCTGCTGCCCGGGCACGACGTCGCCGAGGACGCCGCCCTCCTCGGGGGCCTGGAACAGCACGGGCTGGGCGAGCGGCTCAGGGTCCTGCTCCAGGTCGGCCTGCTGCTGCGCCACTCACCGGTCGGTGAGGTCTTCGCCCAGGCACGGCTGGGCGACGCGGCTGGCCTGACGTTGGGCGCCCTGCCCGACGGTCTCGACACCGCCGGCGTCGTCGGTCGGGCGGCCGCCGGGCCTGCCCGCCTGAGGCCGCCCGTCAACCGCCCCATCACCCCATGTCATCCCAGGTCAGGGACAGAACCACCGAGGAGCGGGACGACGCCCCGGCCCCGATGTGACCCTGGCGTCCGGCATGTGTCAGGGTCGCCCCCGTGCTGGGGCTGCCCGACGCCGTGACCGCGGTCCTGTTCGACCTCGACGGTGTGCTGACCGACACCGCGAGCGTCCACACCCGGGCCTGGGCCCGGATGTTCGACGCCTACCTGCGCGAGCGCGCGGAGGGGGCCGGCGAGGAGTTCGTCCGGTTCGACCCCGTGGCCGACTACACCGCCCACGTCGACGGCAAGCCGCGCCAGGACGGCGTGCGTGACTTTCTCGCGTCCCGCGGCATCTCGCTGCCGCTGGGCGCTGCGGACGACCCGCCGACCGCCGAGACGGTCCACGGCCTGGGCAACCGCAAGAACGCGATGTTCCACGAGGTCCTCCGGGAGGAGGGGGTCGAGGTCTTCGCCACCTCCCGGACCTACCTGGAGCGGGCTCGCGAGGCCGGCCTGCGGCGCGCCGTCGTCTCCTCCAGCGCCAACACCGCCACCATCCTCGACGTGACGGGGATGGCACCGCTCGTCGAAGAGCGGGTGGACGGAGTGACGATCCGTGAGGAGGGCGTGGCGGGCAAGCCCGCGCCCGACACCTTCCTGCTGGCTGCGGCCCGCCTCGGGGTGGACCCCGAGCGGGCGGCGGTCTTCGAGGACGCCCTGGCAGGAGTGGCGGCGGGGCGGGCCGGCGGGTTCGGGTTCGTCGTGGGGGTCGACCGGGTGAGGGGGACCTCCGGCCACGCCGAGGCCCTGCGTGCTCACGGCGCCCACCTGGTTGTCGAGGACTTGGGAGAACTGCTGTGATCGACGCCTCCCTCTACCCCGTCGAGCCGTGGACGGTCCGTGAGGCCCGGTTCGACCCGGACCAGCTCGCCCACGCGGAGTCGATCTTCGCGTTGAGCAACGGTCACATCGGCCTGCGCGGCAACCTCGACGAGGGCGAGCCGCACGGCATCCCCGGCACGTACCTCAACTCGTTCTACGAGCTGCGGCCGCTGCCCTACGCCGAGGCCGGCTACGGCTACCCGGAGTCCGGCCAGACCGTCGTCGACGTGACGAACGGCAAGATCATCCGACTGCTGGTGGACGACGAGCCGTTCGACATCCGCTACGGCGAGCTGTGCAGCCACGAACGAGTGCTCGACCTCCAGACGGGCACGCTGCGGCGGCGGACCGAGTGGGTGTCCCCGGCGGACAAGCGGGTCCGGGTGACGTCGACCCGGCTGGTCTCGTTCACCCACCGAAGCATCGCCGCGGTGGAGTTCATCGTGGAACCGCTGGACGGCCCGGCCCGGCTCATCGTCCAGTCCGAGCTCGTGGCCAACGAGGACCAGCCCGCCCGCTCCGGCGACCCCCGCGTCGCCGCCGTC
Organism: Kineosporiaceae bacterium; assembly: GCA_050329415.1. Taxonomy (GTDB): domain Bacteria; phylum Actinomycetota; class Actinomycetes; order Actinomycetales; family JBBAYJ01; genus JANNOG01. The sequence goes on from JBHJOS010000076.1 coordinate 4,408, forward strand.
CTCGAGCGACCGCTGGACCTCGTCCACAGCGAGACCAACCGGACCAGCGCCATGCTCGTCCACCGCACCAGGCGCAGCGGCCTGCTGATGGCCGCCGGGATGGACCACGTGGTCGAAGCACCGGGCCGGTGCGAGGTCTCGACCGACTCCCGCGACGACTGGGCCCGGACCACCATGGTCTCCTTGCTGCATCCCGGGCAGCGGCTACGGGTCGTCAAGTACGTCGGCTACGGCTGGTCCAGCCAGCGCTCGACGCCGTCGCTGCGCGACCAGGTGGCGGCGGCACTCACCGGGGCCGGATACACCGGCTGGGCCGGCCTGGCCGCCGAGCAGCGGGAGTACCTCGACACCTTCTGGGACGCCGCGGACGTCGAGGTGGACGGCGACCCCGACCTCCAGCAGGCGGTCCGCTTCGCCCTGTTCCACGTGCTGCAGGCCGGGGCCCGGGCCGAGCGGCGGGCGATCCCCGGCAAGGGCCTCACCGGGCCGGGGTACGACGGGCACGCGTTCTGGGACACCGAGGGCTTCGTACTGCCGGTGCTCACGTACACGATGCCGGCCGCGGCGGCGGACGCCCTGCACTGGCGGCACTCGACCCTCGACATGGCCCGCGAGCGCGCCCGCACCCTCGGCCTGGGCGGTGCGACCTTCCCGTGGCGAACCGTGCGCGGGCAGGAGTGCTCCGGGTATTGGCCGGCGGGCACGGCCGCCTTCCACGTCAACGCCGATGTCGCCGACGCCTTCGAGCGGTACCGAATCGTCACCGGGGACGACAGCGTCGAGCGGGAGGCCGGCGTCGAGGTCCTCGTGGAGACCGCCCGGCTGTGGATGAGCCTCGGTCACCACGGCGCGGACGGCCGCTGGCACATCGCCGGCGTCACGGGGCCGGACGAGTACAGCGCGCTGGCCGACGACAACGTGTTCACCAACCTCATGGCGGCCCGGAACCTGCGCGTGGCGGCGGACGCGTGCGGCCGCCACCCGGCCGAGGCGACGGCGTTCGAGGTGACCACGGACGAGGTCGCCGCCTGGCGGCAGGCCGCGGACACCGTGTTCGTCCCCTATGACGAGCGCCTCGGCGTGCACCCCCAGTCGGACCGGTTCACCATGCTCGACGAGTGGCCGTTCGAGCAGACCGTCGACCAGTACCCGCTGCTGCTCAGCCAGCCATACGTCCAGCTCTACCGCAAGCAGGTCATCAAGCAGGCGGACCTGGTCCTCGCGATGCACTGGTGCGGCGAGAGCTTCACCGACGAGCAGAAGGCCCGCAACGTCGACTACTACGAGCGGCGCACCGTCCGGGACTCGTCGCTGTCGGCCTGCACCCAGGCGATCATGGCGGCCGAGGTGGGCCACCTCGACCTCGCCTACGACTACGCCCACGAGGCCGCGCTCATCGACCTGCGAGACCTGCACCACAACACCAAGGACGGCCTCCACATGGCCTCGCTCGGCGGGGCCTGGCTGTCCCTGGTCGCGGGGTTCGGTGGGCTGCGGGACACCGAGGGCTGCCTGTGCCTGGCACCACAGCTGCCCTCGGGCATGACCCGGTTGTCCTTCCGGATCATGTGGCGTGGGATGCGGCTGCAGGTCGAGGTCACGCCGGGCGGTGTGGTCTACCGGTTGCGGGACGGGGCCGAAGCCTCGCTGACCTTCCGCCACGACGGCGAGGACGTCACCATCCGGGCCGGCGAGCCTCTGGAGATGCCGCTGGTCAAGCGGTCGCCTCTGATGCCGCGTCCGGAGCAGCCGCCCGGGTGCGAACCCATCGATCGCCAGGCGTACCGCGACGGCCGCGCCACCGTGCTGTCCGCCCGCGACGGGAGCGGGCGACCGGGGGCCTAGCGGCCGGCACCGGCTGCCTGAGACCGTCCGGGCATCGACCGACGGGCAACCCGTCTCCAGCCAGCTGCCGACCGAGAGGCCGTCCCATGACCGAGACCGTCGGCCGGGTGGACCTGTTCGCGTTCCGTCGGGCGCTGGGCCACTTCGTGACCGGCGTCGTCGTGGCCGCTGCGATGGACGGCGACGAGCCGGTCGGGATGGCCGCCAACTCCTTCGCCTCGGTCTCGCTGGAGCCCCCCCTCGTCCTGTTCTGCGCCGCCGACACGTCGACGACGTGGCCCCGCCTGCGGGAGGTCGGCAGCTTCGCGCTGTCGGTCCTCGGCGCGGGCCAGGAGGACGTGTGCCGGCGCTTCGCCCGCCGCGACGTGGACCGTTTCGCCGGTGTGAGCTGGCGCCCCGGGCCGGGGGGGCACCCCGTCCTCGAGGATGCCCTGGTCTGGCTGGACTGTACGCTCGACCTCGTCCATCAGGCCGGTGACCACGAGATCGCGGTGGCTCGGGTCACGGCGTTGTCCCCGGATCCGGCTGCAGGCGTCGAACCGCTGGTCTTCTTCCGGGGTCGATACACCGGCCTGCCCGCCGAGGACTGACGAGAGAGACCGAGCGCAGTGTCGTCACCCGAGACCCACCCGACGCCCAACGGTGCCGGCGACCTCGACCTTGGCGAGGCCCGCGTCGAGGGGCTGGCCCGGCGGCGCGGCCTCGACGTCTCCAGCCCCTTCGTCGGGGTGCTGCTCGAGCGGCTGCACGGGGAGGACGTCGGCCCCCCACCGGACGACGGTGACGTGTCCGACCCCTCGGGCGCCGTCGCCCGGGTCCAGCGGGCGCTGGTCGCCGTCGCCGCCGGGCGGATCGTGCTGGTGGTCGACGACACCGACCGCGAGAACGAGGGCGACCTGATCCAGGCCGCCGATGCCGTGAGCACCGAGTCCGTGGCCTTCATGCTGCGCCACACCTCGGGCGTGGTATGCGTGGCCCTGCCCGCCGAGCGCTGCGACCAGCTGGGCCTGCCGGTCATGGTGCCGGACAACGACGAGCCGATGGGCACCGCGTTCACCGTGACCGTCGACCTCCGGCACGGGGTGTCGACCGGCATCAGCGCGTCCGACCGCGCGGCCACCATCCGTGCCCTCGGCGATCCCGGGACCACCGCCGCCGACCTCAGCCGGCCCGGCCACGTGTTCCCGCTGCGGGCCAAGCGGCACGGCGTCCTCCAGCGGCGCGGGCACACCGAGGCGGCGGTCGACCTCGCCCGGCTGGCGGAGCGCCACCCGGCCGGCGTCATCTGCGAGGTCGTGACCGACGACCGGCTCGACATGGCGCGCCGGCCCGACCTGCGGCGCCTCGCGGCCCGCTTCGACCTGCCGTACCTGTCGGTCGGCGACATCGTCGACTACCGGCGGGCGACCGAGGGGCTGGTGACGCGCGGTGCGTCGGCCGCCCTGCCGACCCGCTATGGCGGCTTCCGGGCGACCTCGTTCACCTCGACCGTGGACGGGGCCGAGCACCTCGCCCTCACCTACGGCGACGTGACCGGGGACGACGTGCTCGTGCGCCTGCACTCCGAGTGCCTCACCGGCGACGCCCTGGGGTCGGCCCGGTGCGACTGCGGGGACCAGCTGCACGAGGCGATGTCCCGGATCGCCACCGAGGGCCGCGGCGTCGTCGTCTACCTCAAGGGCCACGAGGGACGCGGCATCGGCCTCGCCGCCAAGATCGCCGCCTATGAGCTGCAGGACCGGGGCCTCGACACGGTGGACGCCAACCGGGCGCTCGGCCACCCGGTGGACTCCCGCGACTACACAGTGGGGGCCGCCATGCTGCGCAGCCTCGGCGTGGCGTCGGTCCGGCTCCTGACGAACAACCCCGACAAGGTGGCGGCGCTGGAGGCCCAGGGCGTCCAGGTGTCCCGGGTCCCGATCGGTTCCCCGCTCACGGAGGTCAACGCGGGTTACCTCGCCACCAAGCGCGACCGCCTCGGTCACCTGCCGCCGGCCTGACGCGACCCCCGGCCCGGGCCCGGGCGTCCCGCGGGTCAGGGAACCGCGGTCACGGGGAGGACCGGATCCGGCGCCCCGGCGATTGCCGCCACTCGCCGAGCGCCCCCGCCATCCCCCCCGGCGATTGCCGCCACTCGCCGAGCACCCCCGCCATCCCCCCAGCGATTGCCGCCACTCGCCGAGGGTGGACGTCGCGCCGCTCGGCGAGTGACGGCAATCGCAGGTGTCGGGGGTGTCGCAGGTGTCGGGGGTGTCGCAGGTGTCGGGGGTGTCGGGGTGTCGAGGTCAGGCGGGTCCGCGGGCACGACCCGCCGGGCGGACCACGGTCCAGGTCATCGGGTGGCCCCGTCGGGGGTCGCCCCGGCCCGGCCGGTCGTCCCGGCGACGCCCGACGCCACCAGCGGCGCCTCGCCCACGGCGGCCCCCTCGGGAACCACCGGCGCCGCGTGGACGTGACGCCGACGGCCGCCGGACGCCACGAGGCTGTAGACCGCCGGTACGACGAACAGCGTGAGCAGGGTGGAGCTCACGAGCCCGCCGATGACCACCGTGGCGAGCCCGACCGACAGCAGCGCCCCCTCGCTGAGGCCGAGCGCCAGCGGCGACAGCGCGCCCACGGTGACGGCGGCGGTCATGATGATCGGCCGCAGTCGGGCCTGCCCGCCCAGGACCAGGGCCTCGCCGACGGCCACCCCTTCCCGGCGACGTCGTTCCACGAAGTCCAGGAGCACGATGGCGTTCGTCACGACGATGCCGATGAGCATGAGCATCCCGATCATTGCCGACAGGTCGAGCGGCCACCCGCTGAGGAGCAGGGCGGGCAGCGCGCCCACGGCGGCGAGCGGCAACGACAGCAGGATCACCAGCGGCGTCACGAGGCTGCCGAAGGTCGCCACCAGCACGAGGTAGACGAGGATGACGGCGAAGCCCATCGCCTGGAAGAGGCCGCCGAAGCTCTCCTGCTGGTTCTGGGTCGCGCCGCCGACCGAGGCCTCGACGCCGTCGGGCAGGCCTAGCCCGTCGACCGCGGCGGTGATCTCGCCGTTCACGGCTCCCGTGTTCTCATCGGTGATGGTCCCCGTCACGGTGGCCGTGCGCTGCCCGTCGGACGACGTCACCGTGCTGGGCGCCGAGATCTCGCTGACCGTCGCGACGTCGGAGAGGACGACACCGTCGGCGATGGCGAGGGCACCGAGGGCGTCGCCACCCGCCGTCGCCTCGGCCGGCAATGCGAGGGAGACGTCGCTGGCCTCAGCATCGACCACCACGCCTTCCACGGTCGCGCCGTTGACGGCCGAGCGGACCGCGGCGGTCACCGCGTCACCCGACAGTCCCGCATCGGCCAGTGCCGCGGCGTCGAGGTCGACGACCAGTTCGGTGCGGTCGGAGTCGACCGTGGACTGGACGTCCGCCAGGCCGTCGATGCCGCCCAGCTCGTCGGCGACCAGCCTGGCGCCCTCCTGGACGGCGTCGAAGTCCGCGCCGCGCACCTCGATCGACGCCCCGGAGCTGTCGGGTGCGGTGGTGCCCGTGGGGACGACGGTGCCCTCCAGGTCGCGTTCGGCCAGCGCGGCCTCCAGGTCTCCCGCGAGGTCGTCGACGTCGGCGTCCTCGGCGAGAGTCACCGTCACCCGGGCCCCGGCGGCATCGCCTCCCCCGAGGGCCGCGAAGCCCTCCGGCCGGGAACCGATGCTGGAGGTGTAGCGCTCGACCCCGTCGAGGCCGGCGACCTCCTCCTCCAACCCGACGAGCTGGTCCGACGTGATGGCGAGCGACTGCCCCGGCGGTGTGGTGACGGTGACCTCCAGCGCGGTGGGCACCGTCTCGGGGAACAGGGTGGTGGGGATGCGGGTCAGGGTGCTGAGGGAGGCCGCGAGCAGGGCGACCGCAGCGGCGACGGTGATCCAGCGGTGGCCGAGAACCCACTGCAGGGGCCGGGTGTACGCCCGGACCAGCGGGCGGTCGCCGGGGAGCGTCCGGTGTCCGGCCGGGCGGGGACGCAGCAGCAGGTGGGCGAGGACCGGCACCACCGTCACGGCGACCACCAGGCTGGCGGTGAGGGCGTAGACGACGGTGAGAGCGAACCCGAGGAAGATCTGGCCGACCAGTCCCCCGACGAAGACCAGCGGAAGGAACACGCTGGCCGTCGCCACTGTCGACGACGTGATCGCGGGGATCACCTGGCGGGTGCCCTGGACCACGGCCTCCGTGCGGTGCATCCCCGACTCCAGCAGCCGGTAGATGTTCTCCAGCACGACGATGGCGTCGTCGATCACCCGGGCCGCCGCGACCAGCAGTGCCCCGATGGTGATGATGTTGAGGCTGATCTCCTGCACGTACATGAGGCCCAGGGCCACCGCGATCGACGTGGGGATCGAGACACCGGCCACGAGGGTCGGCCCGATCCGGCGGAGGAACAGCAGCAGGAGGACAACGAGGACGCCGACGCCGAGCAGGGCGTCACGGACCAGGGCGTTGATGTTCGAGGTGATCTCGGGCTCCTGGTTGACCACCTCGGTGACGCTGGCGCCCGACGGCGGCGGGTTCGCCTCGACCGCTTCGACGGCGTCGCCGACCAGGTCGACGATGTCGGCGTCCTGCTCGGCGATCACCTCGAGCGTCACGGCCGGCTCGCCATTGGTGCGACTGATGGTCTGCCCGTCCCCGGCGTCGGTCAGGGTGACGGTGCCGAGCTCCCCGATCGTCGGGGGTTCCGGAGCAGCCACGGCCGTCGGGGAGGTGCCCGCCGGGTCGGCGCCGGACGCAGGGTCGCTCCCGGCAACCCCGGGTCCCGGACTGGACGCGTCCGGAACCTGGGCCCCACCGCCGGCCGCACCCACCTGCGCGCCTCCCGGCGTTCCAGCCGGCCCGCTGCGGCTGACCTCGACGGCCTCGATCTCAGCGACGGTCGCGGTGCCGTCGGTGACGGTGACCGGCAGGTCGGTCCGGTCGGCCACGACGGAACCGACGGCGAAGGACCGGTTCGCGGACTCCAGCGCCGACGACACGTCCGACACCCCGAGACCGGCGTCCGCGAGGGCGTCCGGGTCGAGCTCGACGACGACCTGGCGCGCCACGCCCCCCGTGACCTCGACGTCGCCGACCCCGTCGACCGCCTCCAGCGCCGGCCGGAGGGTGTCCTCGACGTAGGCGCTGATCTCGGCCTCGTCCTCGCCGAAGACGGACACGCCGTAGGCGGCGTCGCCGCCCGGAGCGAGCGTCTCCACCCGCAGGTCTGCCCCGTCCGGCAGCGAGACGTCGGCGAGGCGGTCCTGGACCTGACGCAACCGTTCGTCGGTGTCGTCGCCGAAGTCGTACTCCAGGACGAAGGTGGCGGCGCTGTCGCGGGCGGTCGAGGTCAGCGACTGCAGCCCCTCGGCACCCTCGAGGGCGTCCTCGACGGGAGCCACGATGTCCTCGGCCACGGCGGAGGCGCCCGCCCCCGGCTGCGTCGCGATGACGGAGACGAACGGGGCATCCAGCGGCGGGAACAGCTCCTGCTTCAGCCGGTCCGCGGACACCCAGCCGGCCGCCAGGAGGACCCCGACGTGGATGAGGGTGAGGGCGCGGTTGCGCAGGCACAACCGGACGAACGCGGTCATGGTGGTCTCCTGGGGCTCGGCATGGTCCCGGATCCGGTGCGTCCGGGCCGTCGATGACCGACCGTAGGAATCGGGGTGTGAGATCTCCGTGAGACGACGCGACCGGCCCAGCCGCTGGGCCGGATTCACCGGGGTCTCACAGCCTCGTCGTTAGCCTCCGGACATCGGTGCGGGAGGTGGGCGGTGCGAGTGCTGGTCGTCGAGGACGAGGTGTTCCTGGCCGACGCGGTGGCTCGCGGGCTGCGCCGCGAGGGGATCGCCGTGGACCTGGCGAGCGACGGGGCCGAGGCGCTGGAGAAGGTGGCCGTCACCGACTACGACGTCGTGGTGCTGGACCGGGACCTGCCCCGGGTGCACGGCGACGACGTCTGCCGCCGGCTCGTGACCGACCGGGTCCGGGCCCGGATCCTCCGGCTCACCGCCTCCGGGACCGACCGGGACGTCGTCACCGGACTCACCATCGGCGCCGACGACTACCTGCCCAAGCCGTTCGCCTTCCCGGTGCTCGTCGCGCGGCTGCGGGCACTGGCCCGCCGGTCGCAGCGGCCCCAGCCGCCCGTGCTCCGGCACGGTGACCTGGTCTGCGATCCCGCCCGGCGGGTCGCGACCCGGGGAGACGAACTCCTGGCGCTGACCCGCAAGGAGTTCGGTGTGCTCCAGGCGCTGCTGGAGGCGGGTGGGGCGGTCGTCAGCAGCGAGGAGCTGCTGGAGCAGGTGTGGGACGAGCACACCGACCCGTTCACCACGGTCGTCCGGGTGACCGTCCGCAGCCTCCGGCTCAAGCTCGGGGACCCCCCGGTCGTCGAGACAGTCATCGGGGCCGGGTACCGGATCGCGTCCGCGGACCCGATGGGCTCCGCGTCGTGACGGCCCGGCGGTCACAGCTGCGGCGCCCGCGCCCCCTCACGCTGCGCGGGCGGCTGGCCCTCGGCTTCGCGGCGTCGCTGGCGGTGTTCGGCACGGCGCTGCTCGGGTTGGCCCTCGCCCTCGTGCGACGCAGCCTCACGGCGGAGCCGCGGCGGTTCCAGGATCTCGTGGAGGAACGACTGGGCCTGCCGGCCGGGGCGCTCGACGGTCTGCGCTTCCCGCCCGCGGGCGAGGTCACCTTCCGCGTGGTCCAGGAGGAGCTGACCCGGGCCGTGCTGCGAGAGCTCCTGGTGCAGTCCGTCGTCACCCTCGTCGTGGCGATCGCGGTGGCCGGCGTCGTCGGCTGGTTCACCGCGGGCCGCTTCGTACGCCCGCTGCGGGAGATCACCGACACCACCCGGAGCCTGTCGGCGGCCACCCTCGACCGGCGGATCGCCCTGGCGGGCTCGGGGGACGAGCTGCACGAGCTGGCGTCGACGGTCGACGCCATGCTCGACCGGCTGCAGGGGGCGTTCGCCGGACAGCGCCGCTTCGTCGCCGACGCCTCCCATGAGCTGCGCACCCCGTTGGCCGTCATGCGCACCGAACTGGACGTCACCCTCGCCGACCCCGATGCCGATGTCGCCGACCTGCGGCGGATGGGAGCGACCCTGCACGTCGCGGTGGAGCGGGTGGAGCGCCTGCTCGACGGGCTGCTCGCGCTCGCCCTCGCCGACAGCGGGGTGGGTGTGCGGCGGGACGAGCGCGTCGACCTCGCCGCCTCGGCCGCCGCGGCCCTTGCCCGGCTCGAGGACACCGCCGCCGCGCGGGGGCTCGCCGTGCGACGGGACCTCGCGCCCGCGGTCGTCGTGGGCGACGCCGCGCTGCTCGACCGCTTCGTCGCCAACCTCGTCGACAATGCGGTGCGTCACGGCCTCGCCGACGGCGAGGTCTCGGTCGCGACCAGCACGGCCGGGAACGAGGCGAGGGTGAGCGTGACGAACGACGTGGCCGAGGGGAGCGTGACGGCCCCGGACGCGCTCCTCCAGCCGTTCCACCGGGGCGCCGCCGGCCGCACCGGCCCGGGGTCGGGGCTGGGGCTCACCATCGCCCATGCCATCGCACGGGCCCACGGTGGGACGGTCGACGTCGAAGTCACCGCGACGACCTTCGAGGTCGAGGCGAGCATCCCCACCGGCAGCACGGCCTCGTGGACGTGAGTCGCTCCGGGGCTCGACCACCGCGAAGTCGAAGGCGGCCCCGAGGTCCGCTCGCCCAGCCGGTCGGGGGACGGGGTCACTCGAGGTGGACGCGCTGGGTGGACGTGAAGACCTGGTCGGGGTCGACGCGGCGCTTGACCTGCTGGAACCGGGCGTAGGTCTCCGGCGACCAGGCGGAGCGGACGTGCTCCGGCGCCTCGTCCAGGCCGAGGTGGTTGACGTCCGCTCCCCCCCACGACCGGCCCAGCACCGCCTCCCAGGTGCGCGTCATCCAGGCCCGGTGGGCGGCGGCGTCGGGGTCATCAGCCTTCTGGAACCAGCCGGCGATGACCTCGATGAGGAGGTCGGCGTGGCGGAACGAGAACGCCGTGGCATCGGCAGCCCGCTCGGCGATGGCGCCGCCCAGCGGCCGGATCACGATCTCGAACAGTGGGGAGCGGGCCTCGCGCGCGGCTCGGACGAGGGCGCCGATCTCGGTGTCGCCGAGCGGGCGGAGCCACTCGGAGCGGACGTCCCAGCAGGCGCCCCAGGGCGCGCTGGGGTCCCCGGCCCGCTGGAAGGCGGGGTAGGGGTGGGTCGTCACGGTGTCGGCGACGGCTGGCACGACGGCGCGGAGCCGGTCCAGGCCCGCAGCCCGGCGTCGCCGTCGACCATGACGTTGATCATGAGCGCGGGCCGACCCGCCAGCTCGGGCGGGAAGGGGGCCGCGGGTGGCACCTGGACGAGCACTGCGTTCTCGGCACTGGCGGACGTCCCGGCATGACCCGCCCGGGGCTCAGACGAGCCAGTCCTCGTCAGGACGCGACCGGACGTCCGGTGCCTCGAGCCAGGCCCCGAGAGCGTCGACGATGACTGCCGTCCGCCGCCCGTCGCCTCGAGGGAAGCGGCGAGGACTGACACACAGCAGGCGGGCGACCGGCTCGCCGCTGTGGTAGGCCGCCGCGAGGAGAGGGCGGAAATCCTTGCTGTTCTCCGTCACGATCCGGCGGCCGGCTACGGCCGCCCCACGGAACAGGTGAGCGTCCGACTGCGATCGCAGGTGGGCCTCGGACACGACCGCGACGACGTCGTGGCCCCGCGAGCGCAGCGCCTCCGCGATCTCCGTGGCGTAGTGCTCGTCCAGCAGGAGGGGAGCGGACGGTCCGGTCACGACAGGAGCCGTTGCCGCGCCCGCCAGGCGGCGAGGGCCCGCTCGGCCGCCCGATCGTTCTCGTCCACCTCGGAGTCGATCTCGTCCGGGTACTCGGCGTAGTAGTCCAGCGCAGCACGCACCGCGGGTTCGGGCAGCGACATCTCCTCGGCGACGGACGCGATCGACGCCTCGCCCCGGACGGTGGTGAGGCGGACCGCCGACACCACCTCCCAGACGTCCGGCCCCACCGCCAGGGCGGCCCTGCGACCGGACGGCCCGTCCCGGAAGACGATGCCGGGGTGCTCACGCGAACGGAGGCCCTCGTCGACGAGCCGCTGAGCGAGACCTGAGGGGGTCGAGGCAGCGGCTCGCGCCGATCGCCGCAAGCGGTCGAGCAGGGAGTCCTCGAAGCGGATGGACAGCGGCATCGCCATGCGCTACATCGTAGCGTGACTTGTCGATCGTAGCTGCCGAGAAACTGAGGATCTCAGTCTCGTATCAGCCGTCATGTCCGACCACGTGGCCGCTCAGTGGTGTTGACCCAAGCCAGCCCGACACCGCGGCGTGGTAGTCGAACGGCCGCTCCTCCTGCAGGTGGTGGCCGGCGTGGTCCATGACGTACAGGTGCCCGTGCCGCACCATCCGGGCCAGCATGAGCGGGTGGTCCGGGGTGAGGAGCGCGTCGTACATCCCCACGCGAACAGCACCGGCGCCGCGACCCGGCCCAGCCGGTCGGTCGGTCGGTCGGTCGGTCCTGCCACTCCCCGCGCGGGGAGTCCGACCGGGCGGCCAGCTCCATCTCCTCGGGGTCCAGCGACTGCTGGTACCGCGGGTCGATCGTCTTTCCGAGGATCCGGTCGCCGTCGTACCACTCGAGGGGGGCGATGAGGTTGCGCATCTTCTCGCGGGTGGGGCCCGTAGAAGACCGGCATCGATCCGGTGACGACAAGGGAGCGCACGCGCTCCGGGTGCGTCACGGCGAGGTCGAGCGCGATGATGCCGCCCCACGAGTGCAGCCGGGCCCTCCGCCGTGCAGGGAAGATCGTCAGAGGGCCATCGTCCGGACCGAGCTCTACCACGTGGAACCGCACATCGCCGGCCCGGACGTCGCGCCCGGGCGGCGGGTCGTCGACGGGGACGGCGTTCGGGTCGGCGCAGGGAGACGTCCTCGTGTGATCGTCACAAGACACCCGATTCGCCGGTCGATCCGGCTGTTGGATCATCGATTCGGGTGTCTTGTTGCGATCATGACGAGCCGACGCCGGCTGAGCGGTCGCGCTCAGCCCCGGGCAAGGCGCTCGGACAGCCCCCATCGCCGCGTTGCGCAGCGGCACCGACAGCCGCGGCACCGGGTACCGGGGCTCCCCTACCGGCACATCGATGATCTGGCCGACGGCTGATCGGGTCCGGTCAGCCGACCTCGCGGCCGTCCACCAGGACAGAGACGCCGTCGCCGGCGAAGGCGAGGTGCCCCGGCAGCAGCGTGGCCTCGGCCAGCGGGTCCTCGTACCCCCACGCGACGTCGGGCGGGCCGTCGACCAGGGACCGGTAGGTGGCCACGCCCTTGTACGGGCACACCGTCAGCGTCTGGCTGTCCCGCAGCAGCCCGGTCCGGACGTCGTCGACCGGGACGTACCAGCGCGGCGGCAGCGAGGTCTCGAAGACGCCGACCGGGCGCGTGGTGTCGGCCAGCGTGACCCGGGTCCCGTCCGGACGGGTCCACACCACCTCGACGTGCCGGCTGCTCGGCCGGGCGTCGACCCGGTGGAAGGGGTCGCGCGGGTGCCCGAGCACCGGCTCGTCCTCCTCGAGGACGGCGTCCAGCGGGGCGGGGCCCGGCCCGGTGTCGAGCTTCTCCAGGTAGAGACCGGCCAGCCCGGCCAGGCCCGGCAGCTCGGGGTTCGGTACCTCGTAGGTCCACAGCAGGTCCTCGACGACCCGCTGCCCCACCCGCACCGAGCGGTAGGAGGCGTCGCCCTTGAACGGGCAGTGCGTCACGGTGTCGCTCGGCACCAGCACGTCGTCGTGGACGTCGGCCCACGGCACGTAGTACCGCGGCATGAGGTTGGTCTCGTGGAGGATGACCGCGGCCGTGGTGTCGAGCACGGTCTCGCCGACCCCCGCCCCGGCGCCGTCACCGACGAGGACGCGGATCCGCTTGGCCGTCGGGGTGAGCAGGATGCGGTGCGCCGGGCCGTCGATGACGTAGTTGGCGGCCCCGGGGGCGGCGGACAGCGGTCCGGGCGGGAAGGTCAGTGCCATGGCGTCGTCAACGGCGGGCGGTGCGGCGGCCTTCCGCCGCGAGCGGTTCCGGCCTCGGTGATTCTGCTGTCGGCGGAGTGCGCGCCGGTGTCGCCGCGGGCGGGCCACGCTGGAGCGGTGCTGCTGCGACACGTGATCGGGGACGTCCTGCGCCGGGCGCGGCGCGCCCGCGGCCGGACGCTGGAGTCCGTGGCCCGGGAGGCGGCGATGTCCATGCAGTACCTGTCCGAGCTGGAGCGGGGCCGCAAGGACGCCTCGTCCGAGATCCTCCGCAGCGTGTGCGGGGCGCTCGGGGTCCGGCTGGAGGACGTCCTCGACGAGGCGGTGGACCTGCTGCGCCAGACCCGGGCGGCCCGAGAAGCGGGCGCCGCGACGGGCCGGACGCGCTCCGCCCTCGTGCTGCGTGCCCGGCTGGCCCGTCCCGCGGCGGCGGCTCGGCACCGCGGCGTCGGCGCGAGGGTCAGCGACCTCGCGCTCGCCGCCTGACGTTCTCTCGCCGCCCGGTGGGCAACGCCGCGCGTCAGGCGCCTGACACGTCCCGGGTCGACGTCACGACCCGGTCGACGAGGCCGTAGTCGCGGGCCTGAGTGGCCGTGAACCAGCGGTCGCGGTCGGAGTCGGTGATGACGGTCGCGACGTCCTGGCCGGCGTGCTGGGCGATCAGTCCGGCGACCTGCTGCTTCATGTGGGTGAGCTGCTGGGCCTGGATGGCGATGTCGGCCGCCGTGCCACCCATCCCGCCGGACGGCTGGTGCATCATGATCCGGGCGTGCGGCAGGGCGTACCGCTTGCCGGAGGCCCCGGCGCACGCGAGGACCTGCGCCATCGAGGCCGCCATCCCCATGACGACCGTCCCCACGTCCGGCTCGATGTACTGCATCGTGTCGTAGACGGCCATCCCGGCGTCGACGGAACCGCCCGGGGAGTTGATGTAGAGGAAGATGTCGCGCACCGGGTCGTCGGCCGCCAGCAGGAGCAGCTGCGCCGCGATCGCGTTGGCGTTGTCCTCTCGGACCTCCGAGCCGAGGACCACGATGCGCTGCGCGAGCAGCCGCTGGTAGACGGAGTCGTCGAGGCCGGCGGTGGTGGGAGTCGTCATGCCCGCCAGCCTGCGCCGGCGCGGCCACTCGTGACCGCGTCTCCGCCCGAGGCGGAGAATCGGCGTCGACCCAGCGCGGGCGATCTCGACCGCCAGCGGCTCATCGCGGTCGGACCTGCCCGACATGCCCCCCAGCGCCCTGGCCGACGACTTCCGGCAGAGGCGGCATGGCTCGACGAGCCGACCCCACCGCACCCGCAGGACGTGGGTGCCGGAGTTCTCGCAGGCCGTCCCGACCGGCAGGGTCGCGCGGTCGACGGGGCACTCCTCGAGGCGGCTCCGGTCCATGACGTCGATGCGGCCGGCGGCGATGACGAGGGGCGTCAGGGAACTCCGGTGGCGGCGGGGACGGTGTCGGGCCTCGGCTCGTACGTCTCCGGATGGGCGCTGGAGTGGCCCGGGAACACGTGCAGGGTCGGGTCGACGACGACGGCCGCGTTGTTGACCGCGGTCGCCGCCTCCCCGAAACCCACGGAGATGAGCCGGACCTTCCCGGGGTACTCGGTGACGTCGCCGGCGGCGAAGATCCGGGGCAGCGACGTCTGCATCCGGGTGTCGACCTCGATGCGGCGCCCGGACATCCGCATCCCCCATGTGGTGAGCGGGCCGAGGTCGCTGGTGAAGCCGAGCGCGGCGACGACCCGGGTCGCGGGCAGGACGTGGCGCTCGCCCGTCTTCTTGTGCGCGATCTCGATCTCGCCGACGTCGAGGTCGCCTCGCAGGGCGGCGACCTCGCAGAAAGTGTGGATCGGCACCCCGAGGCCCGCCACCTTGTCGACCGTCGACCGGTGGGCGCGGAACCGGTCAGTGCGGTGCACCAGGGTGACGGACCGAGCGAGCGGATAGAGGTTCTCGGCCCAGTCGAAGGCCGAGTCGCCGCCACCGACGATCACGACCTCCTCCCCGGCGTACGCCGCGAGCGACGGGACGAAGTACGCCAGCCCGCGGCCCTCCCACCCGTCACCGGCCGGCAGCGGCCGGGGCGTGAACGCCCCGATCCCCGCGGTGAGCACGACCGCGCCGGCGTGCACCTCGACGCCCGCGGCGGAGGTGACGACCGGTCGCTCGCCGACCATCCGCAACGCGATGGCCTGCTGGTCGAGCAGGTACCGGGGCGAGAACGTCGCGGCCTGGGCGAGCAGGCCGTCGACGAGGTCCCGGCCCTTGACCGCGGGGAACCCGGCGACGTCGTAGATCGGCTTCTCGGGGTACATCGCCGTGACCTGCCCGCCCGGCTCGGGCAGGGAGTCCACGACGGCGACCGACAGGCCGCGGGCTCCGGCGTAGTAGGCACCGTACAACCCGGCGGGCCCCGCCCCCACGACGAGGATGTCGCAGGTCACGGACTCGATGGCGGCCTCGGGCATGTCGTGGGCTCCTTCCCGCGGGACGGCATCGGGTACGACCCGTCGGGTGAGTTCCGGGTTGTCGACGCTACCGGAGCCGCGGCGACCGGCCACTGGTACGCCAGCCGGGCCGAACGCCCGCGGATGGCTCAGCCGACGGTGTCGAGGTTCACGAGGGCGAGGGCGACCCGGACGGCGTCCTCACCATGGTCGGCCCTCAGCCGCACGGCGACGCCCTCGACCGTCGGGCGGGAGGCGTCCGGGAAGCGCGCCGCGAGCATGGCCACCAGCGCACGGTGCTCGCCTTCCGCCAGCCCCTGGGCGCGACCCTGGGCGCGACCCTGGGCGCGACCGTGCGCCACGAGGCCACGGCCGAAGTCCGTCCGCCCCACGACCTGCATGATGTCGGTCATCCCGGTTCTCCTCATCGCCGCTACGAGTGTATCCGTGAGCCCCGGGGCCAGGTAGAAGGCCAACGTCGCCATCGCGAACCTCAGGTCCCGGTCCGGTGCGGCCGCGATGGCCCCGACCACCGGGTCGACGACCTCGCTCCCGCCGCCGACCAGGGCGAACGGTGCCAGCGGGGACGACAGCGGGTAGCACTCCCAGGACATGGTCGGGACGTGGACCAGGTGCACCGCGTTGGACAGCCGACCCAGCCGGAAGTCCACCGGCATCGGCGGCCCGGTGACCTGGACGACGACCTGGACGAGGTCGCTGAGCGGCTGCGGGAGCTTCGCTCGAGCCAGTCGGACCGCGTACTCGGCCATCCGGGCTGGCATCCCCGGGTCCGGCCCCTGCTGGACCTCGACGTGGACGGCAACCCCGGCGGGCGACAGGAACACCAGGTCCGGTCGGTGGGCACCCGCGGGCAGCTCGACCGCGCACGGGGCCCAATCGCCGCCGAGGGACAGCCCAAGGCCGGCCAGCAGGTCCGGCAACCCGGCCGTCAGGGTGACCTTCGAGTACGCGTCCCACCGGCGTCGTTCTCCTCCCCGCGAGGCCGGCGTGCTCCGTTCCGCCACATGTCCCCCTTGCCGTCCCATTCCGCCGCCGGGGGACGCTAGCGGCGGGACGCGGCACCGCCGCCGCGTTGTCCACAGGGGTGGGCCGGCCGGGGCGGCCTGCGACTCAGGGCATCCGGGCGGGGGGCGAGGACGCCGACGCGGGTCAGCCCGGCGGCGCACTCGTCGACGCCGCGCGTACCGACCGAGACGGACCCGTTCGCGCCCCTCACCCAGCTCCAGGGGCGGAAGGCGCCGACCATGACGGCGAGCTCGTCGAAGGACTCCGCCCCGAGGCTGTGCTCCATGGCACCCCCCTGCGGCCCGTGGCTGTGTGCCCCCGGGCTGGAGGACGCTCCCGGTGTCGGACCGGCGAGCTACCGCGGGGAGGGTGGGCGATGGCGGTACAGGTAAGCCGCCCCGTAGCGGTACCCGACCTCCGCCTGCCGTACTGCGCCGAGCCGCTCCGCGACGGCGATGGACGGGGTGTTCCCGCTGGCGATGACGCTGGTCGCTGTGGTCCAGCCGAAGACGTCGTAGGCCGCTGAGAGGGCCGCCCCGGCCGCCTCCGTCGCGTAGCCGCGTCCGTGCTGGGCGGGCAGCAGCGCCCAGGTGATCTCGGGCTCGGGCCACCCCTCCGGGTACCAGGGACCCACGATGCCGACGAACTCCCCGGCCGCACGCGTCTCGACGGCCCATGGCCCGTACCCGCGGATCACCCAGTGCCCCAGATAGGTCGCGAACTTTCGCCAGGCGTCCGCACGGTCGCACGGCCCCCCGTACGTCGCCGAGACCGGGTCCGCGAAGAAGGCGGCGACGCCCTCGAAGTGACGCTCCTCGTCGAAGGCGGTCAGGCGCAGCCGCTCCGTGGTGAAGGTCGGGATGTCCAGTGACACGCGCCGATCATGACAGGAGGCCCCTCACCCGAATCGCGCCCCGCCACCCCCCGCCCCGCCCCCCC
>JBHJOS010000125.1:0-12705 GCA_050329415.1 Kineosporiaceae bacterium
CGGCTGCTCGTCTACCGGCACCGGACGCTGGACG
The DNA here is from genome assembly GCA_050329415.1 of Kineosporiaceae bacterium. GTDB lineage: Bacteria > Actinomycetota > Actinomycetes > Actinomycetales > JBBAYJ01 > JANNOG01. Next base: position 35 of record JBHJOS010000125.1, read on the forward strand.
GTGCCCGCCGCAAGGCGGCACGCCTCGGCTACGGCGGCGCCTTCTACGCCTGGATCTCCGGGGACACCGGCGACGAGCTGTGCCCGGACCACTTCTTCGTCGACGTCCTCACCGGGCGCCCCATCCGCAACCACTTCAACGACTGGCAGATCCACGTCGCCCCGGACGTCGTCCTCACCATGGTCCGCTACGTCGAGGTCACCGGCGACGAGGAGTTCCTCGTCGACCACGCCGCCGAGGTCGCCTTCGAGGTCGCCCGGTTCCTGCGCTCGTTCGTCCGCTACGACGAGTGGCGGGGCACGTACCACTGCATCCGGCTGCTCGGCCCGGACGAGTGGCACGAGAACGTGGACGACAACGCGTTCACGAACCACCAGGTGCGGGCCGCCCTCGATGCCGCGGTCCGCATCCACGGGACCCTGACCGCCGAGCACCCGGACGCGCTGGCGGCGCTCGCCGACCGGGTGGTGCTGCAACCCGACGAGGTGGCGGCCTGGGCACGGATCCGCGACCACCTCCACGTGCCCGCACCTGACCCCGACACCGGCCTGGTGGAACAGTTCCGCGGCTTCTTCGCGCTCGAGGACACGACGGCGGAGGTGCTGAGGGGCCGCCTGCTGCACCCCCAGGAGTACTGGGGCTGGCCGAACGGCGTCGCCGTGGCCACCCAGGTCTCCAAGCAGGCCGACGTGGTCGCGCTGATGTGGCAGCACCGGCACGAGTTCCCCGACGACGTCGTGGCCGCCAACTACGCCTACTACGAGCCGCGCTGCAGCCACTTCTCGACCCTCAGCCACCCGCCCCACGGCTTCGTCGCCATCCGCACCGGCGACCTCGACCGGGCGTTGAGCCACTTCCGCAAGGCGGCCACCGTGGACCTGCTGACGACGGCGCACGCCGTCGTGGGCGGCACGTTCATCGGCGGCATCCACACCGCCGCGTGCGGCGGCGCGTATCAGCTCGCCCACCAGGGTTTCGGGGGCATCGACGTCGTCGACGGCGTGCTCCACATCGACCCCGCCCTGCCCACGGGGTGGCAGTCGATGCGCTACCCGGTCACCTGGCGCGGCACCCGGCTGCGGGTGACGGCCACGCACGACGGCGTGACCGTCGGGCACGAGGGCCCCGGCACCGATCCGGTCGACGTCGTCGTGCGCGGCGTCCCGCTGGTGGTCGGGCCGGGGACCCTGGTCCCTGGCGGCTCAGCCGGCCGCTAGGCGCACCCAGGCCGCCACGTCGGTCCCCAGCGCCGGCCCGGCGTCGGTGGTGGTGAGCGGGGCGCTGCTGACCAGCAGCTCGGCGCCGGCCGGGAGCTCGACCAGGTCCGGGCCGAGGTTCGCCAGGACGGCGATCGCGCCGCCGTCAGGCAGCGGCCGGCGGTAGGCGATCGTGGTGTCCGCGTCGTACCCGGCCAGCCATTCGAGGTCCTCGTGACCGCCGACGCCGAGCCGGTGCTCGCGGCGCAGGCGCAACACGTGCCGGTACATCTCGAACGTGGACCCGGCGACCCCCTCCTGCGCCTCGCGGGACAGCTCGGCCCACGACGGCGGCTGCGGCAGCCAGGCCGCCTCGCCCGGGCCGAACCCGTAGGACGGCGAGTCGCCCGACCACGGGACGGGGACCCGGCAACCGTCCCGGCCGATCCGCTCACCCCCGGTGCGCCGGAAGACGGGGTCCTGGCGGGCGTCGTCGGGCAGCGTGGTGACCTCGGGCAGCCCGAGTTCCTCGCCCTGGTACAGGTACGCCGAGCCGGGCAGCCCCAGCATCGTCAGCGTCGCCGCCCGTGCCCGGCGCAGGCCGAGCGCGGCGTCCGGCTGGGGGTCCCGGGGACCGATGCCGTTCTGGCCGGAGCCCACCGGGTCACCGGGCGGGTAGCCGAAGCGGGTGGTGTGACGCACCACGTCGTGGTTGCTCAGCACCCACGTCACGGGTGAGCCGTGCTCGGCGGAGCCGGCGAGGGAGACCTCGACGGCGTGCCGCTGGTCCGCCGCCCGCCACGGGGTCTCGAGGTGGATGAAGTTGAACGCCTGGTGCAGCTCGTCGGGTCGGGCGTAGCGGGCCAGGCGCCAGTATGGCGACACCCAGGCCTCGGCGACGGCCATCCGGTCGCCGTCGTAGGAGTCCAGGAGCTTGCGCCACTCGCGGTAGATGTCGTGCACGCCCTCCTGGTCCCACATCGGCGGTCGCAGCCCCTCGGGGTCGTCGTCGGTGAGGAACGTGGGGGGCGCGTCCTCCGGGTAGTGCCAGTGCGGCAGGTCGTCGGCCTTGACGAGGCTGTGGGCGACGTCGACCCGGAACCCGTCGACCCCGCGGTCCAGCCAGAACCGCATGACCGACAGCACCTCCTCGTGGACCTCGCGGTTGTCCCAGTCGAGGTCGGGCTGGGTGGTGTCGAACAGGTGCAGGTACCACTGGCCCGGGCTGCCGTCGGCCTCGGTGATGCGGGTCCAGGCGGACCCGCCGAACGTGGACCGCCAGTTGTTGGGCGGCTCGTCCCCGCCGGGGCCGAGCCCGTCGCGGAACACGTACCGCGCCCGCTCGCGGCTGCCCGGGGGCGAGGCCAGCGCCGCCCGGAACCACGCGTGCTCGTTGCTGGTGTGGTTCGGGACCAGGTCGACGACGACCCGCAGACCGAGGCGGTGCGCCTCGGCGATCAGGGCCTCGGCGTCGGCCAGCTCCCCGAAGATCGGGTCCACGGCGCGGAAGTCGGCGACGTCGTAGCCGGCGTCGTTCATGGGCGAGCGGTAGAACGGCGACAGCCACACCGCGTCCGCGCCGAGGTCGGCGACCGCCGACAGGCGCGACACGATGCCGGGCAGGTCGCCCACGCCGTCGCCGTCGGAGTCGGCGAAGGACCGCGGGTAGATCTGGTAGATCACGGCGTGGCGCCACCATTCGGCGCCGGGCATGGCGGGGGGTGCTGTCACCCGGTCAGGAAATCACAGGGTGCGCGGTGGCCCCGACCCGAAGGTGTTGACCATGCTGTGGGCCGCGCGTTCCAGGTAGTCCCACAGTTGCGCCTGGTGGAGAGGGGCCAGCTCCACGGAGTCCACCGCGGCCCGCATGTGGGCGAGCCACCGGTCGCGGGCGTCCGGATCCACGGGGAACGGGGCGTGCCGCATCCGCAGCCGCGGGTGGCCCCGCTGCTCGCTGTACGTCGTCGGCCCGCCCCAGTACTGCTCGAGGAACATCCGCAGCCGGTCGGCCGCCGGCCCCAGGTCGGCCTCCGGGTACATCGGCCGCAGCACCGGGTCGCCCGCCACGCCCGCGTAGAACCGCTCGACCAGCCGCCGGAAGGTGTCGTGCCCGCCGACGAGGTCGTAGAAGGTCGCGGCGGGTGGGGCCTCCTGCCCGGTCATCGCTCGGCGTCTCGGCCGGGGCGCCCCGCCCGCTCGGCGGCGTCGATCGCGGCGTCCTCGGCCGCGGCGTCGGCCTCGCCGGTCGCCGGGTGGGCGGCCCGCCGCTCCCGGGACGTCAGCCACGTCTGCGCGACCGATTCCCGCTGGCGGCGCAGGATGACGAACGACAGGGCCAGCGAGACCAGCGCCGCCCCCAGCACGGCGAGCAGCCCGCGGGCACCGAGGGCCAGGAGCAGGATCAGGCACGCGGCGAACAACCCGAGTCGAAGGGCGGAGTACACGGCGATCGGTCGCACGCGCCCAGGGTAGGCGCCGGCGCGACCGGGTCGCCCCACCGCCCCGACGGTCACGGGAGTCAGCCGGAGTCAGCCGGAGTCAGCCGCGGGGCGCCGCAGGGCGACCGTGCGCCTCAGGTACTCGCGCCGGGCGAGGGCTCGGCGCGCCCCGACCAGGCCCCGCCGCCCGGCCGGCTCGTCCCCACCGACGACGAGGCCCCCGAGCAGCGCGAGTCGGCGCCGACCCCGCAGCGCCGCGAGGGCGTGCCCGGCGGCGCGGACCCGGGTCGACGAGGGGACGAGGCGGTCGGCGGCCGCTGCCAGGTCCCCCTCGACCCGGGCGAACGCCACCGTGGTCCCCGACCGCAGCCGGCCGAGGTGCACCGCCAGGGCGTCGCGGTCCGCCGTACCCGCCCCGTCCTGCCACCGCACCGCGGCTCCCATCGCCAGCGCCACCTCCGAGGCCAGTGCCCGGTGGTCGCGGTCCCCGGCCCGGACCGCCTCGCGAACGGCCGCGTCGTCCTCGCCGGACAGGGCCGAGCGGATCGTCGCGACCCCTCGCAGGTGGTGGTGCAGCAGGTCGGCGACATCGAAGGCCCAGGTGCCCAACGCCTCTGCCCGCCGCTCGTCCCCCGCGCCGACGGTGCCCACGGCCTCCGCGAGGCGCGTCACCTCGTGACGGATCAGTCGGTGCACCGGTGCGACGAGCCGGCCCAGCTCCGACGCGTCGCTCGTCGTCACTGGCCAGACGCTAGTGGCCCGGCCCGGCTGGCGGCAGGCTCATCCGCCCAGCGCCAGGCTCATCCGCTCAGGGCCAGGCCGACGCCGAGCGCGAGGCCGTAGAGGAGCTGGACCCTGCCCGTCGCCCCGAGCACGCCGACCAGGTCGCGTCCCCCGGCACCCGCCAGCACCTTCCGGACCGGCCGGACGGCCGGCCCCAGCGCGGCCACCGCGGCCAGTACCCACCAGGTGTCCGCGGCCACCGCCGCCGTCGCGGCCGCGACCCCCGCGGCGGCGACGAGGCCGGCGTAGAGGACTCGGGTGCGGGGTGCGCCCAGCCGCACCGCCAGCGTGCGTTTCCCGGCCCGGGTGTCCGTCGGGACGTCCCGCAGGTTGTTGACCACGAGCAGGGCGCACGCCAGTGCCCCGACCCCCACCGCTGCCGCGACCGCGGCCACGCTCACTCGTCCGGCCTGGGTGTACGTCGTCCCGAGCACCGCCACCAGACCGAAGAAGACGAACACCGACACTTCGCCGAGCCCGGAGTAGCCGTACGGGTGCCGCCCCCCGGTGTAGAACCAGGCACCGGCCACGGCCGCGACCCCGACCGCGAGCAACCACCACTGCCCGGTGACCGCCACCAGGCCGAGGCCGGCGACCACCGCGACCGCGAACGCGGCCAGTGCTGCCCGGAGCACCGCCCGGGGGGTCGCGAGCCCGGACGCGACCAGCCGGGTGGGGCCGACCCGGCCCTCGTCGGTCCCGCGCACCCCGTCGGAGAAGTCGTTGGCGTAGTTCACGGCGACCTGCAGGGCGAGGGCCACGACCAGCGCCAGCAGCGCGCGGCCGGGTTCCCGGGCGTCGAGCGCAACGGCGGCGCCGGTGCCGGCTGCGACCGGGGCGACGGCGGCGGGCAGGGTCCGGGGCCGGGCGCCCGCGACCCATCGGGCCGGCGCGACGAGCAGTGGTGCGAGCGGCGGCCTGCGCGGCGTTGTCAGCGGCGGTCCGTCCCGCCGGCACCCGTGCCCCGGCCCCCGGGGTCCCCGCTGTCACCGGTGTCGGGCTCGCCCCCGGGCCGGTCCTCCCGGCCGTCGCCCCCGTCCCGCCGTCGGTCGGTGCCCGGGTCGCGGTTCCGTTCCCCGGGTTGCTCGCCGGGCCGTTCACCGGGCCGTCCGCCCGGCTGCTCGGTGGGATCCGAGCGTTCATCGCGCAGTCGGCGGTCGAGCCCGCGCAGGAAGTCGGGGTCGTCGTCCGGGCCGCGGACCGGTGGTGGCGAGGGCGGGGTCCCGGCATGGCGGGCCCGCCCGCCGCGCCCGCCCCCACCGGACCGGGGACGCCCGGCGACCAGCCACAGGATCCCGCCCAGGACGGGCACCAGCAGGATGAGCACCACCCACAGCCCCCGAGGCAGGCCGCGGACGCGCCGATGATCGGATCGCAGGGCGTCGATCACGCAGTACACCGTGAAGCCGACGACGACGACGGCCACGACGAGACGTCCCATTCCCCTATCGTGCCCCCTCCGGCCCGGGTGCGGGGGGTCGGGGCCTCATCCGGGCGGTCACGAGACGGCGCACCGCGCCCCGGTCGGTCTTGCCCGGTCCCGTCGTGGGCAGCTCGTCGACCACGACGACGTCGGGGGCCGCCCAGCGGCCCAGCTCGGCGGCGACGTCGCGGCGCAGCCGGACCGGGTCGAGCCGGGTGCCCGGCGCGGCCACGACGGCGGCGGCGAGGCGGGTGCCCCACTCGCGGTCCGGCACCCCCACGACGGCGGCGTCCCGCACGCCCGGACGAGCCCGGAGGACGTCGGCGACGAGGTGCACGGACACCTTGTAGCCGCCCGACACGACGACGTCGTCGACGCGGCCCTCGACGGTGACGACGCCGTCGGTCAGCGCACCCAGGTCGTCGGTGGTGAACCGCCGGCCCCAGGGGCTGTCGTCGAACGCCGGGTGACCGGGCCGGGCCCGGTAGCCCCGGGCGACGACCGGGCCCGCCACGCGCACCCGCCCGTCCGGGGTCGTGTCGACGACGACGCCGTCGAGGGGGCGACCGTCGTACACGCACCCACCGCTGGTCTCGCTCGACCCGTACGTCGCGACCAGGCGCACCCCCGCCCGCCGGGCGTCCTCGCGCATCCCCCCGGGCACGGGGCCGCCGCCCAGCAGCACCGCGTCCAGCGCCGCCAGTGCCGCCAGCGCCGGTCCGCCGGCGTCCAGGACCCGGCGCACCTGGGCGGCGACCAGGGCGGTGTACCGGCGGTGCCCGCGCAGCGCCCCGGCGGCCACCGCGAACCGGTCGGGCGAGAAGCCGCCACGCAGGTCGCACACGCCCGGCTCGGTTCCCGCCGTCAGGCAGCGCACAGCCACGAGGACGCCCGCCACGGTGTGCGGCGGCACCGCGAGCAGCCAGGTCCCCGGCCCCCCGAGCCGGTCATGGGTGGCGGCGGCCGAGGCCAGCAGCGCCGACGCGGGCAGCAGTGCCGCCTTGGGCTCGCCGGTGCTGCCGGAGGTCGCGACGACCGCCGCGGTGGGGTCGCTGTCCTCGTCCTCGCCGTCGCCCAGCGGGTGGCCGGCCCCGGCCGCCGGCGCGGGGCCGCGGTCCGAGGGATGGGGGGCCGGCGCCGGGCCGTCGCCGCGCAGCGCGGCTCGCAGTGCCGCCAGCAGCGCGGTGACGTCCTCGCCCGTGGTGGTGACGGGAAGGCCCCGGACCGGACGCGCTCCCGCGGTCACGCCCGGGCACCGGCCGCGGCCGGTGCCAGCGGGCACGCCTGGCAGGCGGGCGAGGACGGGTCGTGCCCACCGCACCCGATGCCTGCGGTGGCGGCGACCTCGGCCAGCCGCGCCGCGCGGTCGCCGAGGCCGGCGACCACGACCAGCGCCGCGGCGTGAAGTGCCACCGCCACCAGTACGGTCCCGGCGACCAGCGTCACCGCGCCGAGCACGGCCCCCGCGCCGAGCGCCGCGGCGGCCGCCCGCCCGCCCCTGGTGAGCCGGGTCGCGGCGAAGGCGAGCGCGACCACGCCCACCGCGGTGCCGGGTCCCGCGCCGGCCTCGACGAGCAGCCCGAGCACCGCCCCCCGGAAGACGACCTCCTGGGCTGCCGCCGTCACCAGCCCCGGCGCCAGCACGCCCAGGGCGGGCCGGGTGACGGCGGCCACGACCCCCGCCGCGCCGACGACGAGCGCGAGGACGCCGGCCACGACCGCCGGGCCCACCGGGTCGCCGGCCGGCGCGACGGCGCTCGCCCCGGCGACGACGGCCGCCACCACGGCGACCTGGGCGAGGGCGACGTGCCCGGCGGCGAGCAGCCACAGCCCCGTGCGCCGGGCCCGACGCTGGACGTCCAGCCGCCGGCGGTCCCCGGCGAGTCGGCGCAGCAGCACCCGTTCCGCCCCCGCGAGAGCGGCCGCCCCCGAGACCACCGCGACCAGCGCAGCCCAGACCGTCACCCAGCCAGGGTAGGGGGGTGGGACACACTGGCCGGGTGGTGGACGGGTCAGCCGGGGAAGCCGCCCGGGGCCTCGTCGAGGGGCTGCTCGCGGCGGGTGTCCGCCATGTCGTGCTGTGCCCCGGCTCGCGCAGCGCGCCGCTCGCCTACGCCGCCCACGGGGCCGAGGCCGCCGGTGCCTGGCGGCTGCACGTCCGGATCGACGAGCGCTCCGCCGGATTCACGGCGCTGGGTGTCGGCCGGGCGACCGGCACACCGGCGGTGGTCGTCACCACGTCCGGCACCGCGGTCGCCAACCTCGTGCCCGCCGTGCTCGAGGCGCACCACGCCGGGGTGCCGCTCGTGGTGCTGACCGCCGACCGGCCGACGCGGCTGCGCGGGACATGGGCCAACCAGACCAGCGACCTCCAGGCGGGCCTCTTCGCCGGTGCGGTGCGCCTTGCCGCCGACGCGGCTGCCGGGGATCCCGGTCGGTCGTGGCAGGCCATCGCCGGGCACGCGGTGGCGGCGGCCCGGGCGGGTGCCCGGGGGCCTGGGCCGGTCCACCTCAACGTCGGCCTCGACGAGCCGCTGGCGCCCGCGGACCTCCGGTGGCGGCCGGAGCCCCGGGCGGGCGAGCGGGTCCCGGCGTCCCCTACGGCCCGGGCGGGGTCGCCGCTCCCGGCCGGCGACGGCGACTCCGGGACCGGCCCTCACGCCGCCCGCCACCCCCCGGTGCCGCTGCCCGCCGGGTCCCGGACGGTCGTCGTGGCCGGGGGCGGGGCCGGGGTCCGGGCCCGCGAGCTGGCGGAGTCGGCCGGCTGGCCGCTGCTCGCCGAGCCCTCGTCGGGAGCCCGGGGCGGGCCGAACCGGGTGGGCGCCTACCGCCTGCTCCTCGACGGGGAGCTGGGTGCTTCCGTCGAGCGGGTGGTCGTCCTGGGGCGGCCGACGCTGTCGCGACCGGTCACTCGGCTGCTCGCCCGCCCGGAGGTCGAGGTCGTGCTGGTGGCGCCGCCGTGGGCGCCGGGTCCCGGCCGGACGGTGACGAGGGTGCCGGAGGTGTCGGTGCCACCCGCGGCCGAGGGCGGCGCCGAGGACTGGCTGGGTCGCTGGCTGCGGGCGGGCCGGGCGGCCGATGCGGTGGTGGCCGACGTGCTGGCGGAGGAACGCCGCGCGGCGGGGCTGCTGTCCGGCCCCGACGTCGCAGCGGCCGTGGTCGCGGCCGCGGGTCCCGCGGACGGCCTGGTGCTGGCGGCGAGCAACCCCGTGCGTGACGCCGACCTCGCGGCCGGTGACGTCCGCGCCGGGCTGGTGGCGGCCAACCGCGGGCTGTCCGGCATCGACGGCACGGTGTCGACGGCGGCGGGGGTGTCGCTGGGGACGGGGCGACCCGTGCTCGCGCTCGTGGGGGATCTCGCCCTGCTCCATGACACGAATGCGCTGCTCCTGGGGCCGGACGAGCCGCGCCCGCAGGTCCGGGTGGTCGTCGTCAACGACGGCGGCGGCGGCATCTTCGGGCTGCTCGAGCACGGCGAACCGCGGTTCGCGGCGGCGTTCGAGCGCCTGTTCGGGACCCCGCAGACCGTGGACCTCGCCGCGCTGTGCGCCGCCCACGCGGTGCCGCACGCGGTGGTCACTCAGCCGACGGCGCTCGCCGCCACTCTCGCCCGGCCGGTCGCCGACGGGTTCGAGGTCGTCGAGGTCCCGGTGCGCCGGGACCGCGAGCGCGGTCTCGCCCGGAAGTTGCGGGAGACGGTGGTCCAGGCGGTCCGGCCGGTCGGCTGAGCCCCGGAGCGCCCCCACCCCGGCGCTGCCGACCCGCGACCGCGACTCCGCCCCGGGGCGACGACCGGCGGATCGCCGACCGCCGTCAGGCGGCGCCGAAGTTCTGGACCCACCAGGGTCCGCCGGAGCCCTCCACGTACCCGACGCCGAGATCCTCGAAGCTGCAGTTGAGGATGTTCTCCCGGTGGCCCGGGCTGTCCATCCACGCCGCCATCACGGCCTGGGGGTCCGGCTGGCCCCGGGCGATGTTCTCGCCCGCGGCCCGGTAGTCGTACCCGGCGTCGCCCATCCGGTCGAAGGGGGAGCGACCGTCCTTGCTGTCGTGCGAGAAGTACCCGTTGGCGGCCATGTCCTCGGCGTGTCCCTGCGCGGCGGCGGTGAGCTGGTCGTCCATGCCCAGGGCCCCGCACCCGGCCTCGCTGCGGGCGTCGTTGACGAGGTCGAGCACGGCCTGCGGCGGACCGGCCGAGAGCACGCTCGGCGGCTCCGCCGGCGGGGGGTCGGCGGGCGGCGGGGGAGGCGGTGGTGGCGCTGGCGGAGGGGCGGAGGTCTCCGGTGGCGGCGGGGGCGATGAGGTGGTGGGAGGTGGCGGTGGCGGCGCCGCCACCGTGTCGGGTGGAGGCGTCGCGGTCGTCCCCGGTGTGATGGTGGTGCGGGTCCCGAACTGGATCTCGGGACCGCTGGTCGGCAGCGCGGCGGCCTCGGCCCCGACCCGGGCGCGGTCGTCCGCCACGCCGACCAACGAGCCGTCGCCGACCGCCGCTGCCGCGAGAGCGGCACCGATCCCCAGCGTCCCGGCGGCAGCGACGCCCGCGATCACGCGGCGCCGGTGCCCCGCCTGCCGCCGCTCCCGGCGCCGCAGGTCCCGGCGGTTCGGCAGGGCGGGATCGAGCCGCGTCCCTCCCTGCCACATCGGGGGGAACGGGGAGTCGGACATCGGACCTCCAGCAGTAGCCATGACGGTCACACACGCTCCCCCCAAGGGGCAGGTTTCGTCGCGGCCGCAACCCGGTCGGACCTCGCGGCGTCAATCCCGAGTGGCCCCCGGGTGTCACGCGAGAGGAGTCCCGACGGTCCTCCGGTCGCGCCTGCCCGGGCGGGAACCGATCGGGCAGTCACTGTCGGTCGGACTGCGGGCCGCGCCGGAGCCGTCATCCTGGCGAGTCGGCCGACCCGAGCCCGCGGGTCGCCGGACTCACGGAGGGCCGACTCATGAATGTGCCGAGAGTTTCGCGTCCATCGACCAGATCTCCACGTCCTGCAGGCGGGAACGCCGCCGGTACATCAGGCGTTCGGTCAGGATGCACAGGTCACCCGTCCCGACGCCGTGCATGGCGTGTCCCACGAGGTCGGTCTCCGTGTCCGCGCCGGAGATCAGTGATCGGATGAACTCGGCACCCCACTCGACCTCGTGCAGTCGCCAGGGTGCCCTGTTACTGATGACGAGCTCGAGATGTCGGACGAATCGCTGGGCGACGTCACGGCGGACGGTGCCGTCCTTGAGGTTCCCGACGAAGTTCCCGGTCTCGATGACAGACGTGATGGGGAGGATCATGTGGGCCCGGCTCTCGCGCAGCTCGGCGAGTCTGGCCATCACCGCCTCCCGATCCTGGTCGCGGCCCGGGACGGGGATGATGTTGCACATGACAGACGTGTCGACGAAGACGACCGGTGCCATCTATCGCAGTCCGATGAGCTCGTCGAACTCCGCCCAGTCCGGCGCGGGCTCCTCGGGTCGCACGAGGCGGTTCCGCGACACCAGGTCACCCACTCTCCCCTCGGCGAGTGCGTGGGCGTATCCGGGGAGGTCCGTCATCCGGGCGAGACGACTCCCTCCGTCCTTTCCTCTGAAACAGACGATGATGTTCTCGTTGTGAGAGCCGGTCATTGCGTTGAGGAGGGCGGGGCTGTGCGTGGTGACCACGACTCGGCTGCCGTACTCCTTGCTGGAGCGCTTGACCAGCGTGAGGACGCGGTCGGCCTGCGAAGGATGCAGGCCGTTCTCGATCTCCTCGACGACAATGCACACCGCGCCCTGGACGGGCGAGGGGGCGCCCGGCAGCGACGAGACGTCGTCCTCGCTGTCGATGTCCAGGCCGTGCTGCGCCGTCATCAGGGCAGTCGCTATGGCGAGAAAGCGCAGCAGGCCGTCGCTCATCTCCCGGGCCGGTGTCACCTCGGAGGCGCCGTGCCCCTCCTCGAGGGCCAGCATGACATCACCCAGTGGGGAGAGAACCGCGCGAATGTCATGGATCTCCGTGTCGGCGACGTCCCGAAGCAACTGGAGGACTTCTTCGTAGCGTTCCTTGTCGTTCGTCTTGAGAGCGGCGATGGAAGCCGACAGGTTCTGCCCGGTCCGGCGGAGCTCGGTGTCGCGTTCGGGGACATATGTCCTCATCAGATGAGGCACCGGATCGAGGTGGAAGACTCCCTTCAGGGAGCTGGTGACAGCGTCGATCGCTCGAAGAACCGCCCGGTCGGCGGCATTCCTGGGGACCAGTCGGACGGGAATCTGGGTGAGAACGAGTCGTGAGTCACGGTAGATCGTACTCGGATTTCCTCCGCGCTTCCCGTTGTACACCTCCGCCTCGACCCCCATGGAGTCCGTCGAGGGTCTTCGGGTTATCACGAGGTCGCGATTCTGGACGTTCCCGGACTTGACGGCTGGGGCGGGCCCGCGCAAGTGTTCACGTCTCACGCGAAGCTCGGGGGACACCTGGATCTCCACGTCGTAGTCGAACGTCTCGTCGCCGACGCTGACGGAACACCCGATGGCGAAGGAGTCGGACCCGTGTGGGGCGCACCCGGAAGAACCTCCGCGGACCGCACCGGCCTCTCGCCGCGTCCCGTCGAGAGCGTCACCCAGTTCCTCGCCCGTTGCGAGTCGAGAGAGAACCTCCAGCCCGTCGAGGGCATTGGACTTCCCGCTGCTGTTGCGTCCGGTCAGAATGGTGAGGTCCCCCAGCGGGAGCTCCTGACCGCGGAAGGACTTGAAGGCGTCCAGTCTCAAGGACGTGATGTGCGCGACCGACACGATCCTCCTCCCTTCAGTGCCCGGATTGCAGAGTAGCCGATCACTCCGACAACGCCTCTGGCCGGACAC